>JBIILX010000046.1:0-9768 GCA_044338275.1 Pontimonas sp.
ACCAGCAAGGTCACGAAGGACCGCCTGGTCAACTTGAATCTTCAATCCCTCGAGCGCCCTCGCCACAAGACTTGCTTTGCTCGGCATGATGTCTGGCAGATATCCGCCAGTCACAATCGGCCAGAAGTGCTGCAGTTGGCGAAGCGCTGCCGCGTGGAAGGTGCGGGTGGCAACACCATCAACGCCGAGGTCTCGAACGCGATGGGCCATCTCGGCAGCCGCCTTCTGAGTGAACGTCAGCGCCAGTATCTGGTCAGGTTGATACCGCTCGGTCTGCACGCCATAGGCGATGCGGTGCGTGATAGATCGCGTCTTACCTGTTCCAGCCCCTGCCAGCACACAGACCGGACCATCAAAGCTCGTCGCAACGACGCGTTGCTGGTCATCGAGGGCTTCGAGCAAGTCCAGCATTAGGCCTCATCCGGCAGGGTCTCCCCCAGCCAGTCTTCAATCATTGCCCTGGCGATAGAGGTCCTTCCGGGCAGGGTAATGGAGCCCAGTGAGGATCGCAGCTCCTCACGACTAAACCAGCGAAGATCAATGATTTCTGTGCCATCAGGGCGCAGGTCCATGGCAACGGCCGGGTCCAACTCGGCCCGGAATCCCACCATCAGGGATGCTGGGAAGGGCCAAGGCTGAGAGCCGACATAGACGGGATTGGTGACCACCAGGCCAGATTCTTCAAACACCTCGCGAATCACCGCTGCTTCGAGGGATTCACCGGGTTCCACAAAGCCTGCCAGCAGCGAATAGCGGTGGGATTCCCAGAGCGCGTTACTGCCGAGCACAATGCGATCCTCTGAATCGGTCACCAGCGCGATGACGGCCGCATCAGTCCGAGGGAACAAATCCGACCCACTGGACTGATCCACCCTCACCCACCCGGCTTGCTCGGGCAGCGCGGGCGAGCCCGTGACCGGCGAGAAGGAATGCCCGTCATGCCAGTTGGCCATAGCCAGGGCTTCAACAACGATGCCGGCGTCAAGATCATTCAACTGGTGGGCAAGGGTTCTGGCACTCGTCCAGCGTGCAACATCGGGAGCGAAAGACCGAGCGGCATCATCATCGAGAACTGCGGCAATGATCGGCGTGCCCCCGGCAATGGCCCCCACGGTCTCCGTGGTGAGGCCCAAGTAGATGCGGTGCAGGGATTCTGGAACCTCCGAGGGTGGGCGCAGATCCAGCGCCACACCGTTATCAGCTGCCAGTAAAGCCTCGCCGTGCCAGATCAGAACGACTCTGGTGTCTAAGCGCTCCCAGAGGGAATCAAGAAATCCCGGGATTTTCCGGGAGCGCGCATCTCTGTCGATACGCGAGCGGGAGAGGGGTAACCGTGGGGTCAAAGACACCGGAACGCCCCTTTACTGTTGCGAAAAATACTCTGGGAGAACACACATGTGAACTCGGTGTGGCAGGCCCAAGCCAGGCAAACCGACGCTTACCCTGGAGCCATGAGTCACACTCCCCTCATGCTATCGGCGCTGGCGACCAGCGCGGTGCCTGGTTTACAGGTTGTGAGTGCTCAACAGTTGTCACTGGGCCAGCGCAATGCAGCCCTCGTTCACGACGTCCACAACAACGCTTTTGTGGTGTCGCTCTCCTCGAGCGACGCCGAAGAAGCAGTGGTGAAAGAGCGCCTCAGCGCCGCCCACGCACTCACCGAGGGTCTTCGCTCGCGGATGCCCTTCCAGGTTCCGCGAGTGGTCGGAACCCTTGATGTGCAGGGCAGAACTCTCAGTGTTAGCGACTATCTGCCGGGTCAGAGCCCGTTGGCAAAGAACCTCACCCCCGAGTTCGCCGCTGCCATGGGCAGTGCTCTGGCAGACATTCACCAGCTCCCCACCGCAACCCTGATTGACCACCAGCGCGTGGTCGCCAGCGCGCTGGATTCCCTGCGCGAAGCAGCGGGGGTCGTTGATCGCACAGCTGCAACGGGACTGTTGCCCCAGTCTTTGTTGCGACGTTGGGAAACTGCGTGTGAAGACCGGGCGCTGTGGCAATTCGAAGCAACCGCCATTCACGGGCGGATGGGGCTTGGCCGCTTCTTGGCCGATGACAATCGCGTCCTCGGTGTCACAGGCTGGCGAGCTTTCCGCGTGGGTGACCCCGCCCTCGACATGGCGTGGCTCAGCACGCCGAGCGCTCAGAGTTTCTCTGCCGCCACCGTGACCGCTTATCACCAGGCCCGCAATCACGCAGATCGACACATCATGCAGCGCGCACGGTTCTGGGCTGAACTCGATGTTGCCAAGTGGCTCCTCCACGGCATGGACTTAGGCAACGACACCATTACCCAGGACGCAACAGAGATGCTGGTCGCGCTCAACGACCGCGTCTCCGGAGATTTAGACCAGGTGCTGACTCAGCCCATTAGCCAAGCTCGCCACCCTCTGGCGCAATAACCCGCGCAACAGCGTTAGCGACGAGCGATTCAAGCTCCAGGGCATCGGGCAAATACTCCGGGACTACAAGACTTTCCGTTTCGACAAACCAGAAGGCGGTCTCGATATTCGAGACATCAAGTCCGGACCACTGCGACCACGCCAATCGATACGCGGCCAATTGGATGCTCTTGGCGGCCAACGCCTCGGGTGTTGTAGGTGCGGCGCCGGTCTTCCAGTCGATGATCCGCACCCCAGTCTCGGTGGGGAAGACGGCGTCAATTTTGCAGATGATGATGTGCTCACCAACGGGAACATGAAGCTCGGGTTCGATCGCGACTGGTTCAAGGCCAGCAAATTCCGAATCCTCAAAGCGCTCTCGCCACACCTCGATAGACAGTGAGGACTCAGCAAGTTCTTCCCACTCGGCATCCATATCAAAGAGAGCACCCGGGCGAACATCGGCGAATCGCTGCTCCACGAAACGGTGGAACAGCGTTCCCCGCAGTGCCGCGGCCTGGGGCTTCTGGGGCATAGACCGCAACAAAGCGCGACGGTAGGCATCGGGGTCTGAGATCAGACGCTCCAGTGCTGAGGCAGGAATACGAACCGGGAATCGAAGCGCTGGTGTTCCTGACTCCTCGCGCTTGCTCTGCAGCAACTGGAGCCTCGGGTCTGAGGGAGTAGCCCCAGAGCGCCCTGTGGATTTGAGGACTGCCTCGGCCGCGCGCTCCACGACGGCTCGCCTGGAGCCCAGAGGATCACCGGGCCAGAGTCGCTCGTGCGCTGGCTTCTGCTCGGGCGGGGTTTCGTGTGTGGAGGCTAGAGGTAGCTCCGGAATAAGCCCAGCGTCAGCAAGCTCTCTCAAGAACACCGAGGGACCTCGGGGCTTTTGCTGTGCTGCCCAGAAAGCGCCACTGAGCAAAAGGTGGTGCTTCGCCCTGGTCACCGCGACATACATCAAGCGCCGTTCTTCGGCGAGCTGGTGGCCCTCCAGGGCCTCCTTGAATTCTCCGAAGACCGCAATCGCTTCTTTTCTGGTCGTCGCGCCCTGCCAGGCAAAGTGCGGAAGGCTTCCTCGATCGCCTCGGAAGACGTAGGGTAGCTCGCCCCGACTCACCCAGCCTTTTTTGTTTTTCCCAGGCCCAGGTAATTCATCCTCGACGACGCGCGGGACGACCACGATGTCCCATTCCAAGCCCTTGGAGCCGTGAATCGTCAACACCTGCACACAGCCGGGCTCAGCAGGCTCTGGGCGAGGGGTTAGGTTATCTCTGGTTTCCGCATCAGCAAGCCACTGCACAAACCCCGTCACGGAAGCATCCTCTGACACCGCCAGATAGGTGTTGACGGCATCCATCAGGGCTTCTCTCGCAGCGATACTGCGTGAGCGTCCCGGGTGAGCAAGGACTTCAAGATCAAGACCTAGCTCGCGCTCCACCATGGCAATCGCATCATCGACAGTCGCCACGTGTGCGTCGTTCAAGGCCCTGAGAGTGCGCTCCGCATCGACTAGGCACAAAAGCCCCGCCTCGCTATAGAGCTTGCGCTGATGATGTTCGGAGGGCGCTCGAGAAATGAAGGACAGGGCATCCCTCAGACCCGCGTGATCGGTGGGGGCAACTGACTCCTTGAGTCTGGATTTCGCTGCGTCATCGAGTGCGTTGCCACTGGCATCTCTGCCCTCGAGCCAACGGGCCGTGGTAGCAAGGGCGTGCAGGTCAGAGACACCAAGGCGCCACCTGCCACCGGTGAGCAAGCGAACGAGCTCCGTCTCGGCGTGGGGATGGGTCATGACCCGCAGTGCACACACAATGTCGGCAACCACCGGGTCATCCAGTAATCCACCAATACCCAGAACGTGGACGGGGACACCCCTGGCCGAAAGCGCCTCGACGAAAGCCCTCTGGTGGTGGCGCTGGCGAACCAAAATGGCGGCCGTGGGCGGCTTATCGCCCTCGGCAAGCTTGCCCACCAACCACTCTGCTACCGCCTCGGCTTCATCGTGGAGAGTCTCCTCAAAGACCACCTCGACGGGGATGCTACTGGCCTTGGGAGCCGGTTGCAGGACCCCCACATCGGGGCCAGGCAGGGCAGAAAGTGGCCCCGCGATCTCATTGGCAACATCGAGAACATTGGTGCCATTGCGCCAGCTCGTGGAGAGCGTGAATGTGGTGACGGCGCCCCCACCAAACGCGGTACCAAAATCACTGAGGTTAGAGCTACTGGCCCCGCGCCATCCATAGATGGCCTGGTACGGGTCTCCCACCGCCATCACCGGGTGGCTCGGGAACAGGATGGAGAGCAAAGAACTCTGAGCGACGCTGGTGTCTTGATACTCATCGAGTAGCACCACGCGGTGAGTCTGACGAATGTCGTCGCAGATTTCCGGGTGGGTCGTCGCCAATTCCAACGCGAGCGCAACCTGGTCAGAGAACTCGATGACACCGCGGAGGGCTTTGGCACGGGAGTAATCCCCGACGAGTTTCATCATGGGAATCAGTGAGTCAACAGTGTCGCTCCACTCTTCGACGTCGGCGTAGCGCCCTGTTCCCCCCGGCGGTAAATCGCGCAGGGTTCGAAACTGCGTGGCAAACGCTTCGATGTCTTCGAGGCCCACCGAGTTCTCACTAACTCGGGACGCCAAGAGGCGCACCACACGGGTGAGTTCACCCAACGAGTAATCCCAGTTCAGGAGTGCGGGGTCTTTACTGGCGACCACTACGGTGCGCGCAAGGCCCCACGCGCTCGCCTCGGAGAGCACTTGGGCATCGGGGTCGCGGCCCAGGAGCGCCGCGTACTCCCGGTATAGGCGGGAGGCAAAAGAGTTGTAGGTGGCAACATTCGGGGAATCAAACTCATCACCGGTGACCACCACGCCACTGGTTCCGAGCTCGGCCAACCGCTCAGAGATTCTGCGGCCCAGTTCACCGGCCGCCTTCCGCGTGAAGGTGAGGCCCAGCACTTCGCCCGGTGCGACGTGCTGGTTTGTGACCAGCCACAAGACCCGCTGGGCCATGGTCTCGGTTTTGCCAGAGCCAGCGCCTGCAATCACGCGATAGGTTCCTGCGGGGTCCGCTTCAATAATTGCTTCTTGTTCGGCAGTCGGCTCAAACTGCCGAAGCTTCGCAGCGATTTCTTTGGCACTAAACATCGCCACACACCTGCCCCACAAAATGCCAGCGATGCTTGCTGTGGCCGCCAGCGCCAAAGACCCTGGGCTCCCCTGAGAATTCCGCAGCGCAGATAATCGCAATCGCTTTATCGAGCCGCTCAACAAAGGCCTCCCGGCCGGTGTCATCCAGTGGCGCCTGCGTAGCCAGGCGATAGCGTTTACCGCCCACACCCGATTTCACAAAGAGCAGCACGGCTCCGGCATTCTCCATGTCCGCCCTGCCCCTCTCGGCGAGCAACTCGGGGTTCTGCAGAGCCAGTTGATAGGCGAACATCTGTGGATTGTCGACCACACCAGAATCGGTGACGTGTTGGCCGGTTTTGAGATCAACGACCAAGAGTTTCTGCTCCGGGGTCACTTCAATCCGGTCGATCATTCCGCGCACGGTGGCTCGCCCAAACTGCATGCGGAAGCCTTGCTCCACTCCTGCCAGCGTGAAGCCATCCCCCTCACGGTCGCGAACATAGTCGGCCATAGCTTCGACCATGGCTCTGGCCGATCGACGATGGAGGGCCTCAACCCACCCCGGCTCATAGTCGAGTTGTCCAAAGGAGTGATCAACTACAGCCCACAACTCATCGGCACTCCCGGCAGGGTGTTCCTCCAATGCGCGGTGGAGGAGTGATCCAAGCCCGCGCTCGGGCGCGGAATCGTTGCGGGCAAGAGTGCCCAGGAACCACTCGATGGGTGATTCCTCCAGGGTCGCAAGGCCCGAGGGAGACACCGGAACATCGCCGTCTGGGTACAGTGGGCGCTCACTGCTCGGCGCTGCAATGCCCCACCACTCACTCGGGTGCGCACCGGCAACCCCCATCGACGCCAGTATGCCAAGGTCATCGGCGAGAGCCCCGGGGTCCACACCTCGCTCCATCGCCCGGACCAGATCGCGCCGGAGAAGGCCTGTCAGAGTGCGCTCTGACAGGGGGCCCTCCGGGCGACTGGGAATCCTGGTCGCCGTGGTGTCGACTAGATGGAAAAGAGGACTCGGTGGAGACTCCTCAGAATCTGTTGCGGTGACCAAGACTGTCGTGGTGGCCCGAGAGATAGCCATGGCGAAAAGTCGCAGCTCATCGTCCTTGACGATCTTGCGCTCATCCAGAACGTCGTGCCCCTCACCTCTGGCGCTTCGCACCATCTGATGCGCGCGCAAGAGAGAACCGCGAAGACGAAGATCCGGCCAGACCCCTTCTTCCACACCGGAAATGATGACCACATCGAATTCCGTTCCCTGGAGCCCAGAGGGGGTCGACACGGTGACCGCCGACCAGGCTGAGGCCGGCAACACAACGTCGTCTGGCACCTCGGCGTCCAGGGTGTTATCGATGAACACTGCGGAGCTAGCGCCTGGCTGCGCTTCCACAAACTCCGCTGCTTGGTGAAACAGTGCCACCACGGCATCCAGCGCTCGGTGAGCACTTCCGGAGCGATCGCCACCGGCAAGAGCTCCAGCTTCCCACCCGAGCCTGGCAGAGCTTGCCGACCAGGCCATCCACAGCAGCTCGGTCACGGGTGTGGTGGGCGGAGCCTGACGAATATCGTCAAGAATCGCAGCGATGGTGGTGGCCTTGGCAGCAATACCTGGCTCCAGAAGTGCGAAGCCGCCGCGATGACCGAGGGCCTCGGCCAGGAGCGCGTCGACTGGCCGGTAAGGCTCCTCGGGATCCGCGAGCAGTCGCAGAGCAAATCGAAGCCTGCGAAGCTCCTGCGTTGTCATGAGGCCATATCGGCCAGAGAGCAGAGCCACGGCGCTCTGGGGTCCCAGTGGTCGAAGCCCTAGCCCAATGGCAACTAACTCCAAGAGGTCCCTGGCTGCTGGCTGGTCACGCAGTGCGACGCCCGCCAGGTTAGCCCTGGCGGCAATGCCGTGGTTCGTCAGTTCACGAACCAGTCGTTGCACCCGGCTGCCGCGTCTGGCAACAACAGCGATGCGGTCTAAGGGGACACCGTCGCGCAAATGGCTGGTCATGATGAAGGAGGCGATGTCATTGGATTCACGGTGAGCACTTGGCGCCAACAGGGTGAAGACTTCGCCGGGCTCACCGGTCGCCGACGAAGCGCTTCGTTGCAGCCCCATTCCGGCGGTACCGATTTTCTCGGTGACGCGCGACACCAGGGCGCGAATGGCCGATCCGTGTCGATGGACGGTGGGGAGAACCTCTGGGGTCAGCGACCACATGCCTGCAAGCCGGCTGAGCCCCTCAGGTTCGCTTCCTCGGAAGGTATTGCCGGCAACATCAGGCTCGGCGGCGACGGTGAGCCCCACCCCAAGACTCTTGAGTGCGCCCAGGAAATCGAGCGAGGCCTGGGTCATGTCATGGACGTCATCGACGCAGACGTGGACCAGGGACTCAAGCGCTGGGGGTAATCCTGCCTCCAGCACAACGATGGCGCGACGAACAATCTCGGAGCTATCGAATGCCCCCGGGCGCGCGCTCGCGAGCACGGCCTGGTACTCGGCTCGAAACGCTGCGGCAGCAGCCCATTCTGGGCGCGCATGAGCAGTGGCGAGCGCTTCGAGCTGCTCGTTGGTGACGCCGTAGTCTGTCGCTCTTGCCATCCATTCGCGCAGTTCTTGGCGAAACACGTGAAGCTCACGCACCATCGGGGCGAGTGGATGTGGCCACTGTGGACCAGACCCATCTTCTGCGTGCCCTGCGAGCAGGGAGGCAATGTCGGCATCGGTTTGGCTCGCCGAGACAAGGTCAGGCTCTGGCAGACGGGCCTGACGGTTTGCGCTCTGAACACACAAGAACGCGAGAGAGGCCACCGAGCGAACCCGTGGGCCGGCGGTGGCGCGGGCCAGGGCAAGGCCTGCCTTGTCGCGAACAAGAGAAGCCTGCGCTCGGGAGGGGGTGAGGATCACTAACCCATCGACCGGAGAGCCAGCGTTCGCAAGCTGGACAATCCTGGAAATCAAGAGGGTGCTCTTGCCGCTGCCCGGAGCTCCAACAATAAGCGACGTCTCGGAGGCCGGCCTGGCCAGTATCGACTCGGGGTTTGCCTCCATAGGTTTAGAGGCTAAACCACACGGCCGACGTGTCGTACGCTAGAGATGTGGAAATACGTATCGGAATTGTGAACACTGCCCGCGAACTCGTCATTCAGACGACCCAGAGCACACCCGAGGTGGAGAAGGCAATCGCCGCCGCCCTCGCGGATGAGAAGGGAACTCTGCGCCTCGAGGACGAGAAGGGTCACATTTTTGTGGTTGCTTCCAGGACTCTGGCGTTTGTCGAAATTGGCGAAGAGAAGTCCCGAAAGGTGGGCTTCGCGCCCTAATCATGGAACTTGTTTTGGTGGTGACCTTCGCCGGCCTCATGGGCCTGGCCGTGCGATACCTGATTCCAGGGCGCGCCCTGCACGGGCTTTTTGTGATGCCAGCCACGGGAATCATCGCGGGGTCCCTCGCGTGGGCTATCGCTATCTGGGTGGGACTAGACCCCGCTGGCATCTGGTCCTGGATTGTTGCCCTGGGGCTCAGTGCCGCAGCGCCCGTCGCGCTCGGACTAGTTCTTCCGAAGCGCCGGCAAGCAGCAGACGACGCTTTGTGGGCGAAGCTCACCAGCGGTTCTACGCGGTAAGGCCGACGCGCTCCAAGCGACTGGTGTGATTAGCCAATACGTCGGTAAATACTGGCTCGAGCCTGGCAACAGCATCATCTGCACTGACAATCGTTTCGGCCAAGGCGTCTTTACAGATCAGCATCGCATCACCTACTAGTCGCCTGGACCAGAGGCTCAAGCGCGACACATAGCGGACATCGACCTGAAGCATGCGCTCGAGCACACCGGCCAGCAGTTCTTCATCCCCGCCATCCCGAAGAATCTCGGTGACCTTGCTCTGCACGTTCTTGGGCAAGCCAAGCGCCAGAAGTAACCAAAAGTCGCGGGTCAGACCAGAGATCACATAGATGGTTCCCACTCGCTCATACCAGCGCGTGGTGACTAGCCTCTCGAGGTGTCCGCTCAACTTATGCCGCGGGGTGGCAAGCGCCCCGGAAACATCCTTTTCGTAATCGGCCAACAGAGCTCGCAGCGCGCGATAGCGATCCATTGCCATACCTGAGGCCACCATGAGGGCATCGGCGTCTTCTGCCGACCACGCTTCACTGGAGACGGCGGCTAACTCACTCGCCGCAGTCAACTGAATGACGCAGGCACTGGCGAGAAAGTCCGCGGCTGGCGGAGTCAGGGCACTGGCGTCCACTTTGCT
>JBIILX010000047.1:0-9661 GCA_044338275.1 Pontimonas sp.
GCTTGTGTTCCTGGGGGACAGGCTTCACATAGGGGGCAACCTCGCCAATCAGGGCGAGCACCTGCGGGGATGTCGCACTCACGCTCTGCGGGGTGACTGAGATGTCGGCCTTCCTCAGCAGATCTGCCAAGTCCTTGCGTTGGGTGGGCAACGACAGGGTGATGACATCGCCCTGTGCGCCAGCGCGGGCGGTGCGCCCAGAGCGGTGCAGGTAGGCCTTGTGTTCCATCGGAGGATCGACGTGAATGACCAAGTCGACGTTGTCGACGTGGACGCCACGAGCGGCGACGTCGGTGGCAACCAAAACCTTCACCGCACCCTCGCTAAAGGCCGCAAGGTTGCGGTCTCTAGCGGGCTGGGACAGGTTTCCGTGGAGGTCCACAGCAGGAATACCAGCGTCGGTGAGGGCCTTGGCTAGTTTCTTGGCGTGGTGCTTGGTGCGCATAAACAGGATGCGTCGTCCTGTGCCAGAAGCCAGTGCATAGACAAGCTTCTTCTTGGCATCGACGTCGCTGGCTTCGAAGACGTGGTGGGTCATCTGAGCGACGGGGGAGTTGGCGTCATCAACCGCGTGCATCACTTCGTTGCTGAGGAAGCGATCGACCAGCTTGTTGACACCGTTATCCAGGGTTGCTGAAAACAGCAGCCGCTGCGCGCCTGTCGGGGTTGCTGCCAGGATTTTCGTGACAACGGGCAAAAAGCCAAGGTCTGCCATGTGGTCGGCCTCGTCGAGGACGGTGATCTCGATGGCATCAAGGCGCAGAAAGCCCTGGCCCATGAGGTCTTCAACACGACCCGGGGTTGCCACCACTATCTCCACGCCATCGCGGAGGGCCTGAACCTGACGCGTTTGTGACACTCCACCAAAAATGGTGGTGACGCGCAGGTTCATGGCTTCAGCCAGGGGGCGCATCACATTAGTGATTTGGGTTGCCAGTTCACGGGTTGGTGCGAGCACGAGCCCGAGGGGGCGCCCTGGGGCTCGGCGACCACCGGAGAGTTCTCCAGCAAGCCTTGCGACCATCGGGATACTAAAGGCGAGGGTTTTCCCCGAGCCTGTCTTGCCACGGCCCAGTACGTCTTTGCCGGCAAGGGTGTCGGGCAGAGTGTCGACCTGGATGGGGAAGGGCTCGTCAATACCCATACGGGTAAGGGCGGCGCAGATGTTGGCGGGAACGCCAAGTGTTGCAAATGATGAAACAGACATTGTTGTAAAGCTTTCTAGTGATGGAAACCATCACGTGTGTGAGCTAGGCGGGGCCTAGCTAGGGGCGAAGACATCGAGTGATGCATTCGTTCGCCGCAAGAAAAGTATCAACCACCGAAGGTGGTGAGGGAGCGTTCTACGACGCAGGGGGCAAATCGTTGCCACCAATATTCCCACCCTAGCGCACAGTGGTCACCTGCGGGCACAGTGTGCATCGCGGAACCCGGGCGTCAGTCGCAGCAGTGGCGCCTTAGGGCGAGGCAACAGCATGTCCATCAATCCACTCAGCGATCCCCGCTAGGTCAAGGTCCTGGGTGGCGACAGCGAGAACGAAATCGAAAGCGTCTTGTGTCGCGGCCACCACCTCAAAGCCATTGAGGAGCATGAAGGTGATCATGAGAGTCCATGCCGTTCTTTTGTTGCCGTCAATAAGTGGATGGGACGTAACGACGGAATGCATGAGGGCGGCAGCCTTAAGCGACAGCGCGGGGTACGCGTCCTCCCCAAACAGGCTTGTCTTGGGTCGAGCCAGGCAGCTTTCGAGAAGGCCGAGATCGCGCGGGTGAAACCCGAGATATCGAAGCTGTTCAAGAGCGTCTTCTAAGTCGAGAAAGACGGTCATGCGTCAGCCAGGCGCTCCATGAGGTCTTTGTCGCGCGTCTCGAGGATTTCTTGGACGCGCTTAATTGCGCGATCGTGCACCCCAACGCGTTGGTTGGCCATTTCGATTGCCGTGACCACTGCTTGGTGCTTAGAGCAGTTGAGTTCACGGGCAAGGCGCTCAACCATCGCGTCGTGTTCGGTATCTAATCTCAGTGTCATAGCCATAGCGTAACGGTATCAAAGTGATACCACCACTGTCTAGCGATATTGGTGGATAAGTTCTTGTCAAAGCGCGCTGTGGACAGTTTGGCACTGTGTTTCGTTGACTATTTCTGGGGCTGCGGGCTTGTAGCGTGAGGGCCATGGCCCAGAAAAGTCCGTCTTCTCGAGCGCGCGCGGGAACTCCCGCGAAACGCCCGGCGGCGGCCTCGCCCGGGAGGACACCTCGTAATCAGCCCGTCCAACCAAAGCCCTCCGGCGGCCCTTCTGCTGCCGCGAAAGTCTGGTTGACCGTCGCCTCGTGGGTGGGAGCAAGTTTTCGCTTTCTTAGTTCTGAGGAACTACCCAAAGAGGTCCGCAGAGATGGCGTGCCCTTCGCGCTCTTCTTGTTGGCCATTGCCGGCGTCATTGTGGAGTGGTTCAACTACAACCAAACCTGGGCCCAAGTACTCGATAACTACACCGTCGGCGGGTTTTTTGGGCGGCTAGCCTTCGCTCTTCCGGTGATTCTTTTTATCTTTGCTGGATGGTTGTTCCGCCACCCCTCTGGTGTCTACGACAACGGTCGGATCGGTATTGGACTTGGTCTGTTGCTCACCTCGGTTAGCGGCATGACCCATTTGGCCGGCGGACGTCCAGCCCCGGGGGATGCCACCTTTGCCGAGCTGGCCTCCGCGGGCGGCTTGCTGGGCTGGGTCGTGGCCGAACCGTTTGTGTTCTTGGGTGGCGACACTGTGTTCCTTGCTTGGCCAGTGATGGTCGTCTTCTTTCTGGTGTCGCTGCTGATCATGACCAAGACTCCGCCCACGCGCATTGTCTCCAGGGCAAAGGAAGGCTACGCCTACCTTTTTGGGGTGGACCTTGACGAGGTCGCCAGAAACAAGAAGGCGGAAGCCGAGAACACCGTCGAGTTTGGGACGCTCACCGATTTGGGGCTTGACCTTGAAGATCCGAACTCCATGCCGTGGTGGCGCCGCGGAAAGAAAGACAAGAAAGATGCTTTCGAATCGCCCATTGTCAGTCAGCCCGCTGCTGACACTGGGCGTATTGCTACCAAAGAGGACCTAGTCGCTCAGCTGAATAAGGCCGAGGCTGCTCTGGCAGCCGCTGCCGAGCCGGATACGGCCCCGATGGGGGCTCCGACGGCGGAGGCACCACCGGTTCGACTTCAGTCGACCAAGCCCTACGCCCTTCCCGACCCTGGAATTCTGGTCCCTGGCACGCCGCCCAAGGGCCGAAGTGCTGCGAATGACCAGGTTGTGGCAGCCATTACCGGAGTGTTTAGCCAGTTTGACATCAATGCCAAAGTGGTGGACTTCACCAGAGGTCCGTCTGTCACCCGCTATGAAGTCGAGTTGGGGACTGGAACCAAGGTCGAGAGGGTCACCGCACTAGCAAAAAACATTGCCTATGCGGTCGCCTCCAACGAGGTCAACATTCTTTCGCCGATTCCTGGCAAGTCGGCAATCGGTATCGAGATTCCGAACTCTGACCGCGAGATTGTCTCGCTGGGGGATGTGTTGCGCTCGGCGTCTGCCACATCCGAAGTTCACCCCATGGTCATTGGTGTGGGTAAAGACGTGGAGGGCGGCTTTGTCGCTGCCAACCTTGCCAAAATGCCCCACCTCCTGGTGGCAGGTGCCACAGGCAGTGGTAAATCAAGCTTTATCAATTCGATGATTACCTCCATCCTCATGCGGGCAACGCCCGCCGAGGTTCGGATGGTGTTGGTTGATCCCAAGCGCGTTGAACTTGCCGCGTATCAGGGTGTTCCCCACCTCATCACGCCGATCATCACGAACCCCAAACGTGCGGCTGATGCCCTGCAGTGGGTCGTCAAAGAAATGGACATGCGCTATGACGACCTCGAGAGCTTCGGCTTCAAGCACGTGGATGATTTCAACCGGGCGGTAGTTGCTAACGAGATTGTTCTGCCAGTCGGTAGCGAGCGCGTTCTTCGCCCTTATCCCTATTTGCTGGTCGTCGTGGATGAGCTCGCCGATTTGATGATGGTTGCGCCACGAGACGTGGAAGATTCGATTGTTCGCATTACCCAGCTGGCCAGGGCTTCGGGAATCCACTTGGTGGTGGCAACCCAACGCCCCAGCGTTGACGTGGTGACCGGTCTCATTAAGGCCAACATCCCCTCCCGCCTCGCCTTTGCCGTCTCGAGCATGACTGACTCGCGCGTGATCCTTGATCAGCCAGGGGCCGACAAGCTGATCGGTCAAGGTGATGCGCTCTTCTTGCCGCAGGGTGCGGCCAAGGCAAATCGTGTCCAGGGCGCCTGGGTCTCTGAGGCGGAAATCGCCAAGGTCGTCGCCCACGTGAAGCGCCAGGCTGATCCGGAATATCGTGCTGAGGTAGCGGCCGGCGCTGGAAGCGCCGCCGTCATCGATGCGGATATCGGTGATGACTTGGATGTGTTGTTGCAGGCTGCTGAGCTTGTGGTGGGAACCCAGTTCGGGTCGACCTCCATGTTGCAGCGAAAGCTGCGGGTGGGCTTTGCCAAGGCGGGCCGACTGATGGATCTCCTGGAATCCCGCCACATTGTCGGGCCCTCCGAGGGCTCTAAGGCGCGTGAAGTCCTCGTTGCGCCAGACGGTCTCGCCGCCGTGTTGGCTCAACTGCGAGGGGACAGTCCGGCAACGGTGTCTGCGGCAACGGTGGCAGCGGAAGATCACCTGACGCAGGAGATACTGCCGGAGGATATCCCGGCACCTAAGTCAGCAGTGGACCACTCCGTGCACTCCGCAGAGGACCCCATCGACGAGATGACAAAGGGGTATCCTGAAGTCGAAGGCGACTCTGATGATGATGATGATGCCTGGAGGCTCACCGGAAGGGATTAGGTCGTGGCACGTCCTGCATCATCCCCTCAACCCTCTAGCGGTTTACGCGGCAGGTTTATTGCCGCTGGCGTGAGCCAAGTCAGTAATGCGAATATCGCGAACCTCATCACCGTCCTTCGTATTCTCGTGGCCCCACTGTTTGTGTGGTTGGTGGTTATGGATGACGGGTCGGACTCGGGGGCCCGCTGGTTAGCAGGCCTTCTTTTTGTCGCGGCCATTGCCACGGATGGCATCGATGGCGCGCTGGCGCGACGGCGCAATCTGATCACCAACACCGGCATTTTGTTGGATCCCATCGCCGACAAGGTGCTTATTGTCGGCGCTTTGGGTGCGCTGTGGTGGGTGGGGGAACTTCCGCTGTGGATTGTTCTGGTGATTGTGGTCCGCGAGCTTGGCATCACCGTCTTCAGGTTTATGGTTCTGTCCCACCGGGTCATCCCGGCATCTCCCGGGGGCAAACTGAAAACAATTGCTCAGGCCGTGACGCTGTCATCCTGGTTGATTCCAACCTGGATTCTGCTCGGGTCTTGGGTGTTCATCCTCAACTGGGTGCTGATGGGTGTCGTGGTGGTGATCACCACGTGGACTGGTGTCGACTATCTAGTCAAAGGCCTGCGCGCACCCGAGAAGACCGATGAGCGATAATCCCGCAGACATCATCGGCCTCGCCACCAAGAAGGGTGTGACCCTCGGGTGCGCGGAATCGCTCACCGGTGGCCTCGTGGCCTCTGCGCTGATTGAAGTTCCGGGGGCTTCAGCAGTCTTCAAGGGGTCCATCGTCGCCTATGACCTGATGGTCAAACACGACCTGTTGGGCGTGAGCGCCGCCCTTCTGGCCGAGAAAGGCGCAGTAAACGCCGACGTCGCCATCGCGATGGCGGAGGGGGCGCAGGGCGCCCTCGGCGTTGATTTCGCCGTCGCCACGACCGGCGTTGCCGGTCCTGATCCAGATTCCGTGAGCGGTGCAAAGCCAGGGCTTTTCTTTGTCGCTCTTGCCGGGGGAGAGCTTGGCACGATGGTGCGCGAGGTTCAGGTTGAGGGAGATCGCGCCGATGTTCGCTCTGCCGCGCGCCGCGCGGCACTCTTGGCGCTCTATGACGCCTTGGCAATGAGCGAATAAACTCTTGGGCCCGGGAGTTGGCCTGCGTAATGCCACAGCAATTACACAGCATTCCTGGGGGTAATCCGTCAGAAGTTGTGGGTAGTGTTGTTCACATCGAGAATGTAAGAGGAGGTGCACACATGGTTCTAGTGAGACACGAAATAGGCGACGTCCTTCGCGACTTTCGCCAGCAGAAGGGTGCAACCCTCCGTCAAATCGCTAGCCGCGCGAACGTTGCGCTTGGCTATTTGAGCGAGGTTGAGCGAGGCCAGAAAGAGGCCTCGAGCGAGATTCTCGCTGCTATTGCCGATGCTCTTGATATGCCGCTCTCTGCGATCATGCACGAAGTCGGCGACCGCCTCGCGATGTTCGAGGAGTTTGTTCCCCGCTCCAGCGTGCCCGACACCCTGCCGGACGAGCTGGTTGCACAGTTTGATTCCGACATGGCGGTTCGCTAGGCACCACCTGTGACTCACAGCGAGTTCTTCATCGCCGTGGACGATGAATTTGGACCCTTCCAGGGCCGGGCATTGGTTCGCGACCTTGTGATGGATTCCCTCGGCGATCGGACTGCCCAGCAGGCCCTTGAGGCTGGGGTTGCCCCGAAGAGGGTGTGGCTCGCGCTGTGTGGGGCTATGCAAGTGCCTCTGGGTCGCCAGCACGGCGTTGGCCTCATTGAGCCTCTCGCCGACACGCCAGGCTAATCGTTCGAATATTCGTTCGAATAGCGGTACTCTCGTCCACAGTGATAAAGGACGCAGGCTAACTCCACAGCAACAACCTCAACCACCGATGGTGTCTGAGGTTCCGCTTAGGCTCAAGCCCGCTCCCTGCATCATCCGCCTTGTCGAGAGACCCCACACCTTACGGGGTGTGGCGGAGGACGACAGCCGATAGGCAGCCGAGCACTACTGGAAAGAGAGATCGCAATGACAGCATCAACAGATCGCGAGAAAGCCCTAGAAGCGGCACTCGCTCAGATAGATCGACAGTTCGGTAAGGGCTCGGTCATGCGACTGGGTTCGGACGAACGTCCCCCCATCGCCGTTATTCCCACCGGCTCCATCGCTTTGGATGTTGCCTTGGGTGTTGGCGGTTTGCCACGCGGACGCATCATCGAGATTTATGGTCCAGAGTCCTCGGGTAAGACCACGCTGACTCTCCACGCGATTGCCAATGTTCAGGCTCAGGGCGGAATCGCAGCGTTCATCGACGCTGAGCACGCTTTGGACGCCGAATACGCCAAGAACTTGGGCGTTGATATTGACCAGTTGCTGGTCTCTCAACCCGACACGGGTGAGCAGGCTCTCGAGATCGCCGACATGCTGGTGCGCTCGGGCTCGGTGGACTTGGTTGTCATCGACTCCGTCGCCGCCCTGGTTCCTCGTGCTGAAATTGAAGGCGACATGGGAGACACCCACGTGGGCCTCCAGGCTCGCCTGATGTCTCAGGCGCTCCGGAAACTCACCGGTGGTCTCAACCAAACCGGCACCACCATGATCTTCATCAACCAGCTTCGCGAGAAGATTGGTGTCTTCTTTGGCAGCCCGGAAACGACATCCGGCGGTAAGGCGCTCAAGTTCTACGCCTCTGTCCGCCTAGATATTCGCCGGATTGAAACCTTGAAAGAGGGCACCGAGGCTGTGGGTAACCGCACTCGCGTGAAGGTGGTCAAGAACAAGATGGCTCCACCCTTCAAGCAGGCCGAGTTCGACATTCTCTATGGCACGGGTATTTCCCGCGAGGGCAGCCTGATCGACTTTGGTGTCGAGCACGAGATTGTGAAGAAGTCTGGCGCTTGGTACACCTACGACGGTGACCAGCTGGGACAGGGCAAGGAAAACGCAAGAAGCTACCTGATCCAGAACAAGGAAGTTGCCAACGAAATCGAGCGCAAGATTCTTGCCGCACTGGGTGTCGGTCAGTTGACGGCCGTGCCTCCCGTGGAGGAAACAGAAGCAGAACCAGTCGCTCCCATCGAGTCACTCGAAGAGAAAATCACCGAACGCCAAGCTCAGGGAGCCTAAAGCGTGAGCATTCCCTTCGCTCACGGGGAACGCGATGCCACCATCATCGCGTTCCCCATTGAGCGGGTTTCTAGGTCTCCCAGATCAACCTCTGGGGAGGCTGTGGTGTTCTCCCTCACTGCACCAGCGAGACTTCCTGAGGAGGATGACGATTTGTCCGATACGACCGCCACCGAGACGTCAGCCGCCAGGGAGGCGCCGCCGAGCGACCGGGTTCGCCAACGCGCCCGGAATGTTGCTCTTCACGCTTTGGCAACCAGGGGAGTGTCCAAGGTGGAGATCGAGGCCAGGCTTGTGGCTCGCGAGTTGCCAGAAGACGTCGTCAGCGAACAGATCAGAACCCTTGAGCGCCAGGGCCTCATTGATGATGCTGAATTAGCCAGCAATCTGGTGGATAAATATGTCGTTCGGCAGGGCCTGGGGCGCCGTGCTGCAGCCGAGAAAATGCGCCAACGTGGTATTTCTCAGTCCGTGATCGCAGAAGCGTTAGAGGGAATTAGCAGCGAAGACGAGAGCTCTCGCCTGCGCGAGGTCGCAGAAGACCGTGCTCGCGCACTCGGCTCGTTATCGCCCGAGGTCGCTAAGCGCAGACTTGTTGCTTATCTGCAACGACGCGGGTATTCCGGGAACGAAATCTTTAGCGTCGTCGACGAGGTTCTGCGCTGATCGCTTAGCGTTTGACGAGGGTGGCCATCAGACGCGCAAGTGTCTGAAGTGTTTGAAAACGCGAGGTCAGATGGTTGAGCGCCAAGAACCCGACCATTCCGGTCGCGGGGTCGATGAGTGCTGCTGCACCGGTTGCTCCGGCCTGCCCGACCATCCCGGCTATGCGGGATGGTCCCGAGGTGATCATAAGTCCGCGTGCCATGCGGAGGCTCGCATCCAGCTTTAGTGGCTCTGCAGTCAGGTAGTCGCGCCACTGAGGCCCAAAGAGTTCATCTGACCAGAACGCGCGGAGAAAGCGGGCCATCTCCTGGGGGGTCGCAACCAGGCCGCCGGCGGCCCCGAGGCTTCCCAGCACTCGGGGGAGTC
Organism: Pontimonas sp.; assembly: GCA_044338275.1. Taxonomy (GTDB): domain Bacteria; phylum Actinomycetota; class Actinomycetes; order Actinomycetales; family Microbacteriaceae; genus Pontimonas. The sequence continues at coordinate 9,043 of JBIILX010000047.1, forward strand.
GTAATACTTCGCTCCCTCGGTGAAGTGGCGCCAGGGAGAAATAGCGATCAACGTTAGAGGGCGTGAATACATAGGTGCTCTTGAAGCGCAGCGATGTTCCGACTCGGAGCGACACCAGTTGCTCGAAACTCATTCCGGTAGATTCCTGCAGGATTGCACCGAGCAGTGCGTAGTTCGTGTTCGAGTGGTTGACCTTTTTCCGCGCACCGGGCCGAAACAAACCGGGGTAGTGCTTTGCGATTTCGAGCGCTTGATCCAGCGTCCACCCACGATCTCGGATCAGAGCCTGGCCGAATATTGATTTCACGTGCTTGGCCGGTGGTTCTAGAAAATCGACGATGCCTGAGCGGTGGCTCAACAGGTGTTCCACGGTCAGACCCGCGCTGTAGTCGCGGCCTCTCACAACACACAGCCCCGCCAGAACATCTTCGGAGAGCAATTCGGAGACTGGGGTTTCCGGGGCCATGGCGCCCCGGTCAAACTCGCGGAGAACCATCGCAATAGTGACGAGTTTTGTCACGCCGGTGACAATCACTGGGAGAGTGGTGTCTCCCCAGTCGAGTAGCGGCGACCCTTCAGAGTCTGTGATGAAGGCCCGAGGTCGTGACACCCCCGGAGT
>JBIILX010000003.1:0-31232 GCA_044338275.1 Pontimonas sp.
CTGATCGGGCTCGGTGGGTTGATTGCTGTTGCCATCTGGCTGACCGCTCGCTCTAACTGACACTTCCAAGGAAAGGACACACAACAGCCATGGCCACTACGCCACCGGGAACAAGCCTGCAGGCTTCGCCCCAGGACGAGAACGACCCCGGCACCGCTGTTGTGTCTTCCAACATCCCCGCTAACCCAGGGCTCGCCCCCGAGCACCAGCGCGTTACCGACCTAGACCCCAAAGAGGAAAAGAAGGCCGAGCGCCTGATTGCTACGTTCTTCGCGCTGTCCATCGTTGGAAGCGTCTTCGCGGCTGTGGCCTATTCACTCTTCCCCATCATCCCGGGCGACATGCAGTCGGTTCGCAACAACAACTTGTTTGTGGGACTCGGCATCACGGTGGCATTGTTGGGTGTTGGCATCGGTGCAGTGCACTGGGCTAAGTCGCTCATGCACGGCCACGAACTCGTTGAGGAGCGTCACCCCACGCGTGGCGACGATGAGACTCGCGACGCAGCCGTAGAAATCTTTAGCCAAGCAAACAAAGAGTCTGGTTTCACGAGGCGTTCTCTGGTGCGCAACACCCTCATCGGAGCCCTTCTTGCCGCTCCGATGCCGGCTGTAGCACTCTTTCGGGACCTCGCCCCTGCCGCAGACCCCATTAAGAAGATGAAGAACACGATGTGGGAGCCAGGCGTGCGCCTCGCACGTGACCCCAGTGGTCTGCCCATCAAGGCTTCCGAAGTCACTATCGGCTCCGCCTTCCACGTGATCCCCGAGGGACTCGCAGAGCTTGAGCACCACAAGATTGAAGAGAAGGCGAAAGCGGCGGTCTTGCTGATGCGCCTGCCCGTCGAGGTCTTGAACGAACTCCCTGAGCGCGCTTCCTGGTCGTACCAGGGAATTGTGGCCTACTCCAAGATTTGTACTCACGTGGGCTGCCCGGTGGCGCTCTACGAGCAGCAAACGCATCACCTTCTGTGCCCGTGCCACCAGTCCGAGTTCGATGTCGCTAACCACTGTGAAGTGATCTTCGGACCAGCGGCACGTCCGCTTCCACAGCTTCCTATCACCATTGATGATGAAGGATATCTAGTAGCACAAAGTGATTTCACCGAACCTGTAGGACCGAGCTTCTGGGAGCGTGAACTGTGAGTCAATCAGTCCAAGACAAGACCGCTGCACCTGGGCCGGGTATGAAGTTCACCGGTTGGGCAGCCAACTACGTGGATGAGCGCACGAGTGCCTCCACCGCCGTCAAGGCGCTAGGCCGCAAGATCTTCCCCGACCACTGGTCCTTCATGCTGGGCGAAGTCGCCCTCTACAGCTTCGTCGTCATCCTGATTAGTGGCACATTCCTCACCTTCTTCTTTGACCCCTCCATGACGATGGTGGAGTACGACGGCTCCTATCTGCCGTTGAAGGGCATCGAGATGTCTGTCGCGTATCACACGTCTCTTGACCTGTCCTTTGACATCAGGGGCGGCCTTCTGATGCGTCAGGTCCACCACTGGGCTGCGCTGCTGTTCATCGCCTCCATTGGTCTCCACATGCTCCGCGTGTTCTTCACCGGCGCATTCCGCAAGCCTCGCGAACTCAACTGGGTTGTGGGCTTCCTCCTCTTCGTCCTCGCCATGGCCGAGGGCTTCACCGGTTACAGCCTCCCCGACGACCTGCTCTCCGGAAACGGTTTGCGCATCATCGATGGGATGATCAAGGCCTTCCCTGTGGTTGGTGTCTGGATGTCCTACCTTTTCTTCGGTGATGAGTTCCCCGGAACCGTAGTCATCCCGAGGCTCTATGTCCTCCACATCATGCTTCTGCCGGCGATTCTGATTGCAACCCTTGCCATCCACATGGTTCTCCTCGTCGTCAACAAGCACACCCAGTTCGCTGGCCCTGGGCGCACCAACGACAACGTCGTCGGCTCCCCCGTCATGCCAGTGTTCGCCGCCAAGGCCGGTGGGTTCTTCTTCCTGGTCTTCGGTGTGCTGATGCTGATTGGGTCGCTCTTCACGATCAACCCGATATGGAACTACGGGCCCTACGACCCCTCTCCTGTTTCCGCTGGAACTCAACCCGACTGGTATATCGGCTTCGCCGATGGCGCACTGCGCCTCGTTCCACCGGGCTGGGAGTTCCTCCTCTTTGGATACACCTGGTCGTGGAACATCCTCGCCCCGACGCTGGTTCTCATTGTCTTTATTGGCTTGGTAGCGATCTACCCGTTCATCGAAGCCTGGATCACAGGCGACAAGCGCGAGCACCACATTGCTGATCGTCCGCGCAATGCCCCCACCCGCACCGGTATTGGTGCTGCCGGTGTCGTGTTCTATGCCGTTCTGTGGGCTGCAGCAAGCTCAGACCTCATTGCGACCCACTTCAAGCTCACCATTGAAGGCGTCATCACGTCTCTCCAGGTGCTGCTGATTCTGGGGCCGATTGCGGCCTTCATGATCGCTAAAAGAACCTGTCTGGCGCTCCAGCGCAAGGATCGTGAAATTGCACTCCACGGCTACGAAAGCGGCCGTATCGTGCGCCTTCCCGGCGGCGAATACGTGGAGGTCCACGAACAGCTGGATGACTACGAGCGCTGGCGCTTGCTGGACTTCGAAGAGTACAAGCCTCTCACCGTGCGCCCGGACGACAAGGGCCGCATCACCGCAGGAACCAGGCTTCGGGCTGGTCTGTCTCGCTGGTTCTTTGAGGACCGGGTCATGCCAGTCACAAAGAAAGAACTAGAAGACGCCACTCGCCACTAAGCGAGTGGGTGCGGAAGGCGGCAACGCCTGTGGCTAACGAGGTGTCCTAGAACAGCCGTCTCATGTATTCGGCCTGCTGTGTATAGCCAAGACGGTCATAGAAGCCACCTGCGCGCCGGGAAGCGACAGTCAACTGTGTAACGCCCTGTTTCTCGCAGTCGGCCTCGACCGCCTGGACTAGCGCGGTTCCAACGCCACGCGCCTGGACCTTCTCGTCAACAGCGATCTCCTGCAGCTGAGCTGAGGGGCCATTGCTATAGAGCAGCGCGGAGACCGTGGTGAGCGCATACCCTGCCACCTGGCCTTCCACCTCAGCCACGTGAATCAGAGTACGAGGGAAGTCTGCAAGGGCAACAACTAAGGAGTTCGCAAAAGCAGCAGGGTCGAGGGGAACGGCGTGGCCGAGTTCACCGACAAGCCCCAACAGAGCTACCTCGTCCGCGGCTGTGGCATAGCGCACTGTGACGGCGTTAGCGGGCAAAATATCCTCGGTAATACTCATAACTCCAGCCCACAAGAGCAATCAACACCACAGGAATCGCATAGAAAGCGACCCAGATTCCCACAGCGAAGCCGAGCATCGCTATAGCGGCGCCTGCAGCCAGCATGAAGGGCCACCAGCTCCAAGGACTATAGAAGCCAAGCTCAGGGTCACCATCGTCGATATCAGCGTCTAGCCGATCCTCGGGCAAGACACCACCCTGGTTGCGCAGTTGAACCTGCAAATAAAAGGCAATAAACGTCGCCAAAGTACCGCTGAGGCCAATGGCAATCGTGCCAATCCACTCCACTACCCCGGTGTCAATGATTGCCCACACTGTGTACACGGCGGTCAGTGCGAAGAAATAGACCGCCATCACCCACAGAACACCGATATTGGTCTTCATGCCTAGCCTTTCGCCTTCGCCGTCGACTTAGAAGGCTCGAGCGCAATGGGCAAATCGACCTCCGGGTGGTTCAAGTCGAATGCTGGCGACTCCGAGCGAATCCGAGGAATAGAGGTGAAGTTGTGGCGAGGGGGTGGGCAGCTGGTAGCCCACTCGAGCGAGCGGCCGTAACCCCAGGGGTCGTGCACTGTGACCTTCTGGCCGTTGCGGGCCGTGAGATACACGTTCAGGAAGAACGGGATCATCGATAACGCCAGGAGAACCGACCCGACGGTCGAGAGCTGGTTCATCCAGGTAAAACCGTCCTCAGGAAGGTAGGTGGCGTAACGACGGGGCATGCCCATGACGCCAAGCCAGTGCTGGATGAGGAACGTCATGTGGAAGCCCACGAAGAGCAGCCAGAACTGGATGTGGCCGAGCGACTCGTTGAGCATCTTGCCGGTGAACTTCGGCCACCAGAAGAAGAATCCAGCGAACATGGCAAACACCACGGTTCCAAAGACGACGTAGTGGAAGTGGGCAACCACGAAGTAGGAGTCAGAGACGTGGAAATCGAGCGGTGGCGACGCGAGGATGACGCCGGTCAACCCACCGAACACGAACGAAATCAAGAAGCCCAATGCATACACAATCGGCGTCTCAAACGTCACCGAACCCCGCCACATGGTGCCAATCCAGTTGAATATCTTCACTCCTGTGGGCACCGCAATGAGCATCGTCATGAGCGCGAAGAAGGGCAACAGGACAGACCCTGTGACGTACATGTGGTGAGCCCACACCGTCATGGACAGTGCCGCAATCGCAATCGTCGCGTAGACGAGCGTCTTGTATCCAAAGACAGGCTTGCGACTGAAGACGGGGAAAATCTCAGAGACGATGCCAAAGAACGGCAGCGCAATGATGTATACCTCGGGGTGGCCAAAGAACCAGAAGAGGTGCTGCCACAAAATGGCACCGCCATTTGCCGCGTCGTAGACATGGGAGCCAAAGACCCGGTCACTTCCTAGGGCCAGCATGGCTGCTGCGAGGACGGGGAAGGCGAGAATAACCAGAATCGAGGTCACCAGGGTGTTCCAGGTGAAGATCGGCATGCGCCACATCGTCATGCCGGGCACGCGCATGGTGATGATCGTAGTGATGAAGTTGACCGCACCAAGAATCGTTCCGAAACCACTCAAGCCCAGGCCGAAGACCCACATGTTTCCACCGATACCCGGCGAAAAAGTCTGGCTAGAGAGCGGGGTGTAGGCAAACCAGCCAAACGATGCGGCGCCCTGGGGGGTCAGGAATCCAGCAACAGCAATCAGTGAGCCGAAGTTAAAGAACCAGAAGGCCAAAGCATTCAACCTGGGGAACGCAACATCCGGTGCACCGATTTGCAGTGGCATCAAAACGTTGGCAAACCCAGCGAACAGCGGGGTCGCGAACATCAGCAACATGATGGTGCCGTGCATGGTGAAGAGCTGGTTGTACTGCTCTTTGGTGGCAACGATTTCGAGACCTGGAGCGAACAACTGAGCGCGGATGACCAACGCCATCACGCCGCCAATAAGGAAGTACACAAACGAGGTGATCAGGTAGAGATAGCCGACTTTTTTATGGTCGGTCGTGGTCAACCAGTCAACGAAGACATTTCCTCGGCGAGCGACGCGAGAATTAGAGAGACCCTGAGGGATCTCCGTGACCGTAGGCCTGGGCGCAGTAGTGGTCATCTCTTATTCCCTTTCACTCGCGGGGGTGGTACCTGGAAGGTTTTGCAAAACGTTAAGCTCAGGGCCAAGGCGTCCGATGTTGCCAGCGGCACGCAAGGCGCCAATCTGACGTTGGTACTCAGCCTCGGATACGACATGAACTTCAAAGAGCATCAGCGAGTGGTACTCCCCACAGAGCTCGGCGCACTTTCCGCGGAACACGCCCTCTTGTTGAGGGATGAAGTACCAGTAGTTGGTCCGAGCTGGGATCATGTCCTTCTTGTACAGGAAGTCGATGACCCAGAACGAGTGGATAACGTCGCGGGACTCAATCTTGATTTCCACCGACTTGTTAACTGGCAGATAGAGCTTCGGAAGCGCCTCGGAGTCAACCCCGCCACCGGGAATCTGCTGCGCCTGAATACCAGCGGAATACACGTCCTCGGTCAGGTAGTTGAAGTCCCACGCCCAGCGCTTGCCGTAGACCTCGATGGAAACATCGGGCGAGGGCAGAGGGGCTTCGATGACGGTTTGGTCACGAGCGGTGAACGCGAAGAAGCCGAGAACCAAAATCAACGGGACGACCGTGTAGAAGGTCTCAATGGGCATGTTGTAGCGCAACTGCTGGGGAAGCCCGGTCTGGCCCTTGCGCCTGCGATACACGACCGCAGCCCAGATGATGAGCAACCAGGTGATGACACCGACGACCAGAAGAACAATCCATGACACGACCCACAGGTCGATGACGCGGTCAACCTGGTTCGTCAGTCCACGTTCCGTGGGCAACCAGCCGAGCATCGACTGCTGCGTGCATCCGGCAAGAAAGAGAGCCGCGATGGTGATTAAAGAAGCGCCTTTCAGGCCGCGCTTGAGGTCGTGACGCACAACTTCCCTTTCACCGATAATTCGCCGTACAACTCCCCCAGTGTATGCCATCAGCCTGTGGGCTTCGGGCTGAACAGACGCGTGCGCGCTGGGTATTTGCCGCCTTTTAGCTGAAACTGTCCCCGCATGCGCAGCTGCCCTCGGCGTTCGGGTTGTCAATTGTGAAACCCTGCTTCTGGATGGTGTCTTCGAAGTCCACCGAGGCGCCATCCAAATACGGAGAGCTCATCTTGTCGACGACAAGTTCGACACCAGAGAAGTCCCTGATGAGGTCATCGTCCATCAGGCGCTCGTCAAAAAAGAGCTGATAAATGAGACCGGAGCAACCGCCCGGTTGCACCGCAACCCGCAAACGCAGGTCATCGCGGCCTTCCTGCTCGAGCAGGCTCTTTACCTTTTCAGCCGCACGATCGGTCAAGCCAACGGTGTGAGCCTCTTTGACAGTATCGGTCATGGTGTGTCCTTCCAACGCTCCTAGTGTAGAGCGCGATTCCTGGCCAAGTCTGAGATTTCCCGGCGATTCAGTTCAGAGAGCAGCAATGCTTCCGAGAGCGTCGCCCTCCAGAGCACTCGAAGATCCAGGGACTCGTTGGGGCTGTGCGCGCGGGTGTCCGGGTCCTCGATCCCGGTGACAAGAATCTGAGCCTCGGGAAACACCTCTGCCAGCTGCGAAATGAAAGGAATTGACCCGCCCACCCCTTGATACACAGCTTCAGTCCCGAACCCTTCACCCAGGGCCTGCGCAGCCAGGTCGAGGGCCGGTGCCGAAGAGTCCAGCGAAAAGGGTTCCCCTAGCGAGACATCGCGAAGCTCCCACTGAGCCCCAAAAGGAATATGCGCTCCGATGTGAGCCTCCAGTAGCAAGCGCGCCGCTTCTGCGGACATGCCGGGTGGAACTCGGAGAGATAGCTTCGCCGATACCTCCGGCAACAACGTGTTGGATGCATGCGCGACGCTCGGCACATCCAGCCCCGTGATGGTGAGCGCCGCAGAGCGCCACAGGCGCTGCGGAAGGGAGCCGTGGCCCACTTCCCTGACCCCCTGAGACAGAGGAGCCTGTGGTCCAATTTCTTGCGCTTCACCGGGTTCGCTCGCAGCTGGGCCTTCCAGGCCGCTGATGGCGAGACCGCCCGCACTGTCATAGAAGGAGGCGGCCAGGGCGCTGAAGGCCATCATGGCGTCTGGCAGCGCACCGCCGAACATCCCGGAGTGAACCGCATGGGTCAACGTTTCAACTCGGAGGGTCGCAGTCACGTTGCCCCGGAGGCTCACCGTCAGCGCTGGGGTGTCGGTGGAGGGATTATCGGAGTCCGCGACGATGATGACGTCGCCCTGGAGTAGCTCGCGATGTTCGCGCAGGAAGCCGGCAAATGAGGGCGATCCGTTTTCTTCTTCGCCCTCGATGAACACCACCACTCCCAGTTGAATATCCCCGGCGTGATGGCTCGCTAGAGCGCGCAGGGCGCCAAGATGAACTGCAATACCGGCCTTGTCATCAGCGCTCCCCCTCCCATAGAGGCGACCACCGCGCATGGTTGGCTCAAAAGCCGAACTTTCCCACTGCGCTTCTTCCCCCGGAGGTTGAACGTCGTGGTGGGCGTAGAGAACCACCGTCGGAGCATTCCCCACCGGCTCGCGACGAGCAATCACGGCGGGGGCTCCTTCGCCATGCCGGTAAACGCCAACGTGGCCGAAAACGCCGGTGGCCTCGAATAGCTCCGCCACCCGAGCCGCACTGGTCTGCAGGTGGGCCTGATCAAACCCTTCCCACGACACGGAAGGAATGCGAATCAGGCCAGCGAGATCCGCAACAATCTGGGGCGCTCCCGCGGTGACAAGGCTGCGCAACTCTGAGACATCTGGCGCGGAGCTTTTCCCCTGTGACATGCGGGTAATCTTAGGGGAGCTTCCCCACGAGATTGAGGTGACCTGTGGCCCAGACCCACGACGACGACTCCACTGAGACCGCCGCCGGTAAAGGCCGGCCAACGCCCAGGCGCAGAGACCGTGAAGCTGAGCACAAGAGGCCTCTGGTCACAAACAACCGCAAGGAGGCCCGCGCCAAGCTGGCGGCGAGCCGAGAGAAGGCTCGCCTGGGCATGGCCAATGGCGAGGAACGTTTTCTCCCCCAGCGCGACAGAGGCCCCCAGCGCAAGTGGTCCAGGGACTATGTCGATGCCCGCCTGAACTTTGGCGAGTTTTTGATTCCCGTCATGTTCGCCGTCATCATCGCGACTTTTCTCCCCTCACTCGAAGCACAGTTCATCGCAATCTCGGTTCTGTGGGGCTTCTTTCTCCTGACCGTTCTGGATTCCATCTGGGTCGGCAACAGGGTCCGCAAGGGTCTGCGGGAGAAGTACGGGGTCGACAACGTCGAAAATGGCGTGCGCTGGTACTCAGCGATGCGCGCGCTACAAATGCGAGGCCTGCGTCTTCCTAAACCTCAGGTCAAGCGGGGCGAAAAGCCCAGCTAAGCCGTCGCGGCCTGAAGTTCCTTCGTTACTTTCGCAGCAAAGAGTGGCCCCCGGTAGACAAAGCCTGTGTAGGCCTGAACGAGTGTCGCCCCGGCATCCAGTCGCCAGGCGACGTCCCCTCCATCGAGTACGCCTCCCACCGAGATAACGCAAACCTCGCGGGGAAGAATCTGGCGCACTAGATCCAATACCTCCAACGAGCGCTCCCGAAGGGGTGCCCCCGAGAGACCACCCTCGCCAAGCCTTGCAACATCCTGCGGGGATGCGACCAAGCCCTCTCGCGAAATAGTTGTGTTCGTCGCGACAATCCCCGCGAGATTCAGCTTCATCAGAAGCTTGCACACTGAGGCAATCGCCTTGGCATCCAAATCTGGCGCAATTTTCACCAAGACCGGGGTGTCCCCGGCTGCGGCCTTCACGGCTTTCAGGAGCGGAGTCAGCTCCTTCTCCTGCTGAAGCCCCCGCAAGCCCGGGGTATTCGGGGAACTGACGTTGACCACAAGATAATCAGCAAGCGGAGCGAGCAGAGTGGTGCTTGCCACGTAATCCGCGGTGGCCTCGGTGATGGCAGTGACACGACTTTTGCCAATATTGACGCCAATGATCGGTAAGTCCCCGCCCTTCGCTCGAAGCGCCCGAAGCCTGGCTGCGACCACCTGAGCGCCGTCGTTGTTAAATCCCATGCGATTTATCAGAGCCTGATCGTCAGGAAGCCGAAACAGTCTGGGCTTGGGGTTTCCCTTCTGTGGCAGGGCGGTGACGGTGCCCACCTCAACATGATCAAACCCCAGCGCATACATGCCGCGAATCGCCACGGCGTTCTTATCAAAGCCAGCTGCCAGTCCCACGGGCGACCCGAAAGTGAGCCCGAGAGCGGTAACGCGTTGCGAGAGGACGGGAGCGGTCTTTCTGCGAAGGATGCGGCGCAGTGGCCACATTCCAGCAAGAGAAACTACGTGCATGCCCCATTCGTGGGTGAATTCGGGGTCCAAGCGCTTCAACACACGGAACAGAGCCTGATAAATCAAGCCTCATCCTCCACGGGAGCACTGGCACGCAGCGCACTGATGGCAGTATCGAAATCGTCCAACGAATCAAAAGCCTGATAGACCGAAGCAAACCTGAGGTACGCGACCTCGTCAAGCTCACGCAAAGGCTCCAGAATCGACAAGCCGATCTCGTTGGCATCCACCTGAGAAGCTCCGGTTTGGCGGATCGTTTCCTCCACCCGTTGAGCCAATTGCGCCAAATTTTGGTCGGTAACAGGTCTGCCCTGGCAGGCTTTCTTCACACCGGCCGCGATTTTCTCGCGCGAGAAGGGCTCGGTAACGCCGCTGCGTTTGATAACACTCAAGCTCGCAGTCTCGAGCGTCGAAAATCGCCGTCCACACTCCGGACACTGCCGACGCCGGCGAATAGACAGGCCGTCATCACTGGTTCTCGAGTCAATGACCCGACTATCGGGGTGGCGGCAAAAAGGGCAATACATGGTGGCCTAAGCCTATAGACAACAGGCCTACTAGAGTCCTTCTTCGAATCGTGCTGTCACAGCCTCGCCGTGGGCGGGAAGGTTTTCGGCTTCGGCAAAGGTCACGATCTTGTCCGCGATGTGGCCGAGTGCAGCCTTGCCATAGTCAATGATTTGCTGGCTACGCAAGAACGTGGCTGGGGACAATCCGGAGCTAAAGCGCCCAGCCCCGCCGGTGGGCAAAACGTGATTAGACCCGGCTAGGTAGTCGCCAGCGCTGACCGGAGTGTAATCACCGACGAAAATTGCACCGGCATCGGTCAAACTCTCGAGGATGCTTGCCGGGTTCTCGACCATCACTTCGAGGTGTTCAGGCGCTAAGGCGTTGGACATCATCACCGCGTGATCCATCGAATCGACCACAAAAATAGCCGACTGCTCTCCCTCCAGGGCAGCGCGAACACGCACAGCGTGGCGGGTGGATTCGGCGCGTCTGCTGAGCGCCGTTGTTACGCGCTCGGCGAGCTCGATAGATGTCGTGATGAGGATGGCGGAGGCCAACTCATCGTGCTCGGCCTGGGAAATCAGATCCGCCGCAATGAACTCAGGGTGGGCAGTCTCATCAGCGATGATGCCGATTTCGGTCGGGCCAGCCTCAGAATCAATGCCGACAAGGCCGTGGACGAGGCGCTTGGCGGTGGCAACATAGCGATTGCCCGGTCCGGTAATCACCGACACCGGTCGCAATCCAATCTCAGGGACCCCGTGGGCCAACGCAGCGATGGCCCCGGCGCCCCCCATGGCGTACAGCTCGGTTACGTCTAAGAGCGCAGCCGCCGCGGCAATAGTGGGGTGGATTTCGCCCCCGCAGTCAGCCTGGGCTGGCGTGACCATCACAATCTCCCGCACACCTGCAGCCTGCGCTGCGACAACGTTCATGATCACGCTGGAGGGATAGACGGCCTTCCCGCCTGGCACATAGACACCAGCCCTCTGGACGGGAACCCAGCGGGTCCGAACGCTGCCCCCAGACTGAAAATCCGTCTCTGATGGCTGGGGAACACTGCCTTCTGAGGCCACTCGCACGCGTCTGATGGACTCTTCCATGGCCCGACGGAGGTCTTCGTCGAGCTCACGCAGAGACTTTCTCAGATAGTCCTGGCTGACAACAAGTGAATGACCACTGACGTGGTCAAACCGTTGCGCTTGGCTCTCCAGAGCAGTCACGCCCTCGCTGGTAACCTCGGCCATCAGTTCGCTGACGATCGCGACGAGGTCTTCGCCCTCGATCACGACCCGCGGCACAAAGCCCGGAGCGGTCTCCTGGGTGATGTTCATCTCGCGGAGGTCGGTTATGCGAATCATGGCGTTTCCATCGTACTCGGAGGGTTCGGGAAAGAACCGTGGCGCTCTGGCCTTAAGCTAGGACAAATGAGCGACTACAGCGAACTTTCCCCATCTCAAATCTTTCTCGAGGCCTTCCGGCGTCACGGAGCAGGTATCTCGGTGGTGACCGCACTCAAAAAGGACGGCTCCCCCACCGGTTTCACCGCGACATCACTAGCCTCCCTCTCAGCAGCACCCCCACTGGCCACCTTCAACATGTCGCAAACAGCCAGTTCCTGGTCGTCGATGAAGGTCGATCAGACCGTCATCATCCACATGCTGAGCGCTGACAACTTAGACCTTGCGCAGACAATGGCGGGCGAGGCAAGCGAGCGTTTTGCCGGTGACCACTGGTCGCCAGGTCCCGACGGTCTCCCCCTGCTCAAGGGAGTCTCGGCCTGGTTGCACGCAAAGATTGTCGACACCATGGAGGTCGAATTCAGCGCGACAGTCGCACTGCGAATTCTCGGCGGCAACGTTGGCCCCGGTGGCGATGCTCTGGTCTATCAGGGCAAGGATTACCGCCGGACGTCCTCCCTTACCTAGAGAGCTAACTCAGGCGCTGAGGCACTCGGAGCCGAGCAAACTCTTGACTTCGCCAATGAGATCCAGGCTGACGGTGACCTTTCGCGGAAGTTCAAAGACGCGCGCAACCCCGGAGTTTAACAGGCGCAGTCTCACGACGGCCTGGCCCTCGTGGCGTTCAAGTGCCTGATCGAGCGCTGTTAACACCGGCACTGTGGCGAACTTCTCCGCGACCGTCAGAGTCAGCGGCTCATCCGGAGAATCCGCGCTAATGGAGAGCGGGATCAACTCCACTGCGTGGAGACCAATGCCGTCATCGCGCCTGGACACTCGGCCGCGCAGTGCGACCACACTGTCGCTCACCAGGTCTGATTGGTAGTTCTGATAGGTCTTGCCGAGGAACATGACGGCGATTTCACCGCCAAAATCTTCGATGGTGACCTGCGCGTAGGGATTGCCATTTGAGCGCGCAACACGATGATTCACCCCGGTAATTAGCCCGGATATCGTGAGCACCTCACCATCATCTTTGTCTGACGACAAGAGTTCTGCAATGGAGAGGTCAGCTTCTCGGGCCAGGGGAATCTCAAGCCCGGCCAGGGGGTGGTCAGACACGTAGAGGCCCAACATCTCGCGCTCCAAGCTAAGTAGCTCTTTCCTCGGCCACTCAGGACGTTCAGGAACCCTCTGGGCGCTCGGTTCGCCGGCGTCTTCTAACAGGCTGTCAAAGTCGAAACCGACGTCACCGTGCTCTTCGGCTTTCTTGCTCCGAATCGCGCCCTCCACGACTGACTCGTGAACCTCGAAGAGCGCTCGCCTGGCGTCGCCGAGCTGGTCGAAAGCACCCGCCTTGATGAGGGATTCGACAGTGCGCTTGTTGAGAACCGTTGAGGGGACCTTCTTGACGAAATCATGAAACCCGAGAAATGCGCCTTGAGACTCACGAGCGGTTCTGATTGCGTCCACCACCCCAACGCCAACATTGCGGATGGCGGCAAGGCCAAAGCGGATGTCCTCGCCCACAGCGGCAAAGGTGGCGAAGGACTCATTTACATCCGGGGGCAAAACATTGATGCCCATGCGTCGACACTCGTTGAGATAGATCGCCGACTTGTCTTTCTGGTCGCTCACACTGGTGAGCAGAGCAGCCATGTATTCAGCCGGATAGTGAGCCTTCAGGTATGCCGTCCAGTAGGAAATCATGCCGTAGGCGGCCGAGTGGGCCTTGTTGAAGGCGTAATCAGAGAAGGGCACCAACACTTCCCACAGCGTGCTCACCGCGTCATCCGAGAACCCGTTGGCATTCATTCCGGAGCGGAAGGCCTCGAACTGGACGTCGAGTTCTTCCTTTTTCTTCTTACCCATTGCTCGCCGGAGTAGGTCGGCTTGAGCGAGGGTATACCCGGCAAGCTTCTGCGCAATTTCCATGACCTGCTCTTGATAGACAATCAAGCCATAGGTAGTCCCCAGAATCTGCTCCAGGGCTTCCGCTAGCTCCCGGTGCAGTGGAGTGATCCGCTGAGCCCCGTTCTTTCGCAGGGCGTAATTGGTGTGAGAGTCGGCACCCATGGGTCCTGGTCGATACAGCGCGAGCACGGCGGAGATGTCCTCGAAGCTGTCGGGCTTCAGCAACCGCAAAAGGCTGCGCATTGGCCCACCATCAAGCTGGAACACCCCCAGGGTGTCACCTCGGGCCAAAAGCTTGTAGGCCTCTGCGTCATCCAGCGTGAGCTCTTCGAGGACGGGTCGCTCCCCTGTATTGGCCTCGATGTTGTCCAGTGCGTCATCAATGATGGTGAGGTTACGAAGCGACAAGAAGTCCATCTTGACGAGCCCCAGTGCCTCGGCCGCAGGGAAATCAAACTGGGTGACGACTTGACCATCTTGCTCGCGCTTCATAATGGGGACGATGTCGATCAGCGGTTCGCTGGACATAATCACGCCAGCCGCGTGAACGCCCCACTGGCGCTTCAGGTTCTCGAGCCCTTGAGCTCGGTCAAACACAATCTGCGCGTCCCGGTCACTATCGAGCACCGCTCGGAAGTCGGCAGCCTCTTTATAGCGCTCGTGGGACTTATCCGTGATGCCAGAGAGCACCATCTCTTTGCCCATCACCCCAGGTGGCATGAGTTTGGTGAGCTTCTCGCCCATTCCGTAGGGATAACCCAGGACGCGCGCAGCGTCCTTGAGGGCCTGTTTGGCCTTGATCGTGCCAAAGGTCACGATCTGGGCAACCCGCTCATCCCCGTACTTCTCGGTCACGTAGCGAATCACTTCGCCACGTCGACGCTCATCAAAGTCAACGTCGAAGTCAGGCATAGAGACACGTTCGGGATTCAGGAACCGCTCAAAAATGAGGCCGTGCTCAAGAGGGTCAAGCTCCGTGATGCGCATAGCGAATGCCGCCATCGACCCGGCACCCGATCCGCGCCCGGGGCCCACCCGAATGCCATTGTTCTTTGCCCAGTTGATGAAGTCGGCCACCACAAGGAAGTAGCTGGCAAAACCCATCTGGATGATGACGCCAATTTCGTAATCAGCCTGGGCCTTCACCCGGTCGGGAATCCCCTTCGGGTAGCGCACAGCGAGGCCCCTAGTGACTTCCTTCTCGAAGAAGCTTGCCTCCGTTTCGCCCTCTGGAACAGGAAAGCGGGGCATGTAGTTGGCGCTCTCATCGAAGCTCACTGAGGCGCGCTGGGCAATCAACAACGTGTTGTCGCTGGCCTCAGGGAACTCCCCGAAGAGCTGGCGCATCTGCGCCGGGGTCTTCAAATAAAACTCGTCGGAGTCGAATTTGAAACGCTTGGGGTCGTCCAACGTTGAGCCGGACTGAACACACAGTAGGGCGGCGTGAGCGTCAGCATCGGCGGCTGTTGTGTAGTGGAGATCATTGGTCGCCACCAGGGGCAGACTCAACTCCTTGGCCAACTTCAGGAGATCCCCAATAACCCGCTTCTCGATACCGAGTCCGTGGTCCATAATCTCGACAAAGTAGTTATCTGCGCCAAAAATGTCGCGGAATTCCGCGGCAGCTCGCACTGCCTCGTCGTACTGGCCAAGGCGCAACCTGGTTTGGACTTCGCCACTGGGGCACCCAGTCGTGGCAATGACGCCCGCGCTGTAGCGGGAGAGAAGATCCCGATCCATCCGGGGCTTGAAGTAGTAGCCCTCCAGTGATGCCAGGGATGACATCCGGAAGAGGTTGTGCATTCCTTCAGTGGATTCCGAGAGCAAAGTGATGTGGGTATAGCTGCCCGCTCCAGAGACGTCGTCCTCCCCGCCGCCACCCCACTGCACGCGGGTCTTGTCGCTGCGGTGGGTCCCGGGCGTCAGATACGCCTCGATTCCAATGATGGGGTTGACGCCTGCAGCCGTCGCCTGGCGCCAAAACTCATACGCGCCAAACATCACGCCGTGGTCGGTGATGGCTACGCCTGGCATTTCTAGGCGGGCGACCTCGTCGACGAGCGCTGAGATTTTGGCCGCGCCATCGAGCATGGAGTACTCGGTGTGCACGTGGAGGTGTGCGAAAGAGTCGCCAGCGGAACTCACCAACACCTCCTCGTAGACCTTGAACCTCTAGCGTAAACCGCGCCCGGGGTGGCCCTGGACGGGCCGTGCCGGCGCCCTAGGCTCGGAGTCGATCTAGCGCGGTCTGCAGGTCCTCAGGGTACGTGCTGACAACGGTGATCTGCTTGTGGCTCACCGGATGAACGAACGATAATTCCATGGCGTGGAGCCATTGCCGCTCGAGGCCCAGTCGCTCGGCCAGAACGGGGTCCGCTCCATACAGCGTGTCGCCCGCAATCGGGTGGCGGTGCGCCGCCATGTGCACCCGAATTTGATGCGTGCGGCCCGTCTCCAGGCTCACGCTCATCAGCGATGCCGCCGGAAACGCTTCCAGCGTCTCGTAATGAGTAATGGAATCCCGACCGCCAGCAACCACAGCAAACTTCCACGATGAGCTGGGGTGTCGACCGATCGGAGCGTCAATAGTTCCCGTACTAGGGTCAGGGTGGCCCTGAACAAGTGCGTGGTAGATCTTTTCCACTTCGCGTGCCTTGAACGCGCGCTTCAACACGCTGTAGGCGACCTCGCTTTTAGCCACCGCCATCAAACCCGAGGTGCCAACATCCAGGCGGTGCACAATCCCCTGCCGCTCCGGTGGGCCTGAGGTTGAGATTCGATAGCCAGCTCCAGCCAGCGCCCCAAGAACACTGGGCCCTTCCCAGCTCGGTGCTGGATGGGCGGCAAGCCCCGGTGGCTTGTCGACGACCACAACATCGTCGTCGTCATAGACGATGGTCATCGCATCGACAATCACCGGTTCAATGCTCGGTGGTTTCTTCGGCTCAAAGCTGACATCGAGATGATCCCCGGCGGCGACCCGATCGCTCTTGACACCTGGCTTGCCTGCCAGCAGAGCGCCACCGGAGTCGATGATTTCCTGAGCAAAGGCTCTGGAGAAGCCAAACAGCCTGGAGAGAACCACATCGAGGCGCTCCCCACCAAGGCCCTCTGGTACGTCGATAGACCGACTTTCAGCCATACGCCGGTCCGACATCACCAAGCGCACCGGCTGCGCAGTAGAGCCTTCCGCCCGAGGTCACGCCCGAGGGGGTTCAGCAGGGGCCGACGTCGACTCCAAAGAACGCAGCTGGTCATTGATGAAGGAACTCAAGCTTTGACGATATTCGCGCTCGAAATTGCGCAGTTGGTCCACAGAGGCCTGAACGCCAGAGCGCTGGGTCTCGAGCTGAGCCACGTGGGCACGGTGTTCAACCTCGGCCTCCGCAACGATACGAGCGGCCTGAGCGTGGCCCTCAGCGATGAGTTCATCACGCTTCTGGATACCTTCGCGCACGTGCTCCTCGTGAAGACGACGCGCGAGTTGAAGCAGGTTGTTAGCGTTCTCGGTGTCGACGCCCTCGAGAGCGGTGGCCAAAGGCCCTGCGATGCCCACGGAACCGGTGGATCCACCGCTGCGCTGCAACTCCGAAATGCGGGCGTCGCTGGCGGCAATTTTCTTGGCCAGCTCGTCGTTCTCCGAAGTGAGACGACGCATTTCGACGACTACCGCGTCGAGAAAGTCGTCGACCTCGTCCTGGTCATAGCCCTCGCGAAACTTCGTGGACTGAAAGCGCTTATTGACAATGTCTTCGGGAGTCAGTGCCATGGAAACATACCTCGTTACTGTCGTGGGGTCCCAGCGCGCAACCTAGGTTCTCGCGCAGGTTCATCTTCGGCGCCTTCTACCCTAGCGCCCGTCCAGAAGAATCCCCGTATCTATTGCCGAAAGCCGCCAACAATAGAGAGCGCGAAAAGTGTCGCAATCATGACCACGCTCCAGCCCAAATCGATTGCAGCACCACCAAAGCGAATCTGCGGGACAAAGCGTCTCACAGCGGTCAAGGGCTTGTCCGTGACGGTGTAGGACAGCTCAGCAACAAGCAGAAGCGGGCCCTTGGGGGTGAAGTTCTTGGCGAGCACGCGAACCCAGTCAAAAATGAATCTCAACCAGAGGGCAATGAAGAACACATAGAGAACAACGTAGGCAATTGTCGCAAGCAAAGAGATCATGATGTCGTCATTATCCCTGACCCACCCGAGAGTCGGGTGAGGCTAGTCGAGTAGCGAAGCGTCGACTTCGGATTCGAACCCGTCGCCATCCCCACTGACCAACACGTGGGAGGGCGAGAGCAAGAAGACCTTGGGCGTCACACGCTCGATGTGGCCGTGCAGACCCTGCGACAACCCGCTGGCAAAGTCGACGAGACGACGAGCCTCCGACTCACTCATCTGCGTGAGGTTGATGATGACGGGGACGCCCTCGCGGAAGGTCTCTGCGATGACGCGCGCGTCGTCATACTTCTTGGGGTGGACAGTCAAGATCTCGTTCACGTCACTCATCCCTTGTGATTTGCTACCGCGACGGAGCGGGGTTACCGTGGCGCGCTGAGCGGGCGCCTGGGCAGCCTGCTGAGCGACGGGGCGCTGGGGGGCGTCGTCGTAGGATTCCTCGGCAAGCCCGAGAAACTCAAGCGTCTTGCGTAGTGGATTCGACATGTGTGCCTCTTTTCGCGGTGTATACGATTTAAGGCTAGGCGCCAGCGGGTCTTTTTCCCGTGATTGCCGTCCCAATCCGCAGGTGTGTCGCGCCTAGTGCGATTGCGTCCTCGAAATCCCCTGACATACCAATCGACAGGTCCCGCGCCCCGGGAGCCATCGCACGCACCCGGTCGGCATACTCGAGAACCCGCTCGAACGCCCGAGAGGGTTCCTCATCCACAGGAGCAACAGCCATCACGCCCCGTAGGTTCAGCAAGGGAACCTGGAGGACTGCTTCGCACAGAGACTCCAGTTCCACCGGTAGCACGCCGCCGCGGCCCGGCAGATCCGTGAGGTTGATTTCTAGGAAAACATCGACATCTCGATCCTGGGTGGCGAGCGCCGAGACCAACGAGGGTCTATCTACGGAATGAATTACTCCCGCGTACTCGGCTACCGCCCTCGCCTTATTCGACTGGAGCTGACCAATGAAGTGCCAGGTGACATCAAGCTCGGCCAGCTCAGCCTGTTTCGCCACGGCCTCCTGGTGCCGGTTCTCCCCCACGTGCCGAATTCCCAGGGCATAGAGCTCGCGAACCAGCTCGGCTGGATGGAACTTGGTGACCACAATGGTGGTGATGTCAGATTCCTGGCGACCGGCCGCCCGTGCAGCTGCGGCAATGCGTTCCTGAACCTCGAGAACCCGGGCTTCAAGGGTGTCCCCCATCGCCTGCACTATCTCAAAAAGTCGGGCACATCGAGGTCGCCGTCGTCATCGGCATCAGCGGCGAACACTGGCGCCTCTGTGGCGACTGGCTCCTGCTCCTCGGGAAGCAACCACGATTCCTCAGGCTTGTCGCTTGCGGCTTCGAGGTCGTTTGCGACAACCGGCGCCACCCCAGAGGAACTAGGCGCGCTTTTGCGCTGCTGAGATTCGGCAAAGCCTGCAGCAATTACCGTCACGCGAACCTCATCGCCGAGAGAATCATCAATGACCGCCCCGAAAAGGATGTTGGCATCTGGGTGAACAGCTTCTTCGACGAGTTTGGCAGCATCGCTTATTTCATAGAGGCCAAGGTTGGAACCACCCTGAATCGACAGGAGAACTCCCTGGGCACCCTCGATACTCGATTCCAACAGCGGCGAGGCAACAGCCAGCTCCGCCGCCTTTATTGCGCGGTCAGCACCCCTCGCAGATCCAATGCCCATGAGCGCGGTGCCAGCATCTTGCATCACCGACTTCACATCGGCAAAGTCAAGGTTGATAAGCCCCGGGGTCATAATCAAGTCGGTAATTCCTTGCACACCAGCCAAGAGCACATGGTCGGCCGTCTCAAAGGCTTCCAGCATGCTGATCGTCCGGTCGGAAATCTCGAGAAGACGGTCATTCGGAACGACGATGAGAGTGTCCACCTCGTCCTTGAGCGCCTGAACGCCGACCTCGGCCTGGGACATGCGGCGTTTGCCCTCAAATCCAAAAGGCTTGGTCACGATACCCACGGTAAGAGCGCCAATCGACTTGGCGATGCGGGCGACCACGGGTGCGCCGCCGGTGCCGGTGCCGCCACCCTCGCCCGCGGTGACGAACACCATGTCGGCTCCAGCCAGAGCCTGCTCAATTTCTTCCTGGTGGTCTTCGGCAGCCCGACGACCAATCTCGGGGTCAGCGCCAGCGCCCAAGCCACGAGTTAACTCGCGCCCAACATCCAACTTAACATCGGCGTCGCTCATCAACAGTGCCTGTGCGTCAGTGTTGATGGCGATGAATTCCACGCCACGCAACCCTTTATCAATCATCCGATTGATCGCGTTGACACCGCCACCTCCGACACCCACCACTTTGATGACTGCGAGGTAATTGTGTTGACCGGACACCGGTACTCCCTTTCGCTAAACCCTCAACCTCTACTTTAAGATTAGAGTTTTATTCACTTTTGTCGTCACATGAAGCTAAAGCGCAATGTCATCCAGCCGGCGGAGGCTCTGGGCGTGTCGCGGAACCCGGCAAAACAAAAGAAACCTCAGTCCTGCTGACGAACAACCACGCTGTCCGGCGTTGTGACATCGATGAGTTGTGGTCGCACTGTGCCGGCTGCCACAAGAGCTGAGCCCAGAACACGGGCTTTCTCTCGGGAGCGCTCGGCGCTCCCCCAGATCACCTCGTGGGAGCTCTCCCTCATGGTGAAGCGCACGTCATCGAGGGTTGATGCGGTGACACCCTCCACACTGCTCGATATCTCAGGCGGCAGAGCCAACAACACCCGGGCCACCGCCTCAAAACTTGGTGAACTCGGATCAGCCTCGACCAAGATGATCGGTAAGTCTTCGGGGGGATCGGGCTGAGACCACAACTCAACAGCCGCAGCGTCGACCACAACGAAGGCTCCCCCGCGCGAGACCGCGCCCAGGGGCTGGCGCTCGTTGAGAATAACGACGAGCGTCCCTGGGGGCTCAATGCGGGTTTCGAAGGCCTGGATGACCCGAATGGACTTGAGCGCACTGGCGACACGATCATTGCTAATCCGCGCCAGTGGCTCCCCATAGAGACCAGCCAGCGCTTCCTGAATCTCCGCTTCTGCGACAGTGGTGGAGCCTTCCACCTGCACGTCGCGCAAAGCGAGCGCCGGGGAGAGCACCAAGACGACAGTCGCCAAGACGACCACGGCAACACTGGCTATGGACGCAGCCCAGACCCTCCTGCGATGCCTGGTTGCTTGGGTGAAACCCTTGAACTCAGCCTTTTCGGCTTTCTGCCGCCGCTTTGTGGCCTCGCGCACTCGTGCCTGAGCCGTGCTTGCCGGCCGCTGGCCGGCAAGCAAGCGGACCCTCGGCGGCTTCTTGGAGGAAAAATCGTCAGGGCGCCGCATCGTGTCCCTCATCCGAGGCACGCTTTGTTGCCAGCAACTGGGGAACGACTTGATACAAATCGCCCGTGGACATGGTCAGGATTATGTCGCCTGGCTTTGCCAGCGCAACTGCACGCTCACACGCGCGCGTCCAATCAGGCTCATAGTCAGCCGAATACCCGCTAGGGAGCTTCTGGAGTATCAGATCCGTGGTCACGCCCTCAATGGGGTCCTCCCTGGATCCGAAGATGTCCAGAAATATCGTGTGGTCGCTTCCCGTAGCAAACGCATTCGCCAATTCGGCAGCCATGTATTGGGTCCTGGAGTAGAGGTGCGGCTGGAACATGGTGATGACGCGGCCAGCGCCCACGACCGCCCGCGCGGTTTCCAGTGCCGCCGCGACCTCAGTCGGGTGGTGAGCGTGATCATCGAAGAAGCGCACCCCACCAAGCTCCCCGTGGAACTGGAATCGACGATCCGCTCCACTAAACCCACTGACTGCATCGGCGGCCTCTGCGAGCGACAAACCCGCATCGACTAGCACTCCGGCAACCCCGACAGCGTTGAGAGCGTTGAGTCGACCGGGAACCCCCAGCACAATCTCGGCGCGTTCACCGGCGTAGGTAATCTGCGCACGAGCCACCGGTGCAGGATCGACGCTCACGATGTGAAAATCAGCATCTGGCGAAAACCCGTAGGTCGTGACCAACGGAACATCAGAGAGTCGTTCGGCAAGCTCTCGTGTGCCCTCATCATCCACACACAGCACAACGCCGTGTGTCGCAGTTCTGGCAAAAGCCTCAAACGCTTCATAGATTGCGTCCATGTCCCCGTAGAAATCAAGATGGTCCGGTGCAACATTCGTGATCAACACTGTGGAGGGCTGGTAGGTCAAGAACGAGCGGTCTGACTCGTCAGCTTCAATCGCGAAGAGTTGAGCCTCACCGCTGCGCGACGAAACACCCCACTGGCTAACCACACCTCCGTTGACGAAACCGGCATCTATCCCAGCGCGATGCAGCGCGCTCGCGAGCATCGCAGTGGAGGTTGTCTTCCCGTGGGAACCAGCGACGGCCAGAACGGTTTTGCCGCGCATCACCCACCGCAGTGCGCTCGAGCGATGGATCACGGCGAGCCCCCTGGAATACGCCTCAACCAACTCAGAATTAGAGTCCCGCACCGCGCTGGAGGCAACCACGGTGTCCGCGTCGCCCAGATGGCTCGCATCGTGGCCTATAAACACGGTGATGCCAGCCTCTCTCAGAGCGGTCACCACTTCGGAGTCAGAGCGGTCAGAGCCGGTGACCATCACGCCCTGTTCGGCCATCACGCGGGCGATGCCACTCATGCCCGAGCCAGCGATTCCGATGAAGTGGGCGCGAGAAATACTCGTGGGGAGTTCTCCGCCAGGTAGTGGTTTCACGCCCCCTCGCTCTCTGGAGATGCAAGTGCCTCCATCATGACGTGGGCGAATGCCTCCGCTGCGTGGGGGCGGCCAAGGCCCGCAGCGTTGGTCCGCATACGCTCGAGCGCCTTCTCGTCGCCAAGCAACGGGATCACAACGCCTCGAACCCGCTCGGGCGTGAAATCCCGATCAAGAACAAGAACGGCCGCCCCCGCAGCAAGGCTGTCGGCTGCGTTCTTTTCTTGTTCTCCATTGCCCACGGGGTAGGGAACAAAAATTGCGGGCAGGCCGAGTATCTGGATCTCCGACACCGTGGCTGCCCCCGCGCGCGAAATCACCGCGCTGGCAGCAGCAAAAGCGAGATCCATGCGGTCGCAATACGACAGTGCAGCGTAACCGGGGACGGACGCCGGCACTGCGTTCTTGCCGCCGACGATGTGCAGAACCTGCCAATCGAGAGCAAGAATGTCCTCCAATACCGCAGCCAGGGTCCCATTGAGTGTCTGCGAACCCTGTGAACCACCGGTCACCAGAAGGGTCTTCTTGCCAGGTTTCAACCCAAAGGCGGTTCTTGCCGCAGACACTGTGGGCACTGGCGTGGGGTGAGTAATGCTCCTGGCCAGGGGCATGCCCAAAACCCTGGAGTGTGGTAACTGGGTGTGACTGAAGGTGGTGACGACGAAGCGGGTGAGTTTTGCCCCGAGTTTGTTGGCAAAGCCCGGAACAGAGTTGGCTTCGTGGATTACCAGAGGTGTCCTAGTGAGCCAGGCCGCAACATAACTCGGCGCCGAGGCATAACCGCCAAACCCTGCAACAACGTCGGCCCGGTGGCGGGTGATCAACCAGGCAACCTTGCCCACCGCAATGCCGAAACGCGGCCAAAACACAAGTGCGCTGAGGCTCATTTTTCGCGGCATAGGCAGTCGTGCCGTTGTTGCCAGGGCAAATCCCGCTGCGGGAACCAGACGGGATTCCAGCCCCTGGGCTGTACCCACGACGAGGATGTCCGAGGGCTCACAGTGCCCCTGCCGCACGAGCTCGTTTGCGACCGCAAGCAGGGGGTTCACATGGCCGGCGGTGCCACCGCCCGCCAGAAGAACTCGAGTCATCGAGTGGTCGCCATTCGTCGCGCTCGATAGTCGGTCACTGACTCAGAGCCGGTGCGATTGAGAGCCATGACTAAACCGATAGCAATCAACGACGAGAGCAGCGCTGAGCCACCCATCGACATAAACGGCAGCGGAACACCGAGAACGGGGAGGAACT
Source organism: Pontimonas sp. (assembly GCA_044338275.1). Classification (GTDB taxonomy): domain Bacteria; phylum Actinomycetota; class Actinomycetes; order Actinomycetales; family Microbacteriaceae; genus Pontimonas. The sequence continues at coordinate 23,634 of JBIILX010000003.1, forward strand.
CGAGGACCACCGCAATATTCACCAAAGCCTGGCCGATAAGCCAGATCATGACGCCGCCGGTGACAATCCTCGCAAAAGGATCCTGCTGGGCTCGAACCATGCGAGCCATCGCAATGGCGAGAACGACAAAGGCGGCCATGACTAACGTGGTGCCGGCGAGACCCAACTCTTCCCCCACGATGGCAAAGATGAAGTCGGTCTCCGCTGCCGGCAACCATGACCATTTGGCTCGCGAATTTCCCAGCCCGACTCCCAAAAGGCCACCAGAACCCAGCGCATAGGTCGAGTGAATGCTCTGCCAACAGACATTCTCATAATCCGCCTCGGTGCAGCCGGAGAACCAGGTCATGATGCGGGTTACCCGAGAAGGGCTGAGTACAGCGAAAATTGCGAGGAACGCGCCCAAGACACCCACGAGTACCGCCAAGTGGGCAAGGCGGATTCCCGCCAGAAACGCTACGCCCAGGGCAATCATCGTCATGATGCCCACTGTTCCGAGGTCGCGACCGGCAACAACCAGCGCGAGCGCCACCGCAACGCCGACAGCGAGCGGGCGAAGAAGAACACGATAGTCGTGGAGATGATCAAGGCGATTCGAGAGGATTGCCGCCATCCACGCAATCAAGGCGAGCTTCAAAATCTCCGAGGGCTGGCCACCAAAACCTGCGATGTTGACCCAGGCCCGGTTGCCACCCTCGGTGACGCCAAACGCCGTGAACACCAATGCCTGAAACACCAGAGCACCAAGGAATATCGCAGGGGTTGCCCGCTTGATTTGGATGGGCTTGAAACGCGACACCGTCATCATCAAAGGGATGCCGAGCAGTGCCCAGAGCGCCTGCCTCACAAAGGTGGCAAAAAAATTGCCGTCGTTGCCGAGGGCCGAACCGACGAAGGAGGACGAGAGGACCATCACCAAACCAAAAGCAACCAAAAACAGGACGGTCGCCACCATGACGACATATTCGCCAGATTCAGCGTGGAAGAGCCGCTTGACGCTGACCACCATCCGAGGTTTGCCAGTGGGCTTCGGAGAAGGCGGGCGCAGGGTCGTTGTCACGGTCCCACCTTCCTCAGATTTAGCTCCTGCAAACACTTTGGTCAACAGTGCATCTCTAAGTGTGAACCTGGTGGGCACTTGGAGACGATAGGGCGCGCCGGCATGTCTCCAGGCGCCGCGGGCGCCTACGGGAGGGTCACGACCCCCGCGATCAGCGCGGGGGTCACATCGAAGGAGCGAGCAATCGCTATGGCAGCAAGAACGGCAGGCAAATCATCGGGAATCACCCACCCGGCTTCCTGAAGCTCCTCCGTGGTGGAGATCTCGAACGCCTGGTGAGCGCGATCCTCGAGAAAAGCACGGTCGCAGAGAATGCCCTCCACAAGGCCTAGGTCACTCATCCCCGGCGAATCAAGGCCAACTCCAATTGCTCGCGCGCCTTCAAGTACATCGGCATCCTTCACCATGTCCTCGGTGGGGCCAACGCTGCGACGATAAATGCAGGCATTCGTTGTCGCATCAAAGCGCGTCCCGGTGGGGTCTTCGGCGCCATCACCCAACGACACCGTGAGAAATGGCCTCCGAAGCGCTTCGGGATAACGTTGCCACCACCCCAATCCAGCGGAGCCGGCGGAAATAACCAGGGTTGTGTAGGGCTCAGGATCACGCAGTGCATCCAGTAGCGGGGCGCTCTCCAGGCCAACGTGGCGCGCCATATGGCCATCAGCCACAAGAATGCGCGCTGCTAAGTCAGCAATCCGGGGCCCATCAGTTTCCCCGACGACGAGGACCCACTGCGCTACGACGTTCGATTTGTCGCGAACCCGCCACGCAAAATCCACATCTGACCACATCGGAACGCCAGCCTGGACAAGGGCACCAGCAACAGCATCGTCACGGGTTATCTCGGGAGACACCACGGCCAAATCAGCCCGGTGGTCGAGCGCTGCAGCAACCCTCGCCTGGTCATCCCTCGAGACGAGAACAATGGCACCAATCACTTCGGCGATTCGCACCACATCGTCGTGCGCGTCTGGCGCCAGCGCCACGACCTCTGCCCCTAACTCCACCAGAGTGTCGACGACCGCGAAGCCTGTCGCATCAAGTCCGACAACAACGACCCTCAGGCCCGACCAATCGCTGTGCCAACTGGTGAGCGCGTCTAGCGAAGGGGCCATCAGCGGCTGAGCCACTCCAAATAGAAGAGCCCCGCGCCAACAGCGGCAAAAAGGCCAGCAATGAGCCAGAACCTGACCACAATGGTGACCTCAGCCCAGCCCTTGATTTCGTAATGGTGATGGAGCGGTGACGAGTAGAACACCCGCTTGCCCCCGGTGGCTTTGAAATACAGCCTCTGGATGATCACCGAACCGGTCAGGATCACAAACAGGCCACCGACGATAGGCAACAACACTTCGGTGCGGGAGAAGAGCGCGAGCGCTGCGACACCGCCACCCAGGCTCAAGGAGCCTGTGTCGCCCATAAAGATCTTTGCGGGAGACGTGTTCCACCACAGGAACCCAATCAGGCTCGCGGAAATGATGCCGGCAACCGAGGTCAACTCCAGCGAATCACGCACTTCATAACACTTATAGAGGTTCTCTTCATCGACAACGCCGCGGAAACACGATTGGTTGAACTGCCAGAACGTGATCATGACGTAGGCCACGAAGACCAGAATTGTCGAACCACTGGCGAGGCCATCGAGGCCGTCAGTAAGGTTCACCGCGTTGGACGTTCCGACGATGATCAAGCTCGCCCACACCGCAAACGCAATCATGGCGCCAATCTGGCCTAATCCCACAAACGAGACCAGGTCGGCGTTACGAATCAGAGAAATACCCAGAGCCGCAGGGGTCTGGTTGTCCTTATCGGGAAACGACACAGCCAGCACCGCAAAGCCCGCGGAGGCAAGAATCTGACCAATAACTTTGGCCCGGGGGCTAAGCCCCAGAGACTGCTGCCGACGGACCTTAGAAAAGTCATCCAGAAAGCCGACGATTCCGAGAGTCACCATTAGTCCAATAACCAGCACCGCCGACTGGGTAACCGGTGCTCCTTCGATCAGGTGCGCACCGAAATAGCCAGCAACCACGGCCAGCAGAATCACAATGCCGCCCATCGTCGGTGTTCCGCGCTTCAAGAAGTGGGTTTTGGGGCCATCCTGGCGAATGAACTGCCCCCAGCCGAGCTTCTCGAAGAGCCTAATGAACAGTGGTGTCAGAAACAGCGAGAAGAAGAGCGCGATTGCGCTGCCAAGTAGCAAAATCCTCACGAGAGATCCTCCGCAAGCCGAGTGGCGAGAGGGAGAAGCGACTGCCCTGTCGCACCCATCACGAGCACCACATCCTCCGGCCGGATAAACGCACGGATGTCATCGTACGCGTCATCCACGCTCACACAGTGCTGCGACTCTCCATCCCAGGAGCCCTCCCTGCCCACCGACAGAAACAGTGCTCTGGCCTCGGGCCCCACGGCAAAAACCTGGTCCACATTCAGTCGCACCATGAGCGCACCAAAAGCTCCCAGGTCGTCATAGTCAGAGTCCCCGTCGAAATCCAGAGCTCCCGCTGCAACAATCACTCGCCTCTGTCTCGCCGCGAGACCAGTCACAACCTTCAGGGATGTCGCCGCGTCATTAACTCCCAGCGTTCTGGTGTCGTCAATAACAATCACACCCTGACCCACGTGATGAACCTCGAGCATGTGGGGCTCGCTCGGATCGCCCACCGCAGCGACGGCCTCGCCAAGGCTTGCCCCGGCGGTGACCGCCGAACGTATACCCAGCAGTGCCTCCTGGAGAAGCCCGGGAGTCATCGTTGCAATCTCCCAGCTAAGCCTGGTGGCTCCCTCGACGAGCACTCCCCCCGAGCGGCCCCAGTTGGTCCATTGGTCTTCCAGGACGACCTCAGTCATGGGGTTGCTCCGGGGCAAAGCCAGCTTCGCGGAGGGCCGCGCGCGCCTCATCCCGGGCTGAATAGGGCACTTTCTCCCCACCGATATCGCGATAGTTCTGGGAACCCGGGCCGCTCCAAAGGACGCTATCGCCCTCCCCCACCATCGAGATTGCCTGGCGAATGGCCTCGCTCGGATCAGGGACTTCACACCACGTGGAGCCCTCCACCGATTGCACCCCTTCAAGGAGCCCCGCACGAATCACAGCGGGATCCTCGCGCCTCGGATCATCGTCGGTGACAATGACGACATCGGCAAGTGTGGCGGCGGTTGCCCCCATGAGCGGTCGCTTGGTGGCATCCCTGTTGCCGGAGGTCCCACACACCATCACCAGCTTTCCCTTCGTGCGCAGGCGAAGCGTTTCCAAGGTGGCGCGGTAGGCGTCTTCACTGCGACCGGCATCGACAAAGACCTGAGGACCAGTGGGTCCAGATACTCTTTCCACCCGCCCCGGCACAAACACGGGGATTCCTGGCGTGCCTGGCCCCATGGCTCTGCCAAGGTCGGTTGGAGCAACCCCCTGGAGGATGAGCATGACAGCGGCGAGGGCTGCATTGGCCACCATGTGTTCCCCGATGATCGGGGCCACAAGTTCGATGACTTCGCCCTCAGGCGAGCTCACCGAGAACGTGGTGGTGTCCCCCACGGTTGAGGTGATTGCATAGCGCCAATGCGGCAGGCCTTCCAGGCCCTCGGACTTAGTTGCCCCCACCGTCCAGAACGGGATGGTGGCCCCTCTGGCCAAGGCAAGACCCCAGGGTGTGTCCACGCAGATGACGGCTTTCCGAGCTCTCTGAGGAGTGAACAAGGCGGCCTTGGCGCCCAAATAGTTGTCCATGTTGCCAAAATCTTCGAAGTGGTCATGGCTCAAATTCGTGAACCCGGCAACATCCACCATCACGCGATCGAGCCGGTTCTTTTCCAAAGCCTGCGCGCTCACCTCAATGGCGAGACCACTCACGCCCTGCTCTTTGGCCAGCGCCAACATGGCGTGAATGTCTGGAGCCTCCGGGGTGGTGAGAGTGCTCTTGTAGGGGACTCCTGCCACAGCCCGCTCTGCCGTCGTGGACAGGGCGGTAGTCCACCCGAGGCCTCTCATGAGTGCGTCCAGGAGAAAGGCAGTGGATGTTTTCCCGTTGGTACCGGTCACAGCGGCGATGGCCATGGCGCCGATATCACCAGTGCCATAAATCTCCGCAGACACTGCTCCCAGGCGAGATCGAGGCTCCTCGATCACCACCCGCGGTGTCTCCACGGGCAGCCGAGCGGCACCCTCAGCATCGGTGAGTACAGCAGCGGCGCCGGCATCCGCGGCGGCTGGCCAGAACTCAATCCCATGGCGGTTGGCTCCAGGAAGAGCGGCAAAGAGATCACCCGGTTGAACGAGGCCCGTGTGGAGGGCCACACCGGTGACCGAGACATCGGGGCCGAGCTGGAATGCCCCCAGCGCTTCTGCCAGAGCAGAAATAGTGCGTGGAGTGGGACGCTGCGGTCGAGGAATCTCAGCCATCATCGCCCTCTCGTCTCACCGGCCCGTCCGGGTGTTGCTACCAGGTTAGCGGGGGGATAACAGCTGGTTCGCTCGAAGGGGCGACACGATAGTGCTTCAACACGTGAGACATCAGGTCCTGAAAAGCGGGAGCTGCCGCTGAGGAGACCCGTGACGTTTGTGGCTTGTAGAACGAGACCAGGACCACATACTCGGGGTCTTCTGCTGGTGCCATACCGGCCAAAGAAATCACACGCTCAGATCCATAACCGCTGGCGCTCGCGATTTCTGCGGTTCCCGTCTTGGCGGCAACCCGATAGCCGGGAACCTCCAAAACCGGTCGAAGCGCGCTCTCGCTCACAACTGTTTCGAGGATGTTCACCGTCTGACGTGCCGCGGAGGCTGAAACTACGTGAACGGGCTCCGAAATCGGCGCCTCAATGAATTCGCCCGTGTTTGTCGTGCACCCGTCGTAGAGACGAAGCGGAAGGCGGACCCCGTCATTCGCCAGGGCTTGATAGGCACCGGCCATCTGCACGGCAGTCACCGAAATACCCTGACCGTAGAGCTGGGCAAAACGAGTAAAGGAGTCGTAGTTCTCTGGCGAGGTGAGAACACCGTTGGATTCACCGAGGAAATCGACCGCTGTCTTCTCCCCAAAGCCAAAGGCCTTGAAATAGTCGTACGACTGCGCCTTCGGCATGCGCTCACCGAGCACCGCCATACCGGTGTTGGAGGAGGTTTGGAGAACGCCGGCGGTGGTGAGTTGCCTGGCATCAGAGACCAACATGTTCTTGATGAAGCGTCCCGAGCCAATGTTGTAGAAACCTGGGGCAACAATGCGATCTGAGACGGTGGTGTGACCCCCATCAATCAGCATGGCTATACCCATGGACTTCATAATCGATCCGGGTTCATAGGGCGAGCTGAATGTCCTGGCGCCCATGTGTTCGGGTGGGGCATCAGTGAAGTCGTTGGGGTCAAAGGTTGGCCAGTCGGCAGCGGCGAGAATGTGCCCATCGCTCACCCGAACAACAATCGCGCTGCCATGTTGCGCCTGCAGCGCGGTTCCATGCTCTGCCAACTGCTGGAGGACATACCACTGCAGATCGCTGTCAATCGTGAGGTGTGCGGTACCACCATGGATGGGGTCCTCCACCAAGGTGGTAGTTCCTGGCAATCGCACGCCGTCAGCACCCTTTTGGTAGGTAGCAACACCGTTTTGCGCCATAAGGCATTCGTTTTCGGCGAGCTCCACTCCTCCCAGAGGCTCATCTCGGCCGAGCATGCCAGTCAGGTTCGCCGTCACAGGTCCAAAGGGATAAGTTCGCTCGCGGATCAAATCAATCTGCAGCCAGGGGATATCGAGCTCCCTGAGAGCATCTTTTGCCGCCGGGGTGACGCCCTTGACCAAGTAGGTGAACTGCGCAGAGGGGTCTTCCGACAGGGCGTAGAGCATCTCGTCGTAGTTACCCCCGGTCGCCTGCGCAATCTCGGCCAGGGCCTGAGCAAGCGGGACTACCTCTCCAGAGCGACGGAAGTCGCCAGCTTTCGAGGGGTTGACGCTGATGTCATAGCGGTCTACGTCCAGAGCGAGGTCGTTGCCAAACTGATCGACAATGGAGCCGCGTGACGCCCAGAGGGTCTCGCTCGTGGTGCGAACCTGAAGCGATTGCTCCTGAAGTTCAGCTGCTCGCACGATTTGAACGTCAACCAGGCGCCCGACAAAAACAAGGGAGACCAGCATCACCATCGCGAGGGCGAAAGCTACGCGACGCCCAGACATACGTTGGTGATGCATCAGTGCCGCTTACCTCGTCGTTGGTGACGGGATCGAGCCGCCAAATCGTGGAGTGGTGGGAGCGGGCTTTACCGAGACGGGTGTTGCGCTCGGCGCTGCTGAGGTGGCCTCGATCGTTGTCGTTACCTCCACAACCTCGGGAACAACCTCTTGGGGGGCGGTGACGGACTCGTAGACCGCGGCGATTATCGCCGGGGGCAACACGGTCTCGCTACCAGCGGTCACCGGATACACAGCGGAGCCACTACCAGCGCTGGCGGGCGCGGCTTGGCCGACAACGCTCGAATCGGAAAGGCGCAGATAGGCCGGGTTGTTGTCCGCGACCATGCCCATTGATGTGGCAAGTCCTGCGAG
>JBIILX010000048.1:0-9628 GCA_044338275.1 Pontimonas sp.
TCCCCGCATCGTGACAGCAATCATGGGCAACAGTGCCGGCGTCATCGGCGCCGCCGATTTGGCCAGGCTTCAACGCCCCACGGGGGCGTAGTCTGTGAAGGGTCGAACGGGGGACGGATGTTCTACTGGATCATGAAGCACTGGGTCATTGGCCCCCTCATGACGACTGTTTTTCGCCCCTGGGTTAAAGGCCTGGAAAACATGCCGCGCACGGGCCCAGTGATCGTGGTGTGTAACCACCTCTCCTTTGTTGATTCGGTTTTTCTCCCACTTGTGGTCGACCGCCAGATGGCCTTCCTGGCGAAGAGCGACTACTTCACTGGCCCGGGAATAAAGGGTTGGGCGATCAGGTTCTTCATGACATCAGCGGGTCAACTGCCGATTGATCGCTCGGGCGGGAAAGCGTCGGAAGCTTCTCTCAATGCTGGCCTTCAGGTTCTCGCCGAGGGCAAGGTTCTCTCGATATACCCGGAGGGCACCAGGAGCCCTGATGGTCGGATGTTCCGAGGCCGCACCGGGGTTGCGCGCATTATCCTTGAAGCCAACGTTCCGGTTATTCCTGCTGCCGTCATTGACACAGACAAGGTCATGCCACTGGGCACGAGTTTCCCCAAGGTGCACAAGGTGGGCGTGGTGCTGGGAGCACCGCTGGATTTTTCACGCTTTCGAGGCATGGAGAGTGACCGCTTCGTGCTGCGAGCGATAACGGACGAAATCATGTACGAAATGAACAAGCTCAGCGGCCAGGATTACGTTGACGTCTATGCATCGACGTTGCGCAATCCCTCCGCTTAGGTTCAGATTGGGCTCTCTCGTGCGCTCGGCTAGGCTTCTGCTTGCACTGTACAGAGATTGAGGAATCGTGAACACCACTGAAAGCTCCGTTGCCCCGGAACCTGGGATAGTCGAAGGCTTGGATCATTGGCGCACGCTTCCCATAAAGCAGCAGCCTCAGTGGCCGGACACCGCTGCTGCTGCAGCGGTGTCGAAGGAGCTCCAGAACGTTCCTCCACTGGTTTTCGCCGGCGAAGTAGACCTTCTTCGCGAGCGTCTGGCCCGTGTTGCCAGCGGGAAAGCGTTCTTGCTCCAGGGCGGCGACTGTGCCGAGACTTTCCAGGGTGCCACCGCTGACAACATCAGAAACAGGGTCAAAACCATTCTTCAGATGGCAGTGGTCCTGACGTATGGCGCGTCGATGCCCATTGTCAAAATGGGCAGGATGGCGGGCCAGTTCGCTAAGCCCAGATCCAGTGATGATGAAACCAGAGGTGGCGTGACCCTGCCCGCCTACCGCGGCGACATCGTCAACGGTTATGACTTCACAGAAGAGTCGAGAACGCCCAATCCGGGGCGGATGTTGCAGGGCTACCACACCGCGGCGTCCACTCTCAATCTGATTCGCGCGTTTACCCAGGGCGGCTTCGCCGATCTGCGTATGGTTCACAGTTGGAACAAGGGCTTTGCCGAGAACCCCGCTAACGCCCGCTATGAAGGCCTCGCCAAAGAGATTGACCGCGCGATCCGCTTCATGGAGGCGGCAGGTGCCGATTTCGATGAGCTGAAGCGTGTCGAGTTCTATGCCAGCCACGAGGGCTTGTTGATGGATTACGAACGTCCCTTGACGCGGATCGATTCGAGGACCGGAACTCCTTACGTGACTTCCGGGCACTTTCTATGGATTGGCGAGCGGACCCGTGACATTGATGGTGCGCACGTTGATTTCTTCTCGAGAATCCGCAACCCGATCGGAGTGAAGGTTGGCCCGTCGATGACCCCGGCCGCCTTGGAGGCCCTGATGGAGAAGCTCGACCCGACGCGGGAGCCGGGACGCCTGACGTTGATTACCAGGATGGGAGCTGACCACATCCGGGACGCACTGCCGCCGCTGTTGGAGGCCACCAAGTCTCTGGAGGTTCAACCCGTGTGGGTTAGCGACCCCATGCATGGCAATGGCATCACGACATCGACGGGCTATAAAACGCGTCGCTTCGACGACGTCGTCAACGAGGTTCAGGGGTTCTTCGAAGCTCACCGCTTCGCGGGCACCCATCCTGGCGGCGTTCACGTCGAACTCACGGGTGATGATGTGACGGAGTGCCTCGGTGGTTCACAACAGATCGATGAGCTGGGGCTTGAGACAAAGTATGAGTCGCTGTGCGACCCGCGACTTAACCACCAGCAATCCCTAGAACTTGCGTTCCTCGTTGCGGAAGAGCTCAGCCAGTCCTAAACGAAGCTGCGCAGGATAATGAGCGTTCCCGCGGGAACCTCTTGGCCCTCCGAGGGGTCCGCGGTGGTCACCCGAGCAAACGGCTTGGACCAGTCTTCCTCGGGGAACTCTGACCTGACTTCCACGCGGAAGCCGAGAGCTTCGAGCTTGCGTATCGCCTCGGAGATTGTGTTGTCAATAACGTCTGGGACCTCTACAAGTTCTGGGCCGCGAGAAACCAGCAACGTGAGGGTGTCGCCCGGCACCACAATCCGAGTGTCGCGATCAAGAACTTTCACCACGGACCCTTCAGGAATTGTGTCGGAGAATTCTCCATCGCCACCGACGATTCCCATCAATCCCACTTCTTGAAGCAGGCGCCTCGCTTCGTCAACGGAGAGTCCCTCAACATCAGGGATTGGGCCAGCAGACACCACAACACTGAGGGTGCTGCCGGCCAAAACCTCGGAGCCAGCGGGCAACGCCGCGCCCTCGGGGCTGGCGAGCCTCAGAATCGTCCCGGCTTCAACAAAGTCGTTGAACTCCTCGCTGGTCGCACCAACAATCAGGTTCAGGGCCTCGAATTCAGTGGTGAGATCCTGAAGGGTTTTGCCGGTGACCGCCGGAACGCTGACCGGGTTTGGCCCCAAGGACACAACAAGCCTGACCACGCTGCCCCGCTCTACTGAATCGCCAGCGGGGGGATTGGTCCCCTTGACAATCCCAGCGGGTAACACCAGGTCGAATTCCTCCAGAACCACATCAGAGACCTCGAGCTCGGCCGCGCTCAGGGTTGCGGTGGCTTCTTCGATAGTCAGGCCGCTCACCTCGGGAATCGCTACGCCTCCAACGACGCCGCCCGACCACCATGCAGCCGCTCCGCCGCCGAGCGCGAGTGCAACAACAAGCGAGATGATCGTGACGAGTTTCCCTCTGCCGCCCTGTCGTCTCGGGGGTCTGATGGGTTCCTGAGGAGCAGGGTCCCCGTCGGTGGGGGGCAACACCACGGTGGGCTCTAATTCGGCGAACACCGCCGAGCGAGGGTCGAGAACCTCAGTCTCTTGCATGTCCAAGGCGGACATTCTCTGAGTCATGGCGACTGTGGCGTTGAGGGCTTGCGTTGCTTGTGTCAGTGATTCTGGGCCCAGAAGCTTTTCGAGTTCGACGACGTGTTCCAGGAGAGCTCGCGCATGAGGAGGTCGGTCATCGGGGGAGCGCTCGCTGCACCAGGCGACCACCTCATCGAACTGGGCAGGAATAGAAGCGTTTTTTGAACTCGGTGTTGGCACGATGTCGTTGGCGTGCTGGTAGGCAATCGTCACGGCTTGGTCGCCTTGGTAGGGCTGCTGGCCGGTGAGCATTTCGAACATCATGATGCCGAGTGCATAGATGTCGCTGCGCACATCGGCAATGCCCCGCGAAATCAGCTCGGGCGAGAGATACGCGATAGTGCCCAGAAGCGCTTGCGACGTCGCCGTGTTGTGGCTTGCGGCCCGCGCCAAACCGAAGTCCGCAATCTTGATGCGCCCGTCATCGGCAAGCAACACGTTTTCGGGCTTGAGATCGCGGTGGACAATCCCCGCAGAGTGCGCGGCGTCGAGGCCATACAGAACGGCCTTCACTATGTCGAGAGTTTGCGCTGGGGTCAGGGCGCCAAAGTCATTGAGCAATTCCCGCAGAGTGATCCCTGGCAAGTACTCCATCACGATGAACGTGATGGCACCGTCTTGCCCTTGGTCGAAAACATTCACAATGTTGGGGTGGGCAAGCCTTGCTGCTTGACGCGCCTCCTGGATAAAACGACGCGTGAATTCGGCATCCTCAGCTAAGTGGGGGTGCATGATTTTGATGGCAACTGGGCGCTCAAGCCTTTGATCCATCGCTTCATAGACGGTCGCCATGCCACCCCTGGCAACGCGACGTTCAATGACGTAACGGTTGTCGACTACCCGGCCAAGCAGCGGGTCAATCGTGGGGGCGTCCATTTAGCCGATTGTAGGGCGCCAGGGGCGTCGAACCTGGTTGCCACTCCATTAGGTCAGTTCGTATAACCATGCCCAGGCACTGGGCTCCCATTTAGCGTAGGCCTTGGGGAATGCTGAGATTTGAACCCGCTGGGCCGCGTCGGTGAGGGCCATGTTTTGCCATCCTGCGATGTCCAAGAGTCCGCGGGTCCTTCCTTTATTGGGGTTTTGGGAGCCGCCAAAGAACAATCTGGTCGCATGTGCCTGGTCCATGATCTGCTCCACGGTGCCCCACCCGCTGGAGGGACGCTGTTGGTAAAGACCCACCGAATCGCGATCGCCCCAGGAGATGTTCCGCAGGGAGGATTCTTGCATTGCGGTTGCCAGCGCTATCACTATTCCGTAGTCGGGGACGCCGAGCTCGCGTCCCACTGAGATGATGATCTGGGCGTTGGCTCTGCGTTCGTCGTTGAGAGGGGTAATGGAACCGGTGACCGGCTGTCCTATTGCCCCGGCGGCTGTTGCCTCGGGTGCGGGCGCAGTGGCCTGCGCAATCGGCGCGGGTCTCGACGCAGCAGCTTGAGGAACTGGTGTTGTCGGCTTGCTAGCAACCTGGGTGACAAAGAGCGCTGGTTTTTCGGCCAGGGCGAGGTCTGCCGCGTCGAAACGCGCCTCGGCCGCGACCGTAGCTGAAGCCTCTATCGCTTCACCATTAGTGTCTGAGGCCGCAATAACTGTCGGTGCGTTGGCTACCACCGGCATGCTCGTCGGGGTGGTTCGCTCCATCGTGGGACGCGTTGCCCCTGGCACGCTCAACAGTTGGCCCGCGTAGATCGTGGAATTTGGCGCAAGACCGTTGTGTGCAGTGAGCGCTTCGGTCGAGATTCCCAAGCGTCCGGCGATCGTGGTGACGGTTTCGCCGGGCGATACGACATAGCCGTTGGCTGCAAGGCGAGCCGGTGAACCTGCTCGCTTCTTGGTGGGCTCAGGGCTGAGCTTCAAGATCTGCCCCTCGTGGACGAGAGAGTTCCAGCTCAGTCCGTTGAGTGTCAACACCGCAGGCGTAGGCAACTCGAAGGCCTCAGCTATCGAGGAGACTGTGTCTCCGGCCCTCACCGTGTAGGTGGCGGGGAGGTCGGGTCGAACAGCGGCAATGATGGAGTGCGCCATCGGCAGCATCGCATGGCTGAGCCTTTGGGCAAGGCCTGGCCGGGTGTCGCCGCGAGTGTTCCCTGGCGGGAGCGCCATCGTGTCGGTGTGGGCGGCGGGCGCGACCCCCACCCCAGCTGCCAACGTTCCGGTCATCAAAAATGGCAGGCTGCCAAAGAGAGTCTTGCGAAGGGCGGTTGTGGTCGGCTCGGGCGAGCCCTCGAATCGTCGTGACCGCGGAGTTAGCCCCTGGAGCGCAGCGCGTTTGAGGGAGTCACCTCGGGACTCGGCGCTGCCGGGAGAGTGTTCTGCGAAAGACATGGCTCTTATCGTTGCGTGAAAGGGGGCGTTATTGCCGTAGGGCGCTCCGTACCTACGGTGTCACAGGTGTCAAGGGGAGTCAACCACTGTGACCTGTGGGGTTCAAGTTAATGTATTCGTAACATACCAAGAGAAGCTCCGTTGCCCTCTCGCTATCGGTTGTCCCCGAGGCGTGGCACTCTAGAGAGGTGGCAGATCAGACAGACGTGGTGTGGCTCACGGTCCCCGACGTGTGCGAGCGCCTCGGGCTCACGCCTGGCAAAGTTCACCGGCTTGTTGAAGATCGAGCGTTGCTCGGAACCAAGATTGATGGCGTCTTCAAGATTCCGGAGGTGTTCCTGGATGGCAGCGAGCCACTGAAGGACCTCCGCGGCACAGTCGTTGTGCTGTTGGACGGCGGATTCAGCGAGGAGAGTGCGACCCGGTGGTTCCTCGATGTCAACGAGGCACTGGCGGCGTCCCCCATCGACGCTCTGCGCTCCGGACGCAAAAGCGAAGTCCGCAGACTCGCTCAGACCCTTGCCTTGTAGAGTCCTAAGCCTGGCGCTGGGTGACCGCCTCGGCGAGGCGAGTGAGCTCGGCTGTGGCTCCGGGTGACAGGTGAGCCCCGTGCAGAGCATCCATGGCTTGGGCCACATAGTCAGAGATCATCGTCTCAATCTTCTCGAGCGCCCCGGTGGCCTCGAGCGTTTCCTGCATGACCTCGATTTGTTCTCCTGAGAGGGAGCGGTCGCCGAGCATTTCGTTGAAGATGGCCTTCGCCCCGGTGGGCATTTCCGCCTCGGCGAGGGCAATGAGCACCGTGCGCTTGCCCTCGCGCAAATCATCACCGGAGGGCTTACCGGTGACCTCAGAGTCGCCGAAGACTCCGAGCACGTCGTCGCGCAGTTGGAATGCAACGCCAAGCGGCAACCCAAACGCGCTGAGTGCTTCGAGTTCCCCGGAACTAGCGCCGGCGAGCGAAGCACCGATCAACAGCGGGGCCTCCATGCTGTATTTGGCTGATTTGTAGGTGACAACGCGCAACGCCCGCTCGAGACGCTCTGCTTCGGCCGAGTGTAACCAGGCTGCCTCTTCGTGGATGTCGAGGTACTGGCCCACGGTGACTTCCTGTCGCATGCGGGAAAACTGCGCTCTGGTGGCCAGAGCAACCTCGGGGGACTCGAGTGCGGAGAGGGCATGGTTGAGCAGATCGTCACTCCATGCCAGAAGAAGATCACCGACCAGTAGTGCTGTTGAGTGGCCGAACTGCTCCGAGCCCCCTGCGTAGGCGCGCTCGCGGTGGATGGTCTCAAACGCACGGTGCGCGGAAGGCTTCCCCCGCCTCGTGTCTGAGTTGTCCATAATGTCGTCGTGCACGAGCGCCGCCGCATGAAAAACCTCGAGCGACAGAGCGAGTGAAATCACAGCATCTAGGTCATCGACTGTTTCGGTCCCCAGGCCTGGGTCGAGCTCGCTTGCCCCTCCAGCGCGCCACCCCCAATAACAGAACCGTGCGCGAAAGCGCTTGCCGGTGGCCAGCATGCCGCGGGTGTAGTCCATGATGTGCTCAAGGTCGGGGGAGATAACCTCGAGCTCACGTGAGCGGGAATCCAGGAAGCCCTCCAGGCGGGAGTCGACAAGGTCGACAAGCTTGATCGGCTCTGACACGGACCTAGCCTATCCTCAGGAAAACCGCGTACACTCATAGATACCCGAATACACGCCTGGAGGCGACTATGGCACTGTCTGAGCGCGAGCAACGTTTGCTCGAAGAGATGGAGCGCAACCTCTACAACAATGAGGCTGACGTCGTGACGACGCTCGGCGTGTCAAGAACTCCCAACTATCGGGCGATGGCCATCGGCGCGATTGTGGCTTTGGGC
Source organism: Pontimonas sp. (assembly GCA_044338275.1). GTDB lineage: Bacteria > Actinomycetota > Actinomycetes > Actinomycetales > Microbacteriaceae > Pontimonas. The sequence goes on from JBIILX010000048.1 coordinate 7,509, forward strand.
GGCCTGGTCACCATGCTTGTCGGTGTCACTTCAGACCTCACGGTCGTCGGAATCGTGGGCTTCGCCATAATGTTCACCGGTGTGATGGTGGCTGTTGCCATCCCGGGCAAACCCGTCGAGGGTCGCTCGCCGTCGACATCCCCCAAGCCCGCTCCTGGTTCTGGTGCAGGATTCATGGATCAGCTCAATGAGCGGTGGGAGCGTCGCAGCAACGGCGACCCCCTCTAAGTCCCCAGTGGAGGGCTAGAGCCCTCCACTCGAGCAAGAAAAAAACCGGCCTGCGGGCCGGTTTTTTTCGTTAAGGCCCGTGTTTATACCGATGTGGGCGTGGAGACACGCCCACAAAGAAATGGAAGAAAAGGGTCAGAAGTGGTGCATTTTGGAGCAAAGTGGAGTAAAGTGGTGCGTAACCTCAAGTACGGCCGGATACGAAAGGAGGGGCGGGAATGTTCCTGGGAACGCACGCCCCCAAGCTCGACGACAAGGGTCGAGTCATCCTTCCGGCACGATTCCGCGATGAGCTCGCGAACGGTTTGGTGCTCACCAGGGGTCAAGAACGATGCATCTACGTCTTCACCAGCAAAGACTTTGACGCCCACGTGGAGCGACTGCGCGAGGCACCGCTAACCAGCAAGGCTGGCCGCGACTTCCTCCGACTCTTTCTCTCTGGTGCGAGCGCTGAGATTCCCGACAAGCAAAACCGCGTGACCATCCCTCCGGCATTGCGCGACTATGCCGGCTTGGAGCGCGACTTGACCGTTATCGGCGCGGGTACCCGCGCTGAGATCTGGTCGAGTACCGCGTGGCAGTCCTACTACGAAGACCGCGAGCAAGCCTTCTCTGAAACCGAGGAGGAGGTGATTCCCGGACTCCTCTAGCTCCGATTTTTCGACTCCCGTCCGTTGGGCCCTGAGACACCTTCCCCGGTTCCAGGTTCATCACACGGAGGGGAATCCGAGAACCGGATCTGGGGGAGGGGACGCACAATGATCGCTACCTATCACCACATCCCAGTGCTGCGAGAGCGAGCTATCGAACTTTTGGCACCTGCGTTGACTGGCGCAACACCGCTGTTGGTCGATGGGACCCTCGGCCTTGGCGGACACACCGAATCCTTCCTGGAAAGTTTCCCGACCCTTCGGGTGCTGGGCATTGATCGAGACGAGGAAGCGCTCGAGCACTCGAGGGCTCGTCTTGCGCAGCATGGCGATCGGGTGAGATTCGTTAACGCTCGCTGCGACGAGCTGGGCCGAGTGCTCGATGAGTTCTTCCCTGGGCAAGAGCCAGACGCCTTCCTCTTTGACCTGGGGGTCTCGTCCCTGCACTTGGATAAGCCCGAGCGGGGATTCTCCTATTCCATCGATGCGCCCCTTGATATGCGCATGGATGGCACTGACGAGCGCACCGCCGCGGACATTCTCGCTGAGTACGACAAGCGCGAGCTCGCGGACATCTTCCGTCGCTTTGGCGATGAGAAACTCTCCGACCGCTATGCCAGTGCCATCATCGAGGCCCGCGCAATCGAACCACTTCTTCGGACTAGCCAGCTGGTGGATGTGTTGCAGCGAGCCACGCCCTACGCACTCAAGGACAAGGGACACCCGGCCAAGCGCGTGTTCCAGGCCCTTCGTATTGAGGTCAACCGCGAGCTCGAGTCCTGGGCGGCCGCCCTGCCCGAGGCGCTTGACCGTCTCGCCATCGGCGGGCGGATCGTCGTGATGTCCTACCAGTCCGGAGAAGACCGGATCACCAAGCAGGAGCTCCGTCGGCGCTCTCACACCACCGCCCCACTGGGGCTTCCTCGCGAACTTCCCGAGCACCGTGCCGAGTTCACCGAACTCACCCGCGGCGCAGAAACGGCAAGCCCGGAAGAAATAGCCCACAACCCCCGCGCAGCATCGGTTCGCCTTCGGGCAGCCGAAAAACTCAGAAAGGTAACCCGATGAGCGTCCTCACTGTCAAACCCACTTCGAAGGCCCGGGAGTCAGTAGTCAGGCCGACACGCCAAGGTCCGGCCACCCCCGCAGCGCCGAAGCTGCGCTATATCGTGGTGATACTGATGGGGATTTTCGCAATCCTCGCGGTGCAACTCATGCTCTCGATTGCACTCTCCGGTGGAG
>JBIILX010000049.1:0-9608 GCA_044338275.1 Pontimonas sp.
CCTCTAACGCCTCACCACAGACCCCACAGAAAGAACAAAGCCCCCTATGTCTTGCACCTGGAACCCTGGAATCGTCAGCCCTGAACTGTTAGCCCTCACCCACTCTTTGGGCGTCCGAGAAAAAGACTTTGTGATTCTTGCCGAAGGAAACGCTTCGCAACGCCTCGACCAAGACCGAATTGTGGTCAAAGCCTCCGGGGCCAGAATGGCGAGCGCAACCGCGGAAGAGTTTGTCATCGCTGAAGTGGCACCTCTCGTGGAACTCATGGACTCTCCAGAAGCTACCCAACAAGATCTCATCCTTCAGCTGGACGCTGGCGAACACGGCGGGGCGAGACGGCGTGGCTCGATTGAAACCCTGATCCACGTGGCAGTCCAATCTCTGCGTTCGACAGCCTTCGTAGGCCACACCCACCCGACCCCTTTGGTCGCGCTGCTGGCAAGCATCCACCAAGAGACTGCTTTTGACACTTTTGTCTACTCAGACGAGGCAATTGTCATTGGCAGTGCACTCTATGTGCCCTATGCGCAACCCGGAATCGACCTCGGGCGGGCCTTTCTGGGGTCGCTCCGAGAGTATTACTCCCAGCACAGCGACCTTCCCTCCCTCGTGCTGTTGGGCAACCACGGCATCGTTGCCCTTGCTGACACAGCAGACGGCGTGGAAGCAGTCACGGAGATGGCCTACAAGGGGGCCCAGGTTCGTCTGCAGGCTCTGGCTGCCGGTGGGGCTCGGCCGCTCAGCTCCGAAGCTGTCAAGGGTTATTTTGACCGCGAAGACATGGCAGAGCGCCGACGAAATCTTTCCGGTGTCTAGCGGTGCCCGATAATCTGCGGGCAATCTTCCTTGACGTTGGTGGGCCAATCTATCCAGATCAGAACTTCCTCCTGGCAGCTGTTCGCGGTCTCAACGCGCTTCGACGGGCCGATGGCATCGCGCCCGTGAGCGCCCACGAGGTGACGGTGGTGTTTGATTACGTCCGAAACACAGAGGGCGCCTCGATGCGAAAGACCTTTGCTGCAGAGTTTCTGGGTGACTCCGCTCGCGCGACGGAGCTCCACGCCGCCATCGCGCCGCACTGGAGGCACCCTGAAGGGTCCCTCTATGACGACGTGCTCCCTTTTCTCCAGCTGTTGGCCCCGGTCGTGACACTGGGAATTATTGCGAACCAAGAGATCGAGACGAAAGATGCACTGGTCCGAGACGATGTAGCTCCCTTCATCCACACCTGGGGCCTGTCGGGACTGGTGGGCAGTGAAAAGCCCTCCCCCGAGCTTTTCCATTGGGCACTGGATCACGCAGGCGTGAGCGCCGATGAGGCTCTCCACATCGGTAACCGGTTCGACACTGATGTTCTGCCCGCGAACACCCTGGGGTTGCGCACTGCCTGGATCCTCCGAGGAGAGGCCCCGGATCATCCGCCCGCTAACCAGCTCGCTGTTGCCGACTTTGTGGTCAAAGATTTGAACGAACTCGGCTCCTTAGTTGCACCGCTTCTCCTCGGCGCAGGCGAGTAACGATGTCCCCGGGGATCACCATCGGCATTGATGTCGCTACCGCGCACATCCGCGCGGTAGCTCTTGACCCGGGCGGAGTGGACCCCGTGTTCGGGCCTGTTGAAGCGTCGCTGTCGAGCCCGGTCCGAGGTGGTCAGGGAGAGGTTTCTCAAACACCTGACTACGCCTTAGTTGCGCGGGACGTTATGGGCCAACTCATCGCTGGTTTGGGACAGAAAAGAGCGTCGGCTATCACCGCGCTGTGTGTCACAGCCACGTCCGGAACCTTAATCCCCTGTGATGACCAGGGAAAACCCCTCGGCGATGCGCTGATGTATCACGACCAGCGAGGGGACAGCGCCGTTCGAGAACATGTCGCCGAGCATGTTGCCGATCGACCATCCCCCTCGATAGGGCGCCTGTGGTGGATTGCCACTCACACACGAGCAACACAAGTGCTGAGTCCCGCCGATGTGGTTCTCGCTGACCTTGCCGGTGGCCACGTTCTGCCAGCAGACACCTCCCACCACCTGAAGTCTGCCATTGACCCCCTCGCCCTGACGTGGCCTTGGGGCCTCCTCGACGCACTCGACGTTTCGCGCAGCCTTCTGCCAGCACTGGTGCGGCCTGGCGTCGTTGTTGGCCACATAGCCCCGAGCGTTGCCAAAGAGCTCGGTGTCGGCCCCGACGTGGCCCTGGTGAGTGGAATGACGGATGGCTGCACCTCTCAGATTTCAACCGGAGGTATCGCTCTGGGTGACACGGTGGGTGTCTTGGGGACGACGTTAGTCATTAAGGCCACGAGCAAAAACCCAGTGACCGACCCGGAGCGGGGGGTTTATTCCCATGTCTCGCCCGACGGTCATTTTCTTCCCGGCGGGGCATCCAACGTGGGAGTTGGGTCTTTACCGCCCGAGCTCGTGAATGGCGACCGCTCGATTCTCCATGAGGCAATTGAGACTGCGGGGGCCAGCGGCCTCGCCAGCACCGTGCACTATCCGCTTCCTGGGCGGGGAGAGCGATTCCCCTTCCACCAGCCCGCCGCGCAAGCGCTGTGGGCGGGGACGCCCACGTCCATGACTGACAGAGTGCGGTCTGTGATGGAAGGGGTGGGCTTCATCGAACGCTTGGGATTGGAGACACTCGCGGAGCACGGGGCCTCATCCACACGACACTTCCTGAGCGGCGGGGGAAGCAAGTCCGCCGCATGGAATCAGCTTCGTGCGAGCATTCTCGGAACCTCTGTCCTCGTGCCGCGCTACAGCGACAGCGCAGTGGGAGCAGCGCTGCTCGCCAGCGCCACTCACTCTAGAGAGACTGTCGCCGACCTTGCACGGGCCGTTCTTCCAGAACCCACCATTGTCGAACCCCGCGAGGATGACCACGCAGCACTGGATGACCGCTATCACGAGATGAGAACACTCCTAGAAAGCGCCGGCTACATCGCGCCACGGGCGGACTAAAAAGCCAGATACCCGCCATCGATAACGATGTCGGTGCCCGTCATGAAGTCTGAAGCGGCAGAACCCAAGAAGACAGCTGCGCCCTGCAAATCCGTGGGGTCAGCCATAGCTTTCATGGGGGTCATCTCCATCCACGTGGGATAGACCGCTTGGCCCTCTTCTGTTTTGAGGAAATGCTCCACCAAGTTGGTCCTCGTGTAGGTCGGGGAAATGCTGTTGACCCTAATTCCATGATCAACCCATTCCACCGCCAAGGAACGGGTGAGGCCAATCACAGCGGATTTCGAGGCGTTGTAGTGCGCTTGGGATTGCGGATGATTGGCAATGTACGCCGAGATTGACGCAGTGTTGATGATCTTTCCGTACTTTTTTTCCTTCATGATGCGAGCCTGGGCTACCGCGCCGAGGAAGACGGAGTCAACGTTCACACGGAACATTCGCTGAAAGTCGTCGTAGGGCATGTCCAGTGCGTCCATCCACTGGGCAATTCCCACGTTGTTGTAAGCAACGTCAAGGCCCCCGAACGCATCCCTGGCCGTAGCCATCGCGTCAGCGACCTGCTCTGGGTCGGTGACATCCGCGACCAAAACAAGGGTGCTGGTCCCAGGATTTCTCTCCTTGATTTCAGCCTCAATGGTCTTCGTGTTGTCCTCGTTGACATCAATCAGAGCCACAGCGCCTCCGGCATCGGCAACCGCGTGAGCGAGGGCCCGTCCGATCCCGCTTCCCGCACCGGTAACGACGCAAGCCCGATCCCGGAGAGACAGCCGGTCCATAATGTTGGCTGCGGCCAGTACGGAATCCACGAGAGCCCCTAGACCATATCGATTTGGATTTTGACCGAGGTGGGTCCCATGTTCACAAAGGCGTGGATTGCCTCGACAGCCTGCTCAAAAGGGTAACGATCAGTCAAGAGCGGCTTCACGTCAATCTTGCCCGACCCCATCAAAGCGACAGCGCGGTCATAGACATTGGTGTAGCGGAACACGTGCTCCACCCGAATTTCCTTGACGGATCCTTGGAGGATGTCGTACTGAATCGGGCCATCGGGGAGGCCAACAAACACGACGGTTGCCCCCGGAGCTGCATTATCGAAGGCTGACTCGATGACCTTCTTATTGCCGCTGCACTCGAACACAATGTTGACTCCGCGGCCCCCGGTGATGTCCTTGACGACCTGAGACAGATCTTCTGAGGCAACGTTGACTGCGGTGATTGCACCGAGGGTTTCGGCTAGAGCTAACTTCTCGGGAATGACGTCGGTCATGATCACCCTTGAGCATCCGCCAGCGAGAGCCGCTAGTGCTGTGACCATACCGATGGTTCCCGCTCCCAGGACCAGTGCGACATCGCCTGGTGCGATTTTGGCCTTGTTCGCTGCGTGCAAACCAACTGCGAGAGGCTCGATCATGGCCCCCTCAGCAAACGACACGTTATCCGGAAGCTTGTAGGTGTACCCCGCTGGGTGCACGACTGATTCACGGAGAACTCCGTGGATCGGCGGGGTCGCCCAGAAGCGAACCTTCGGATCCAGGTTGTAATGCCCAGTCTTCGTTTCGATGCTGTCGGGGCTCGGAATCCCCGGCTCCATGCACACCCGGTCGCCCTTCTTGAGGTGGGTCACTTCTGATCCCACCTCAATGATGGTGCCGGACGCTTCGTGTCCAAGAATCATCGGTTCGTTCACGATGAAATCACCGATACGGCCGTCGGTGAAGTAGTGCACGTCACTGGCGCAAATTCCCACGGTGTGGAGTTTGATTCTCACATCCTCGGGACCCAAGACCTCGTCTACTTCGATGTCTCGAAGGGCCATTTCGCCCTTCTTTTCGACAACCAAAGCGCGCATCATGACCATGGTTCTAGCCCTTTCGAACGATGAAAGCGGTGAGACCGATGACTACACCCCAGGAAACCAGAGACGGGACTCCCAGGGGAGCCAAGAATCTCAGGTAGACAAGGCCGATGGCAATCGCCAAGACGACCGAAATGAAGTAGCGGTCGAATGTGTTGGTGTAGAAACCCAAGAAACCAATGGCGCGGTCTTTCTTGGTCTTCTTTTGTTTAGCCGGCGTGATTGTTGTGTTGTCCATGTTTAGTCCTTCACCGCTCCAAAGGTAAGTCCGGTAACGATATAGCGCTGAACGAAGACAAGGAAAATGATGGCCGGCAAAGTCGCGATAAACGCGACTGCGGCGAGCTCCCCATAGTTCGTCCCTGTCGTAGTCACATACTCGGCAAGCCTGGTCGTGATTGTTCGGGCATTGGCGCTCGAGAGAGTCGCTGCAAAGAGGTACTCGTTCCAGGCGAAAATCCAGGTCAGAATAAAGGAAATCGCAAGACCCGGTGCTGCCAGAGGAGCAATAATCCTGGTCATTACTTGGAATCGGCTCGCTCGATCAACCAGCGCCGCTTCATCGAGCTCGAGCGGTATCCCCTCCAAGATTCCCTTCAACAACCAAATAGCAAACGGGAGATTAAAGAGCGTATAGATGAGTATCAAACCCGTCCGTGTGTCAAAAAGCATCCAGTCGCCAAACACTGCCACCTGAGTCATGATCAAGAACAGCGGCAGAATGAACGCCGCAGGCGGACCCATTCTGTTGGTGATGGTCCAGAAGAAAATGTTGTTGGAGCCGGGCAGCTTGAACCTTGTCAAGGCGTACGCCGCCAAGAAGCCCAACACTGTGACCAAAACGGCGTTAGTCGTCGAGACAACCAACGAGTTAATCAAGTAGCTACGAACAACGCGGTCGTTGAAGACGTTGAGGTAATTTTCCCAATAAAAGGAATCGATAAACAACGTGGGCTTATCGAACACCTGCACAGGGCTCCGGCCGGACACAGAGAACATCCAGTAAATCGGACCGAGTGTGAACAGCGTCATGAACGTCCACAACACATAGGTGCCGACGTTGCCAAGCTGGGTCTTCAGTGAGAAACGGGTCTTTACCTTTGTCGTGGTCATGCCTTCACCTGCTGCATCTTGTTCGTAATGGTTGTGTGAAGGAGCCAGCTCGCCACGACGGTGAAGTACAGCACCAGTAGTGACATAGACGAGCCATAGCCCCAGTCAGTTCTTTGAATCACTGTTCGGAAAATATGCAAACCGACGAAGGTCGTATCCGAGGAGGGCCCGCCGTTAGTGAGCATGTAGACCTCCTCGACCACCTTCAAAGAGTCCATCATGCGAATGAACATCGTGATGAAGATAATCGGCATCAACATGGGAATAGTCACGTGGCGGTAGATCTGCCACTTACTGGCACCATCAACCTGGGCTGCCTCGATCGGGTCTCTAGGCATCGCGAGGATTCCGGCAAGAAGCGTCAGGGTGACAAAGGGGGTCCAGTGCCAGACGTCCATCAGCACGATGGTGATCCAGGCCTGGACCGAGCTCGTGCCGATGTTGAAGTCAATCCCGAACCACTCTTTGAGTGCGAAGGGTATGGGGCCAAACCCCTGGACTGTCATAAGGCGCCAGGTAGCACCCACAGCAATAGGGGCAACAACGAGGGGAAGGATATAAATCGTGCGGAAAATTGTCCTGCCGCGGAAGTCTTTGATGAGGGATTGGGCGAGTAAGAATCCGAGTACGAGCTCGAGGCCCACCACCACAACGGTGAAGAAAACTGACCGGCCGACAGAGGAAATAAATGGCTCGTCGAAAACTAGCGTTGCGTAATTCGCGAATCCGACGAAACTACGCCCGTCCTCCGCGCTGAATACGTTCCACTGGAAGAAGCCAAGGAATATCACGTACAGGAATGGAACAATTCCCACCAGGCCGAGAATGACCAGCGACGGGGACAGCAACCACCATCCGACGCGGTTCACATTCTTTTTCTTTTTCACCCTCTACCTCTCTGACGATACTGGCCTGGGCGCAGGCCGGTGAACGAACCGTGGGGGTGTGGTGGTTTACACCACACCCCCACGATCCTATGACGCTAGGTCAACGGAAGCTAACTACTTAGCCACCGTAACCCAGGTTGGCCATCTCGGCTTCCGCAGCAGCTGCTGCGCTGTCGAGGGCTTCCTGAGGCGTGATGTTTCCAGCAATTGCGTCGTAGATAAACGGCGCGATTACTTCACGAACCTGAGCGTGGAACGGGAATGCCGGAGCACCCTTGTACAGGTAACCCTGGTCCTTCATGTGAGTGAAGTAACCCTGGGTCTGAGTGTCCATCTCAACAACGATGGGGTCAGCATAGGTGGAGTCGTGAACAATACGACCACCGTTTGCTGCCCACTCAGCCTGCCACGACTCTTGGCCGTGGTACTGCTGGAAGAGCACCGAACATGCGATGTTCTTCGAGGAGTGAGGGATACCGAAGGCGCCACCGTCGTAGTAACCGACGTAGCCTTCACCGGCTTCAGCGTCTGCGAGGACACCATCAGCCAGAGGAGGCAAGGTTGCCTTCACGTTTCCAACAACCTGAGACTGCTCAGCGTCAGAAGCGATCCATGCGGCGTTCTCACCGTAGACCAGACCCTGCGCGACACGGCCGGCAGCGAAGGTCGAGGCAACTTCAGACCAAGTGGACTGAGTCGACTCTGGTGGAGCGTACTGGAGGAGGTTCAACCACGTGGTCAGACCAGCAACGGCTTCGGGGCTGTTCATAGCTCCACCGTTGGCAACATCTGCCTTGAAGTCGTCCGTGATACCCCAGTTGTAGACACCAACGGTCGGTGCAATGCTCTCGAAGAACTCGTAGAACGATGCAGGGTGACCGCCGACTGCCTGGACAGTGGAGCCCCACAACTCGAGACCATTTGCCTGGCCGTAGTTGTAGAAGAACTCCGAGATGTCCGTGTAGTCAGACCAGTTGGTTGCAGGAACGAGCTCACGGCCGTACTCTGCTTCGAACTCTGCCTTGATGTCCGCGTCCTCAAAGAGGTCGGTGCGGTACAGGTAAACCTTCACGAAGGCCTCCATAGGAATACCGTAAACGTCGCCGTTTGCGTCCTGGAAGTCCTTGATAAAGGTGGTGAACAGACCGAGGTCGAACGTAGGAGCGACTGCGTCTGGGTTGTCACGAAGGAACTGTGACATGTTGACCAGGTAGTCCTGCGCAAGGTATGCGTAGACGATGTCCTGCTCGATGTAGACGAAGTCATAGATGCCGGTGCCGGCCTCCATGTCGTTGATTGCCTTGGAGTACATCTCATCCCATGAGGTGGTCTCGAGGTTCACCGTTACACCGGTAGCTGCCTCGAACGCAGGAATGATTGTGTCCTTGACGTAAGCGCCGGGAGGAGTGTTCTCGGTAACACCGCTAAGGGTGGTACCGCGACACTCCAACGTGTCACTTGCGTCGGCGAACCACTGGTCGGCCTCGCTCAAAGCAGCGGAGCTGCCCGAGTCGGTCGACGTGTCAGTGGTGTCAGATTCTGCTGCACATGCAGCGAGAATCAGGGCCAGGCTGGCGCCGAGGGCGACCGTACCTAGAGCCTTCTTCTTGATAACCATCTAATCCCCTTTCCAAGGATTGCGTGATTGCTTCTTCCGTTGCGAAGAAGCACGTTATGAATACCACATGACGATTGCCCGACAACGCGGTGAACGGAGACTGCCGCCAATCGTGACGCGAACGTTACCGAAGATGGGCGCTAAAGTTGTTCCACGATGACCCCGGCTACGGGGGAAGACCATGACGAAAGAGACAAAAATGTCCGTCACTTCAACCGCTGTTGTCTGTCACGGGCCTCAGGACTACCGGCTCGAGGAAATTACAATTCCGGAGATAGGGCCTGGCGAGGCGCTCGTGCGCGTGGAGGCCGTTGGTATCTGCGCCAGCGACGTCAAGTGTTACCAGGGCGCACCTAAATTCTGGGGAGATGGCACGAGGCCGGCATACGTCGAGGACGACGTTGTCCCAGGTCACGAGTTCGTCGGAGTAATCGAACAAATTGATGACGAGGCACGAGAGCGCTGGGGGGTCGAGGTAGGCGACCGAGTGGTTGCCGAGCAAATTGTGCCCTGTGGTGACTGCCGGTACTGTGAGCGCGGATCATTTTGGATGTGTCAGAAGCACACCATCTTCGGATTCAAACAAGCTGCCTTTGGGGCCATGTCCTCGCACATGATCTACCCGCGTCAGGCACGTGTGCACAAGGTGCGAAGCGACATCCCTCCTGCTCACGCCGCCTTTGTGGAGCCGTTGTCCTGCTCACTGCACGCCGTTGAAAGAGCAAACATCAAATTCGAAGATGTCGTCGTCGTTGCGGGCTGTGGTCCCATTGGGCTTGGAATGATCGCAGGCGCTGCGGCCAAGAACGCTCGCGCAGTAGTGGCTCTAGACATGGACGAACGCAAGTTGGCCATCGCGAAGAATTGTGGCGCGACGCACACCATCAACATTGCCACCGAGGACCCTTCCAACGTCGTTCTCTCCCTGACCGATGGGTACGGTGCAGACGTATACCTCGAGGGCACGGGGCATCCCTCAGCGGTAGCTCAAGGTCTCAAGCTGCTCCGCAAGCAGGGGACGTTTGTGCTCTACTCCGTATTCAAAGAAGAGGTCACTGTTGATTGGACCATCATCAGTGATGATAAAGAACTCGATGTGCTGGGCGCGCACCTCGGTGCGCACTGTTGGCCAGATGCGATTCGGATGGTCGAATCGGGCGTCTTGCCCTTGGATG
>JBIILX010000050.1:0-9462 GCA_044338275.1 Pontimonas sp.
TGAAGCCAGTGGTCTTGGCTGCCGCTTCTTCCTGGAACATGATGAAGTCGGATTCAATGTCGGGGTCTTTGCCCACGGTGTTGGGGTTTGCGTGGTGTCTGGTGTGTTTGCCCATCCACCAGGAGTAGCTGATGCCAACCACTGCGTTTGCCAGAATGCGAGCAGTGCGATCGTTCGTCGTTCCAGAGGTAAATACCTGGCGGTGGGCTGCCTCATGGGTGACAAATGAGAACTGGGTCATGATGATCGCCATCACGGGCGCGAGCGCTAGCTGGGCCCAGGAATCGCCGATGAAGAACATGGCCGTCAACAGGGACAGCAACGACACCGAGAGCACCACAATCAAGGTGATGTAGTAGCCCACTGAGCGAGAGAGAAGCCCACGCTCTTTGATCTGCACGAGAAGCTCCGCGAACTCTGAAGTGTAGGCGTGGGGCCGGGGGAGGCTGTGGTCAAGGACTGCTTGCGACATAGTTCCTGCGTTCGCTCGATACTGACTTCTCAGCCGATGAGGAACCAAACAACGACCCCTAGATGTGTCGATGGTAACAGCGCAATGCTCTCTTTTCCTGAACACGCGGCGACCATGAGGGAAGTTATTCAGATGGGTTGCGTATCTACTCTGTCTATACCTACCTGATGGGCCCACACTAATGGACACGACCACCAGCAAACTGTTTCGAACGGGTGGCAACGGTGCGGTTCGAACTCGAAGAGGAGGGCCGCCCCTCCGGGGCGGTGGACCAGATGATTGCCGGTCACGCGCGCTATCTTCACGCAATTTTGGTCACGGGAAACACTGCTCACTTCCGCAACGTGCAGGGTCTGGTCCTCGAAAACTGGCGCGACGCCAACCGCTAAACGACTGGAGTATTTTCGGCTTGCCGCCGCCGGATTGCGGTTGCGGGCGAGTACCGTAGGGCTCACCCCAGAGGAGAATTCACAATGACGAGTGCGGCAGAAGCCCTTTCGGTATTCCGCGAGCGAAGGAACGTTGCGGCGCTAGCGCCACAAGGTCCGCTGGCTCTGACAAACACACAATGGGTCGACGCCGAACAGACAATCTGGGGTGTCCCAGGATCCTGGGCACCCAGAACTGATGGCGGTTCTGGCCTTGTGGTTAGCGCCGCAGCAGAGGATCACATCCATATCGACGGCGCGCTGGTCGATGGTTCTGTGATTGTCCGCGGAAAAGACGATGAGGCGCCCTCGACGGTTGTCTTCAGCAAGACAGTGAGTGGCCACGTCATTGCTGGCGAGGGTGGCTACGCACTGCGCGTCTGGGACACCCAGTCTGAGGGGATTCAGAAGTTTGGGACTATCGACGCTTTTGACTCCAACGAAGCATGGGTCATCACCGGCTCGTGGACCGAGATTCCCGGCGGCAAGAGCGTGGGCTTCGAACACCTCAAAGACGAGGGCGTAGCCAGGGACGAGGTTGTCCCCGGCGAAATTCGGTTCACGCACGAGGGCACCGAATACTCGATCGCCGCGTTCAAAGCAGGCCGAGCACTTCAACTGGTTTTTTCTGATGCCACTAATGGGGACTCGACCTATAGTGTCGGTCGTTTTTTATTCTTGGCCCCGAATCCGGATGGCACCATCACTCTTGACTTCAACTACGCGATTCTTCCGCCGTGTGCATTTAGCTATGCGTTTAACTGCCCGCTTCCCCCCGCCCAGAACCGTTTTCCCTTCGCCATTGAGGCAGGAGAGAAGAACGTGATGGCCAAGGATGGCTCGCTGCTGCACAGCTAGGAAGGCGCTGGCTCCGAAGCGCCATTTGTTTTTTCAGCAACACCCGAGTCATACTGGGTTCAGGCGAAAGCCATGACGTCATAGTCACTCACGCATTCCGCGGTCGATGGGGAAGTCGAACCAACGGAATGGGAGAAGACGATGTCCACGCACGTGACCCGCGGGGTGCTCTTTGTGCACTCCGCTCCGCGCGCGTTATGCCCTCACCTTGAGTGGGCTGCGGGCAAAGCGTTGGGTCATGCTCTCAACTTCTCGTGGGTCGACCAACCCGTTCTGCCTGGCACGCTTCGCGCTGAATACGAGTGGGAGGGGCCTGTCGGCTCCGGAGCAACTCTTGCGAGTGCCCTGCGCGGCTGGGAGCATCTGCGCTTCGAGGTGACAGAAGAGGCATCGCCAGGCGTTGACGGCGGACGCTTTATGCACACGCCAGACCTCGGTGTCTTTTATTCCCACATGGACGCGCTCGGGAACACGGTCGTTCCCGAGGACCGCATCATCTATGCCGTGGAGGTCGCAGCGGGAGATCCCGAAGAGATCAGTCGTGAACTTCGCTTAGCGCTGGGCCGGGCGTGGGACGAGGAGTTAGAGCCCTTCCGGCATGCCGGTGATCAGACCCCTGTGGTCTGGTTTCACCGAGTGGGATAACTGGCGGGCAGCATTACTTCGCTCCGAATTCCTGCGCTCCGTCTGGATTCGAGACTCAGCGCAGAGAGCACTGTGGAAATGGCGGCGATGACCGCGAGCGCGGCAATCGGAGCCCATAACCTGGAGCCCTCGGCACCAGCAAAACCAGCAATCAGGGCTTCAATCGACCAGCCCAGTGGCGTAAGCCCAGAAATTGCCTGGTAGAAGCTTGGCAAGATCTCCAGCGGAATCACGTTCCCCAGGCTCACAATCTGGATGACAAATGCGCCAAGAGACAGTGGAGCCAACCACCGTGGATTCCATGCCCAGACGGCGAAGTGCAGAGTAGCAAAGGTCAGCGCAGTCAGGGCGACCAGTGGCGCCGTAATCCAGACGCTGCCCCAGGCGACGCTCCCGAGGGCGTGAATGATGAGTGTGACAATTGCAGTCCATGCCAACACAACGCCAAGAATTGGTCCCAGTGCGCGACTGAGCAGTGTTGAGGTCTTAGCGCTACTGCCGAGCACGCGAGAGGAGTAAGAGGGCAGCACCAAGAAATACAGAAGCGCTACCAACCACAGTCCGACCGGCGCCAGCACGCTAGAGAACGTTTCCTGGAGCGACACATCGCCTGATCGGTCCTGGTTCGTGAAGGTCACGGGGCTTGTGAGCACGCTTGCCGTTTCGTCATCCGCGGTGGCAAGAGGCATCCACGCCGGGCGGAACGATCGGAACGTGATGATGAGCACCATGCCGGCAAAGATCACACCGAACAGTTCCGCAATGGTGAGGCCTGGGGTTTGGTCTTGGAAAATGCCGCCACCAAATTCCACGATAAGCTCAGATCCCTCCAGAATCTCCCGAGTTTCCAGGAGTTCGTCGAGCATCGCGTCGGTGACTTCGGGCTGGCTTATGGCAAATCTGATTTGGATGAAGCCGTAGCGACCATCGTCGCTGAGCGCCCTGCCCGCAAACTCGTCGAACGGACTCACCGCATCGTCGACCCCGCTGCTGCGCGCCAACGTTCGTGTCATCTCTTCGATCAGAGCGGTGTTCTCCGCGGTGTCGAGGCGGTCGCCCTCTGGTGCTACCAGAACGGCCTGCGCACTGGCACCAGCAAAGGTGGGGAACACAGCATTCAGGCGGTTGAAAGCGGTCTGGGATTCACTGCCGGGAATACGGAAGTCTTCGTCGGTTTGACCTCCAAAGCCCACCCCAACCCCGAGGAGTGCGACCATGGCAACCACCCACAGCGCGAGAACGCGGCCAGCGTTCTGGTAGCTCGCCTTGCCCAGGCGATAGAGAAAAGTAGCCACTAGATCAGCCCTGAGCGAGGATTTCTTGACTGGGTGCCAGTGAGGGCGGCTGGATTAGCCACGGCTGTTATTTGCACTGCGCACACTAGAGACAGTGTAGATAGCCAGGTCCAACGCTTCCTGTGAACCAGGTGGCCTGCGGACCGCTCAAACGCTGCGGAAGGCGACCACAGCGTTGTGACCGCCAAAGCCAAAGGAGTTACTGATTACCAGCTGAGGGGCTGATCCCAGCTCGCGGGGAGTTGTCACCACGTCCAGGGGAATCTGCTCGTCTTGGTTCTCCAAGTTGATGGTCGGTGGAGCGGTCCTTTCATAGACCGCCAGGATCGCAAAAACGGCCTCAAGCGCTCCTGTGCCGCCGAGAAGGTGGCCGGTCGCTGCTTTGGTGGCCGAGACAGGAATAGACGATGTTCGATCCCCAAAGACCGCTTTGAGGGCTGCGTACTCCGCAACATCGCCTACTGGTGTTGAGGTGGCGTGGGCATTGATGTGGGTGACATCGTCCGGGGTCGCACCGGCTTGCTTGAGCGCTGCCATGACAGCGCGCGATGCCCCAAGACCAGCTGGGTCAGGAGCGGTGATGTGGTAGGAATCGCTCGTCACGCCGCTACCCGCAAGCTCAGCGTAAATGCGTGCTCCGCGCGCCTTGGCGTGCTCTTTGGTCTCGAGAACCAGCGTCGCTGCGCCTTCGCCCAGAACAAAACCATCGCGGTCGACGTCGTAGGGCCTGGATGCGCGCGCGGGTTCATCGTTTCTGCGAGATAGCGCCTGCATCGCAGCAAAAGAAGCAATAGGCATGGGGTGAATCACGGCTTCGGTGCCGCCGGCAACGACAATGTCGGCAAGGCCTAATTGGAGGTGCTCGTAGGCGTTGGCAATGGATTCAGTACCTGAGGCGCACGCAGACACAACAGTCCTGGCGCCGCCCCTCGCGCCAAGACCCATGCTGACAGCGGCAGCGGCGGCGTTTGGCATCAACATCGGGATGGTCATCGGCAAGACTCGACGGGCACCTTTTTCGCGGAGCGTGTCCCAACCATCGAGCAGAGTCCACAGGCCACCAATACCCGTCGCGTAGTCGACCAGGATTCTCTCGGGTGCCACATCGGGCGATCCGGCGTCAGCCCACGCCTCTCGTGCCGAAATCAGGGCCAGCTGAGCTGAAGGATCCAGACGCTTGAACTCTTGGCGCTCAAGAACGGTCTCGGGGCGAACCTTGGCCTGACCTGCAAAGGTGACCGGCAGGTCATAGGTCTGCACCCATTCGTAGTCCAGGGTGCTCACACCGGATTCACCCGCCAGCAGTGCCTTCCAGGTGGACGCTACGTCACCACCCAGTGGTGACGTAGCCCCAATGCCTGTGACAACGACGGTAGTCATCGGTGTGTTCCCCGAGTGGGGTCTTTAGCCCTGAGCCTTGGTGATGAAGGACACGGCTTCGCCGACTGTGGTGAGGTTCTTGACCTCGTCATCTGGAATCTTGACGTCGAACTTCTCTTCTGCATTGACGACGATGGTCATCATCGAGATGGAGTCAATGTCGAGATCATCGGTGAAGGACTTCTCCAGCGTCACCTGATCAGGAGAAATGCCTGTCTCGTCATTGATCAGCTCGGCGAGTCCAGCCAAAACTTCCTCAGTTGTGTGTGCCATAGGTTCCTCTTCCTTGTGTGTTGCGGGACGGCTCCAATCTTAGAGCCCGGGGGGACATATCTAGGGGAGTCGCACGACCTGTGCGCCGAAGACTAATCCGGCGCCAAATCCAATCTGAAGCGCATATCCACCCGACGCCTCTGGGTGCTCTTCTAACAGGCGGTGCATTGCCAGCGGAATTGACGCCGCCGAGGTGTTACCGGTGGTCTGGATATCGCGGGCAATCAACACCGACTCGGGCAGCCCCAGTTGTTTGGCGAATTCGTCAATGATGCGCATGTTGGCCTGGTGCGGCACAAAAGCCTTGAGTTCTTCAGCCGAAATTCCTGAGACTTCGAGCGCTTCCTGCGCAACCTTCGCCATTTCCCACACTGCCCAGCGGAAGACCGTTTGACCGTCCTGTCGCAGGGTGGGGAATTCACCTTCTGGGTCGTCGAAAGCTTCCTTGGTGGTGTGGTCCATTCCCACGGCATCCCACTTAGATCCGTCAGAACCCCAGACCGTGGGTCCGATTCCCACCGAATCGCTGGGGCCCACGACGGCTGCGCCGGCACCATCGCCCAAAAGGAACGAGATGCTCCGGTCGGTGGGCTTGGCGAAGTCGCTGAGCTTCTCTGCTCCGACCACCAAGACATACTCCGCAACTCCCGCGCGAATGAGGGCATCGGCTTGCGCAATGCCATAGGTGTAACCGGCGCAGGCTGCGGAGATGTCATACGCGGCCGCGGGTGTTGCGCCTACGCGATCCGCCAGCAGCGCCGCAAGAGATGGTGTCTGAACCGAATTGGAAATCGTGGCGACGATGACGGCGCCAATTGCTGCGGGATCGATTCCTGCCTTCGCGATGGCTTCCTTGCTCGCGCGCTCGGCCAGATCAATCGCGCCCTCTGCGGCGCTCGACCGGCGACGTTCGATAATGCCGGTGCGCTGGCGAATCCATTCGTCAGAGGAATCGATGGGGCCGGCCAAGTCATCGTTGGAGACCACTAAGTCTCCCCTAGCGGCACCAAGGGACATGATCCGGGTTCCAGTAGGGCCGTGGGTCTGACGGAGTTCGCTCATCCCCCGGTCACCATGTCCAGCGCTGAGGCAATATCTTCCGGTGAGTTAATAGCCACGGTCGGCACCCCTTTCAGTCCACGCTTGGCCAGACCTGCAAGAGCGCCTGCCGGAGCTAACTCCATCATGCCGGTGATCCCGCTGTGGGCAAACGATTCCATGCAGGAGTCCCAGCGCACGGGTCTAGCTACCTGGTCCACAAGATAGGAGACATAGGTGGAGCCGGATGACACCAGAGAGCCATCACGGTTTGTGTAGAGCGGGTAGTGGGGCTCACCCGGAGTGATGTCGGCTACCGCGGTCGCCAAGGACGCGACCGCGGAGGCCATGTAGGGGGTGTGGAAAGCCCCGGCAACACTCAGTGGAATCACTCGGGTGCCGGCCGGGGGCTCTTCCGCGAAGCGCGCGAGGGCCTCTTTTGCTCCTGCAATGACGGTTTGCCCTCCACCGTTAAAGTTCGCAGCGAAGAGCCCGTGGTGGCTAAGCGCTGCGTCTAAGTCCTCTGGCTCTCCACCAATCACCGCGCTCATGCCGGTGCGCTCCAGGGCCGACGCTTCTGCCATCGCTCGCCCGCGCAACGCCACGAGCCGAAGGGCATTCTCATCGCTCAGAACTCCCGCTAGTGCGGCTGCGGTGAATTCTCCGACTGAGTGTCCGGCCATCTGGAGAGAGGTCGAAGAGGGAAGCGCCTCGAGTAGCGCCCGTCCGGTCATGATGCCAGCGGCAACGATGAGGGGCTGCGCAATCGCTGTGTCGGTGATCGTCTCCAGGTCACTGGTCGTGCCGTGGGTGACCAGGTCAACACCGATGGTCGTGGACCAGCTGGCAAGGGTTGCTCGGTAGCCGGGGTTAGCAAGCCACGGCTCAAGAAAGCCTGGCTTTTGAGAGCCTTGACCAGGTGAAGCGATGACAAACATAGTGTCCAGTTTCTAGTGGGGCCAGTGGAAAACGTTGGTGTGACCCGGCCTACAAGTTCCGGAAATCACTGTAGGCAACCTACAGTGATTTGCCAGGGGTTGGCGAGGGAGTGTTCGGCTCACTCATGGCGCCGAGAATTATCGCCAAGTGCAGGGTAAGCGCATCGCGAGGAGCGCCCGGGTCCCAATCGAGCACTTCGGAGACCTTCTTCAAGCGATAGCGGACTGTGTTGGGGTGCACAAAAAGTTCGCGGGCGGTGGCCTCTAGCGAGTGTCCCGTCTCGAAATACGTCCACACGGTCCCCAGCAGATCCAGTGGGTGGTCGCGCAGGGGCTCGTAGATGCTGGCAATCAACTTGCGGCGCGCCAACGGGTCCCCGGCGAGCGAGCGCTCGGGCAACAAGTCATCGGCTGCTAGGGGGCGGCCGGCGTTACGCCAACTTTTTGCCACGGAGAACCCGGCGAGGGCGGCCTTGGCACTCTTGACGGCATCAACGACGGAGGGAACAGTCGGGCCAATGACGAAATGGCCTGGGCCGAAGCTCTCTTCGAGCGCCTGAGCGATCGCAACAAAGCGGTGGTGTTCCCTCGGGGCATGGCTGTCATCGTCGAGTCGTCGTCCAATCACCACAACGAGGCGGTTGCCTTGAACGCCGACCAGGACGTCCGCGTTGTGGTGCCGGGCAGTCCGCCGAATCTGATCCACGTCCACCATCCGAGGACTGGTTCCTACGAGGACGCACACCTCTCCGTGGCCTGTCCAGCCGAGCGCCGCAATGCGCGAGGGAAGCTCTTGGTCGTATTCACCGCTCAAAATCGAATCCACGACAAGCGCTTCCAGCCTTGCGTCCCACAGCCCCCGAGCCTCTGCGGCTCTGGCATAGACGTCGGCGGCCCCAAAGGCAATTTCGCGGGAATAGAGAAGTATGGCTTCGCGGAGGTCTTCCGGTGCTTCGCGGAGCTGCTCTTCCACCACTTCGACGGTGACCTTGATCAGCTGAAGAGTCTGTTGAAGGCTGACCGAGCGCAGGAGCTCCCTCGGCGCGACACCGAAGACGTCGGAGGCAATCCAAGGAGTTGACGCTGGGTTCTCGTACCAACTGATGAATGAGCTAATTCCGGTTTGGGCGACCAGGCCGACAGCCGATCGGCGCCCGGGGGGCATGTCCCGGTGCCAGGGGAGTGTCGCATCCAGCCTGGCGAGGGTGGCCGTGGCCATTTCGCCCGAAACATTGCGCAGCCATGACAGTGTTTGCTTTTTTGTCATCGACTGGCTCACGGGATTCCTCGAATCGTTACTGGCCAGCTGGACTAAGCGTCGCCGCCGGTAGCCCCGCTTGTACCCGCATTCACATCGTGGAGACGATACTTTTCGAGTGCTGCTTGGTGTGATCCAGCTGGCACGAGGCCTTCTTTGGCCAACTGTTGCAACACCCGCACAACAACCGAGGGCCCATCGATGGCGAAGTGTCGTCTCGCGGCGGCTCTCGTGTCACTAAAGCCAAAGCCATCGGCACCAAGGGTGAGGTAGGTGCCTGGCACAAACTCACGAATCTGGTCTTGGACCGCGTGGGTGAAGTCGCTGACAGCAACGAATGGTCCCTCGGCGTCCTGGAGTTTCTGTGTGACGTAGGGGACCCGCGCTGGCTGGTCTGGGTGCAAGAAGTTGTGGCGTTCAGCGGCAACACCGTCCTTGCGCAACTCATTCCAGGAGGTTACTGACCACACATCGGCGTTGACGCCCCAGTCTGCGCTGAGCAGTTCTTGGGCCTCCAGTGCCCACGGCACCCCCACGCCCGAGGCGAGGATGGACGCGCGAGGGCCACTCTGGCTGGCCGCTGGCTTCAGAAGATAAAGACCTTTCAGTAGGCCGTCAACATCGAGGTTTGTGGGCTCTTCTGGCTGAACCATGGGCTCGTTATAAATCGTCAGGTAATACATGACGTTGGGGTCAGGGTGAGAACCGCCATACATGCGCTCGAGGCCCGCCTTCATAATGTGGGCGATCTCGTAGGCGTAGGCGGGGTCATACGTGATGACTGCGTGGTTGGTGGAAGCCAACAGAGGCGAGTGACCATCAGCGTGCTGAAGGCCTTCACCAGTCAGAGTGGTGGGGCCGGCGGGGGCGGCCCCGA
>JBIILX010000105.1:0-3654 GCA_044338275.1 Pontimonas sp.
TCTTGGTGGTGCCGCTCATGATTGCAGTGTTGCTGTCGGCTCTTGCAGCGCCGCTTAATCTGCTGCTTCTGCGCTGGAAGTTCCCCAGATGGCTTGCCACCTTCTCGACGGTCGTACTATTCCTCGGATTCATCACGACCCTGATGTGGCTGGTCATCAATGAGGTGATGCGCGGTTGGGCTCAGGTCCTTGACCGCACGCGTATGGCCTATGACGACCTCGTTGTCTATCTCTTGGAGTCACCGCTTCAGCTTTCCGAAGCAGATTTGCGATCCTGGTTCAATCGGGTGACCGGCGAGCTTGAACTTAATTCCAGCTGGATTCTCAATGGCGCCCTATCGTTTAGCTCATCCATTGGCTCCTGGTTGGTGGGTCTCGGTATTGCCGTCTTTGGCCTGGTGTTCTTCATCCACGATGGCGACCGAATTTGGGCATGGCTGGTGGGATTGTTCCCGAAGACTGCACGGCCTGCTGTGTATGGCTCCGGCCATGCCGGGTGGGGCACCCTCCTCAGCTTTGTTCGGATACAGGTCTTGGTGGCGCTCATCAACGCTGTCGGCGTTGGTGCCGGCGCGTTTTTCCTTGGTCTCCCCCTGGTTCTCCCGATTGCGGTAGCAGTTTTCCTCGGTAGCTTTGTGCCCTTTATCGGCGCCGCCGTGACCGGTGCCTTTGCTGTTTTGGTGGCTCTGGTCTTTGAAGGGCCGGCCGTGGCGTTGATTATGCTCATTGTCGTCATCGTGGCCCAACAAATTGAGGGCCAGATCGTCCAGCCCTTGATTATGGGTGCTGCGATCAAAGTCCACCCCTTGGCGGTAGTCGTCGTCGTCGCAGCCGGCGGCTACATTGCCGGTATCCCGGGCGTGCTGTTCGCTGTACCTCTGGCGGCTTTCTCGAACGTCGTGGTTCACTACATTGCCTCTGGAGCCTGGCGGAGTGACCCTGTGGCTAAGGAAGTCGAGAAGATTGTGGCCACATCGTGAGAGCGGCCAAAGCCGCGCGCGGAAAAGTGGTCGGCCCCACTCTTGCTGATTTCTATAGCGCCCAGACGACGCTGGCTGGCGTTGCGCAAGAAACGCCGATTGAGCTTTCCCGTTACTTGAGCGAAGTGCTCGGCCAACGAGTGTCGATGAAGTGTGAAAATCTCCAGCGCACCGGCTCGTACAAGATTCGTGGCGCGTATAACCGAATGTCCAAACTGACTCCAGAGGAACGCGCCAAGGGCGTTGTCGCAGCGAGTGCTGGTAACCACGCGCAGGGCGTGGCCTTTGCTGCCAGGGAACTGGGCATCAAAGCCACCATCTTCACTCCGGTCGGCGTTGCCCTGCCGAAACTGCAAGCAACGAGGGCGTACGGTGCCGAAGTTGTTCTTTCTGGCCACAACATCATTGAGCCACTCCAGAAAGCCCAGGAGTTTGCCGATTCCACGGGTGCAATTCGCATTCCGCCGTTTGACCACCCTGACGTCATCGCCGGGCAGGGAACAGTGGGTCTCGAAATCTTGGCCCAGGTTCCCGATGTTGCCACGGTGATTGTGCCAATCGGTGGTGGTGGCCTCATGGCTGGTGTCGCAAGTGCCATCAAGCAAAAAGCTGCCGAAGAGGGCAAAAAGATTCGAGTGATTGGTGTTCAGGCAGAAAACGCTGCAGCCTACCCGCCATCATTGAAGGCTGGTCACCCCGTTGAAGTGACCGTTGGCTCCACGATTTGTGACGGAATCGCTGTTCAAAAACCGGGAACCCTGAATTTCGACATCATCAAGGCGATGGTCGACGAGGTCGTTACCGTCAGTGACGACGACACCGCGCGCGCCATATTGGTTCTGCTCGAGCGCGCCAAAATGGTCGTTGAACCCGCCGGGGCTGTAGGCGTCGCCGCAATCCTCGCCGGCAAAATCAAAGCCACCGGTCCCACCGTTGTCATCCTGAGTGGTGGCAACATCGACCCCATGATCATGGAGCGCGTCATCAGCCGCGGTATGGCGGGCGCTGGTCGTTACATGAAAATGCGCATCCCGCTTCCTGACCGCCCGGGCCAGTTGGCAGAGACGTCCAAGATCGTCGCAGATCAAAACGCCAACGTCGTTGAGGTTCTGCACACGCGGCACGGCACCGGCTTACAAATCAGCCAGGTTGAACTCGAGCTCCACATCGAAACCAGGGGGCCTGAGCACGCTGAGCAGGTGCTCCAAGCGCTGCGCAACCACGGGTATGAACCCCGGGTGGATTTCTAAGGGATAAAGGTTTCGACGTCGAGAATCTCGACGGCGATTTCAGCCCCGTTTGGCGCGGTGAAGGTCGAGCTTTCACCAATCTTCAGACCCATGATTGCTTGGCCTAAGGGGCTCTGTTCGGAATAGACGTCCAAGTCGGTATCTCCGGCGAGTTCTCTCGATCCCAGAAGGAACTTTTCTTGGTCGCCGTGGATGTGGGCCGTCACGACAGTGCCGGGCTCAACCACTCCAGAGCTGGCTGGGACATCGCCCACGATGGCGTGCTTTAGCATCGCGGTGAGGGTGCGAATGCGGTCTTCCATCTTGGCTTGCTCTTCTTTGGCCGCGTGGTAACCACCGTTCTCTTTGAGGTCGCCTTCTTCGCGGGCGACCTCAATGCGCTTGGAAATCTCCCTGCGGCCCTGGGTCGTGAGTTGCTCAAGTTCCAGGGCAAGCCGATCGTAGGCTTCCTGGGTCAGCCAGACCGTGTTGTCAGATTCAACGCCTGCCATGACACTCTCCTTGTAATGAGACAAACCGGCCACCCTGGAGGGCCGGTTTGCGTTCCCTGAGGTTACGGTAACCAGCACTCATAGAGCAAGCCGGTTACGGCTGGCTCACTGGTGCGAAGAGTCTCTTGGAATGTTCTGGTCCAGGTTTCAGACGGCGCCAGGCTGATGATTTTCCAGCCCACAATGCCGTAGGAACCATTGAGGGCTTGAACAGCGCAGTGGACCTCGGTCCCAGGGGGCGTAGTCACCTCGAAGTTGACCTGGACTTCGCGCTCGCTGACCAGCACATAGCCAAGTTCTCTGGTCTGGAGTTGGGAGGGAGCCTCCAGGACACCACCCCACCAGAGCCACGCGCCAAGAACTGCGGCGAAAGAGATGCCAGCAATCGTGCCGATGATTTTCGTCCTAGTGGCAGCCTGGCGCGTTTGGCCATAGCGCGTGGCCATCAGGTCAGTGTTCTCAGGCATTGCTCTCGCTCATCTCGCTAGTCTGTGATGAGCGTAACGGGCTTGGCCGACTTGGAGCTTGGAGGAACCCCATGATGATGTCTCTGCTCTTTGCCCTGGAGGAAACACCTCTGATTCCAGCCATCGAGGTGGACCCCAATTCCGTAACTCCTGGCGTCGTTGGTTTTCTTGCCACCTTGTTCGTGGCCATGGGTGTTGTGGTCATCATTGTTGACATGACCCGGCGCGTTCGCCGGGTGCGCTACCGCGCTGAGATTGTCGAGCGACTTGATAGAGAAGCTAACCCACCATCGGCGGGTTCATAGCAACCAGCAGGACCGCAGTCCAGTGGGACATGTAGGCAACGACAGTCAGCACGTGGAAGATTTCGTGGAACCCAAAGTTCTTGGGTGACGGGTTTGGCCACTTGAGCCCATAGATCACTGCCCCCAGCGAGTAGGCAAGGCCACCGACGATGACCAGAACC
>JBIILX010000006.1:0-26748 GCA_044338275.1 Pontimonas sp.
GATACATCACGGCCGCCCAACCAAGGCCCAAGTAGAGGGGCACATAAACCCAGCGGGGCGCGGTCAGCCAAAACACCCGAAGCCCAATGCCGATCAGGGCACCCGCCCAGACGGCCGCAAGAAGCAGCATTCCCTTGTCGCTCGGGAGTGCCATCACAGCAATAGGCGTGTAGGTGCCGGCAATCAAGATGAAAATGTTGGCGTGATCGAGACGGCGCAGAATCTTCTTCGTCCCGGGTTTCCAGGAGAAGCGGTGATAGGTGCCAGAGATTCCAAAGAGCAGCACAGCACTCAGGGCAAAGACAGCACTCGACACTGTCGCTGCCACCCCGGAGGCCAGCACCACCAGCACAATGCCTGCAGCGATGGCTAAGGGAAGTGTGCCTAGGTGAATCCAGCCGCGCCAGGTGGGCTTGTGCTCAACAGCCTCGTACTCGAGCGACTCTGCCAGCAGCGGAAGATGCAGCGCTCCAGATTCTACGGAGTCGCCCTCAGATGTCTTTGGGTCACTGGCCATGACTTCACACTAGGCCTCGGTGCCGCCAGAAACCCAATGGTTTGTGGGGAATCACCAAGGGTCCTGGAAAGGACTAGCGTAGGCGTGTGAGTTGGATTACCCGGCTGCTCGGCGAAGGCCTTCTGTATCGCCTCTACCGCCGTCGCATCCTCAAAGAAATCAGCAAGCTGGCACGGCCAGAACACGTTGCCATGATTTTGGATGGCAATCGGCGCTGGGCAAAAGCACGGGCTCTTGCTTCTAGTTCCGAAGGGCACCAAGCGGGTGCCGACAAGATCTATGAGTTCCTCACCTGGTGTGAGGAACAAGATGTTTCGGTCGTCACCCTCTACCTGCTCTCCACCGACAACCTGACCGGCCGTGATGAAGAAGAACTCTCGGCGCTGGTGGGCATCATCGAATCTCTTGCCGACCAGCTCTCCCGGTTCTCGAACTGGCGCGTGAAGCACGTGGGACAAACAGAGTCTTTGCCCCCGCATCTGCTCGACACCCTCACTGGCGCTGCAGAGCGCAGCGCAAAAAACTCGGGTCTTCACATCAATTTGGCTGTGGGCTATGGCGGCCGGGCAGAGATCACCCAAGCGGTCCGACGGCTGGTGCAGGAGCACCAAGACATCGGGGGGACCCTCGCTGACCTCTCCGAGAGCATCACGATCCAGGCAATTGCCGAGCGCCTGTATACGCAGGGCCAGCCTGACCCAGACCTCGTCATTAGAACGTCCGGCGAGCAACGCCTCAGCGACTTCATGCTGTGGCAGAGCGCCCACAGCGAGTTCTATTTCGTAGAAGCGCTCGGTCCAGACCTTCGTGAAATTGACTTCCTCCGAGCACTGCGTGACTTTGGTCGCCGGCAGCGCCGCTATGGGCACTAGTCCGCCACCAAAAGTTAACCTGCGAACGCCCGTTTCTGGCGTGTCATTGAGGCCTCAGGTTTTGGTGCTCGCGTAAGTTTTTCCCAACGGTTCGAACCCCCAATGGCTAAGGATCCTCAGTGGAAAAATCCGCAACTCCTGCAAGCACCAAGTCAACAAGCAAAAGCAAGAAAACGGGGGAGCGGACGTTCGTACTGGACACGTCAGTCCTACTGAGTGACCCGAAGGCCATGTTCCGCTTTGCGGAACACGCGGTCATTTTGCCGGTGGTAGTCATCTCGGAGCTTGAGAAGAAGCGCCACGACCCAGAGATTGGGTTCTTCGCCAGAGAGGCACTGCGCAACCTCGATGAGCTGCGTGCTGAGCACGAGCGCCTAGATTTTCCGATTGCCGTGGGCAAGGGTGGATCACTTCGCGTTGAACTCAACCACTCCAACCAGACGGTGTTGCCCAGCGGCCTGCAGCTTGGTGACAACGACTCCAGGATTTTGGCTGTTGCCCTCAACCTGGCCAATGAGGGCATGGCCGTCACGTTGGTCTCTAAAGACCTCCCCATGCGGGTCAAGGCAGCATCGATTGGTCTGGCCGCTGAGGAATACCGCGCTGAGCTCGCCCCCGATTCCGGATACACCGGCATCGCTGAGGTTGCCATCAGTGCTGAAGAAATGGCAAACCTCTACGACGATGAGGTCATCTCCTCGAAGGCCGTTGCTGATATTCCGGTCAACACGTCCCTAGTGATTTCTTCCGAGCGCGGCTCAGCGCTCGGGCGTGTGACAAGCCCCGGAAAAATCAGTGTTGTCCGGGGGGACCGCGACCTCTTTGGCCTGAGCGGCCGCTCAGCCGAACAGAGACTGGCTATTGATGTTCTTCTCGATCCCACCATTGGCATTGTGTCCCTCGGGGGACGAGCGGGAACCGGTAAGTCGGCGCTGGCTCTCTGTGCTGGGCTCGAGGCTGTTCTTGAGCGTCAGGTTCACCGCAAGATTATGGTCTTCCGCCCGCTCTATGCCGTTGGCGGCCAAGACCTCGGTTACCTGCCGGGTGATGCTGCGGAGAAGATGAACCCTTGGGCTGAGGCCACCTTTGACACGCTGAGCTCAGTCGTCTCTCACAACGTGGTCGAAGAAGTGATGGCGAGGGGCCTTCTCGAGGTCCTTCCCCTGACCCACATTCGTGGCCGCTCACTCCACGATGCCTTCGTCATCGTGGACGAGGCTCAGTCTCTGGAGCGCAACGTGCTTCTGACGATGCTGAGCCGTATTGGTCAGAACTCTCGTGTTGTGCTCACCCACGATGTTGCACAGCGCGACAACCTGCGCGTGGGCCGCCACGACGGGGTTGCCAGCGTCATCGAAGCTCTGAAAGGTCAGCAGCTCTTTGCTCACCTGACGCTGATGCGCTCAGAACGCAGTGCGATTGCTGCTCTGGTGACCGACCTGCTTGAGGGTAACCAGGTCGCCTAGGCCTTTTAGAGGCCGGGCGACGTCATCTTCAAGACGTCGAGGGCCGCGTCCAGTGCCTCGAGGGTGACCTCACCGCGTTCGACGAAACCCATCTCGATGACCGATTCGCGCACGGTCTTCTTGTGCTCGACGGAGTACTTGGCCACCTTTGCGCCGGCCTCATAACCAATCACACGGTTCAATGGGGTCACGACCGCTGGTGAGCTCTCGGCCAGAGCTAATGCGTGTTCTTCGTTGGCGGTGAGGCCCTCAATCGTCTTGTCGGTGAGCACTCGCAGGGCGTTTGCCAGCAGGCGGATGGATTCCAGCACCGAAGTTCCCATGACGGGGATTGCGACATTGAGTTCGAAGTTTCCCGAAGCCCCGGCCCACGCAACGGTTTGATCGTTGCCGATCACTCGTGCGCAGACCATGAGCACGGCTTCGGGAACAACGGGGTTCACTTTGCCGGGCATGATGGAGCTGCCTGGTTGCAAATCAGGGATGTTAAGCTCAGCAAGGCCCGCGTTCGGGCCAGAGCCCATCCAGCGGATGTCATTACAAATTTTGGTCAGCGACACAGCGATGATGCGAAGCGCACCTGAGGCCTCGACCAGGCCATCTCTTGCACCCTGAGCCTCAAAGTGGTCGAGAGCCTCAGTGATCGGAAGCGAGGTTGCCTTCGCAAGCTCAGCAATCACTTTGGGCGAGAACCCGACTGGAGTATTGATTCCGGTTCCCGTTGCAGTTCCGCCGAGTGGCACTTCGGCTACTCGAGGCAGCACTGCCTGCACGCGCTCGATGCCAAGCCTGATCTGGCGGGCATAACCGGAAAATTCTTGGCCGAGTGTGACAGGGGTGGCATCCATCAGGTGGGTGCGGCCGGCCTTAACTGTCTTGGTCCACAGCTTTGCCTTGGCTTCGAGCGCCGTGGCCAAGTGGTTGAGGCTTGGAATCAAGGTGTTGACCAGCGCCTCGGTCACTGCAACGTGAACCGAGGTGGGGAACACATCGTTGGAGGACTGCGACGCATTGACGTGGTCATTCGGGTGAACATCGAGACCAGAAGCAGTGCCCGCGAGAGTGGCTAGCACCTCGTTCATGTTCATGTTCGACGAGGTGCCAGAGCCCGTTTGGTAGGTATCAACCGGGAACTGGTCGTGGTGGTTGCCAGCAATGATGGACTCTGCTGCGCCGACGATGGCCTGGGCAATGGCCGCATCAACAATTCCGAGTTCAGCGTTAACCAACGCTGCTGCACGCTTGATCTGAGCGAGGGCAACAATCTGGGCTGGTTCGAGTCCGCGACCAGAGATGGGGAAGTTCTCGACCGCGCGCTGGGTTTGAGCGCCATAGAGGGCGTCTTTGGGGACTCGAACCTCACCCATGGTGTCGTGTTCGATGCGGTAGTCGTTCGTGTCGGACTGCGGAGTCATGCCCGGTTCCTCGTTGTTCTGGATCAGTGAGTGGTCAAAAGTTCTGCATCAATGGCGCCGATCACCACGTCGTGGGTGACTCGCCCCTCAGCGAGGGTGTAGTTTGCCCCCACCACAGCCAGCCTACCTTCGGCGATGGCCAGACTGATAAGTTCGCTCGCTGCCAGCAGGCTCGAAACTGTGTCGCGGAGGTGCTCACGTCCAACCTCAGAAACGTCGAGTCCCTCGACGCTCTGAAGTCCGTGAGCCAGCCGCACACGCTCGACCGCTGGCGAAATCTGGTTAGTGATGTCTTTGATATGGGGAGGCAGTGGGGTTGCCTCTGGGTCCATCTGATCAATGGCCGCCTGCACAGCCCCGCACTGGTCGTGTGAAAGGACCACAATGAGGGCCACACCAAGTTTTTCCACTGCGTATTCCAGTGAGCCAATGACAGATGACGAAATCACCTGACCGGCGTTACGAACGACGAATAGGTCGCCGAGTCCTTTGTCAAAGATGATCTCGGCCGACAGCCTGGAATCCGCGCATCCAAAGAGAGCAATCTCTGGGTACTGGGCGCCAGCGATTTCGCTCCTGCGCTCAACGTCTTGCCGGGGGTGTTGGGGTTCTCCCTTGATGAACCGGTCGTTGCCAGCGGTGAGCCTTTCCCAGGCTTCCGACGGAGTCAGGTTGTGGGCGTTCACGGTGTGCGCCCCTGGGTGAGCTGGTAGGTGATGTCGTTAGCGACTTCGCGAACACCGCGCTCGTCTGTTCCCCCCACGACGATGGTGAAGCTCTCGCCTTCCCATACAACGACATAGGCCTTGTTGCCGGTGGGGTCTTCTGCCCTGCGGTCGTATTCTTCCCACACCAGTTCATTAGGTCGTCCGTAGCCAAAAGCAACGGACCCGGTCGATTCGGAGCGCACAGTGCGCTCGGCAAGCCACAGCGCATCAGAATCAAAACCCTGATCGACAAACACATAGCTGCGCTCGGGTCCGAGCAGCCCAATCGACCAGGTCGCAGTGGAACCAGCTTCGCTGGTGACCTCAGCGCGGTTCGCGCTCCAGAGCTCAGAGAGCATCGGCACAATCGGTTCGCCAGGCAATTGATCTTGGGCTTCGCTCGCCACAGCAACCCAGTCGACTTCGTCGACAAGGTTGGTGTCTGGGCGGACTACCAGGATGATCAACAGCGCAACAACGCCAAGGGATGCAAGGAGCGACCACACAAGGTTTCTCGTGTTCTGTCGAGCTTTGCGCTCGGCTCTGGCAGCGGCAACCCGCTCGCTTTTTTCACGGGGGGTTTCTGGTCGTCCGAGACCGGCAACCTCGCGGGGGACTTTTCCAGCCATCGGTTTAGGCCTCTCGGTTCTTTTTGGCTGCCTCGAGGCGTGCCTTGGCGCCAATCAGCCACTCGTCACACCTGGCAGCAAGTGCTTCACCGCGCTCCCAGAGCGCGATTGATTCTTCAAGGCTGATGCCGCCCTGTTCGAGAGCGGTGACAACCGAGACGAGCTCGTCCCTGGCCTGCTCGTAGGAGAGCTTGGCGATGTCGGTGGTTTTCTCGCTAGTCACGTGACCCAGTCTAGTTTCTAGGGAAGCACTCAGCGGACTTGAGTCTCGATGGTGCCATCACTCACGGTGACACTGAGCTCATCTCCGGAGGATGCTTCCCCAACACTGGTGATGACACTGCCATCGCGCTTTCTCGCGATGGCATAGCCTCGCTCGAGCGTGCTGGTGGGGGAGAGGCCTCGCAGGTTCCCAGTGAGCGTGCTCACCTGGGAGGTGGCGCGCTCGATTGCTAGGTGGGCGAGATCAACGCCCCTGACCACCAACTGCAGAATCTCCTCGGACTTAATGTCTACAAGCGTGAAGGGGTCCTTCAGAATGGGTCTCGTGCGAAACGCACCGAGACGTTCTGATTCATACTCGAGCATCGAGAGAATCCTCTGATCCAGGCGTGACCTGGCTTCCTGGATGATTCGACGTTCGTTTTCGACATCCGGCACGACCCGCTTGGCCGCATCAGTGGGGGTCGAGGCGCGAAGGTCAGCCACCTCATCCAGCAAGGGACGATCGGCCTCGTGGCCGATTGCGCTGACTAGAGGGGTGTTGAGGGATGCGGCTAAGCGCACCAGGCGCTCATCGCTAAAGGGCAGAAGATTGAGGAAGTCGCCGCCACCTCGGGCGACAATGATGACGTCGACTTCAGGGTCGGCATCCAGGGTGGTCATCGCTTGCATGACCTCGGCGACGGCGCGGTCGCCTTGGACAGCGGCGTATTCGATTCGGAAGGACACATCGGGCCAGCGAAGCTTGGCGTTGTGAACGACATCCTTTTCGGCGTCGGAATCTTTTCCTGTTACGAGCCCGATGGTGCCAGGGAGGAAGGGCAGTGGCTTCTTTTTCGACTCGTCAAAGAGTCCTTCCAAGGCCAGTTGGGTCTTTAGTTTCTGAAGCTTCTCGAGAATCTCACCAAGACCGGTATGACGCATGTCGAGAACGTTCATACTCAGCGTTCCGCCTTTGACCCACCAGCTTGGCTTGACGCGAGCAATCACCCGGTCGCCCTGGGCCACCGTCTCTGGAATGTTTTCTTGGGCCCGACGCCAGACCGTGAACGACACAGCCGCGTCTGACTCGATATCGCTGAATTTGCCGTAGATGTTGCCAGCGGCTTTGCCCCACTGGGTGACTTCAGCCTCGATCCAGACGGAGCCCAAGCGATCGATGTAACCACCCATCAACTCGGAGAGTTTCATCACCGACCAGGGTGCCTCGGGGCTTGAATCATTCGTTGTCTCGCTCATCGCCTCTCAGGCTAGAACACTCAGCCACACAGAGCAGACAAGCCAATACACTTGCCCAGTGAGCATTAGTAACGGCAGCATTCAAACCCTCGAGGCTCCGCTTATTCCCAAGCGTCGCGAGAAGTTAGTTGATGTGCCAGTGTCCGGCGACAAGCGCATCCTGTTGGCAGCGCCCCGGGGTTACTGCGCCGGCGTTGATCGAGCGGTTATTGCTGTTGAGAAGGCACTTGAACGCTTTGGAGCGCCTGTTTATGTGCGCAAGCAAATCGTTCACAACATCCACGTGGTGAAGGAGCTCGAATCCAGAGGCGTCATCTTTGTAGATGAGGTCGCCGAAGTTCCCGAGTCGTCGACCATTGTTTTCTCAGCCCACGGCGTCTCACCGATGGTGGTCGCCGAGGCCGCCGACCGGGGCCTCAACGCCATTGATGCGACTTGTCCGTTGGTGACCAAAGTCCACCGTGAGGCTGTTCGTTTCTCTGGCCAGGATTACCACATTCTTCTCATCGGCCACGCTGGGCACGAAGAGGTCGAGGGCACCATGGGTCACGCCCCTGACAACACCACTCTGGTGAACGACCCGGACGAAGCTGACCGCATCGCCGTCCCCGACACCGAGAACCT
Source organism: Pontimonas sp. (assembly GCA_044338275.1). Classification (GTDB taxonomy): domain Bacteria; phylum Actinomycetota; class Actinomycetes; order Actinomycetales; family Microbacteriaceae; genus Pontimonas. The sequence goes on from JBIILX010000006.1 coordinate 7,692, forward strand.
CATCTGGCTCTCGCAGACCACTCTGAGCGTTGATGAAACCATGGAAACCGTGCGCAGGCTGCGCCTGCGCTTCCCTCACTTGAGTGATCCGCCAAGCGACGACATTTGCTACGCAACCCAGAACCGACAGGTCGCCATTAAGAAGATTGCGCCAGAGTGCGACCTGGTGATTGTTGTGGGTTCCCCCAACTCGTCCAACAGTGTCCGGCTTGTTGAAGTGGCTCTGGAGTATGGCGCCAAAGCCGCATACCGGGTCGATTACGCGAGCGAAATCAAGCAGGAATGGCTGGAGGGTGTCGCTACCATCGGACTGACTTCTGGTGCTTCAGTTCCCGAGGTACTTGTCGACCACACGCTGGCCGATCTCGCCGATGCCGGTTACACGCAGGTCGAGGAAGTTAAAACCGCCGAAGAGGATTTGCAGTTCTCGTTGCCCAAAGAGCTCCGCAAAGACTCCAGTGGCAACGTTGACCAGTCACTGCTTGGCGGTCGCAGGAACGCCTAAGAAATAGCGTTACCGGCTGAACCCAGCTGGTGAGCGGCTTGAACAACCCTGGCAGCCAACGACGTCTCTGATACTTTGCCCCATGCGCGAGGGTCATAGAGCTTCTTGTTGCCGACCTCGCCGTCGATGCGCAGAACGCCGTCAAAGTTCTGGAACATGTAGCCGGCGATTGCCCTGGTGTAGGCGTACTGGGTGTCGGTGTCGATGTTCATCTTGATCACACCGTTGTGCACAGCCTCTGCGATTTCCTCGTCGGTGCTTCCAGAACCACCGTGGAAGACGAGGTCGAGGGGCTTAGGCCCTGTTCCAAACTTTGCCTGCAAGCCGTCCTGGATTTCTTTCAACAGTTCAGGCCGAAGCTTGACGTTGCCGGGCTTATAGACGCCGTGGACGTTACCGAAGGTCAGCGCTGCCATATAGCGGCCTTGTTCGCCAAGGCCCAATGCTTCCACCGTGGCAATGGCGTCTTCGAGGGTCGTATACAGGCTGTCGTTGATGTCGTGGCTGACGCCATCTTCTTCTCCGCCGACGACGCCAATTTCGACCTCAAGGATCGATTGGATGGCCTTCATGCGGGGCAGAAGGTCTTTGGCGATCTCGAGGTTTTCCTTCAGTGGCACCGCAGATCCGTCCCACATGTGCGATTGGAAGATGGGGTTGCCACCAGCCTTGACGGCTTCTTCACTGGCAGCAATCAGGGGCATCACGAACCCATCGAGTGCGTCCTTCGGGCAGTGGTCTGTGTGCAGTGCCACCCGAATCGGATAGTTCTTTGCCACCTCGGTCGCGAAGGCCGCCATGGCCAGTGCGCCTGAGGCCCTGGCCTTCACGCTCTGACCAGCAAAGAAGTCAGCGCCGCCGGTGCTGACTTGGATGATGCCATCCGAACCTGCCTCAGTGAGGCCTTGGAGAACGCCGTTGATGGTCGAGGATGACGAGATGTTGATCGCGGGGAACGCGAAGCCCTTAGCCTTCGCCGTGTCAATCATCTGTGCGTACTGTTCCGGTGTTGCTACGGGCATTTCAGCTCCAAATCAGGGGGAGGTGGTCTCCCCCAGCTTACTGGGAACACTGTTCCGGAGGCCCTGCGGCGCTAGGCTGGGGACAGAATTGCTCGCTCGACCGAGACGAAGGGCCCCTGAATGTCCGAGGCTGAATCTGCTGAACTCTTCGTGCACCCGGACCGTAACTTGGCCATGGAGTTGGTTCGAGCAACCGAAGCGGCCGCTATTCGCGCGACACCGTGGATCGGACGAGGTGACAAAAACGCAGCGGATAAGGCTGCTGTTGATGCGATGCGGAAGTTCCTCTCGACCGTCAACTTCTCGGGACTCGTCGTCATCGGCGAGGGTGAAAAAGATGATGCGCCGATGCTTTTCAACGGTGAAATTGTGGGGACAGGAAACGGGCCTCTGTGTGACATCGCGGTTGACCCTATTGATGGAACGTCGCTCACAGCCGCCGGCCGCTCACACGCCATTTCGATGATTGCGGTGTCTGAGCGAGGCAGCATGCTCGATGCCTCGAGCGTCTTCTATATGGACAAAATTGTCGCTTCTCACGAGGCGATTGGTGTTGTCGACATCTCCCGGCCGATTGGCGAGAACATCAGGGCGTTGGCGAAAGCCAAGAACAAGGCTGTCGAAGACATCCGCATTGCGGTTCTTGACCGCCCCCGCCACGAGCAGCTCATCGCTGATATTCGTGCAGCCGGCGCTGGAACGCGTCTGATTCTTGACGGGGATGTGGCCAGTGGAATCAATGCCGCCCGCCATGACACCCGCATTGATATGGCTGTAGGCATTGGGGGCAGCCCCGAAGGTGTGGCCACGGCCTGTGCGGTGAAGGCCCTCGGTGGATTCATGCAGGGGCGTCTTTCACCCACGAGCGACGAGGAGAAGCAGCGCGGTCTCGATGCCGGGCTTCGCTTCGACCACATCTATGGCGTCGACGATTTGGTTTCCAGCGACAACACGTTCTTTGTGGCAACGGGTGTGACCGATGGTGAGTTGGTTCGTGGTGTCCGCCGTGACGGTCCGATCATCAGCACCGAGAGCATTGTGTTGCGGGCACGCTCGGGGACCATTCGCCGAGTATCGGCGGATCACCAAGCCAGCAAGTGGTTAGACGGCTAGTCCTTTAGTTCCTTGGCCGAACCCTCCAGTAATTCGGGGGCCGAGAGCTCACGTGGCATCTGGTCGACTCCCTCAAGCTCCGTCGGCAAATCTGCCGCGGTTCCCAACTCGTTGAGCTTCCTGGCGCTCGGGAACACCCGGGTCTCGAGAGAACCGACGAATGAGTTGTAGCCCTTGACTGTGCTGGAGATGGAGCGCCCCAGGGTTTCGATGTGCTTGGCCATTCCGCCGAGGCGCTGGAGAAGCTCGCGGCCGACATCGAAGAGTTTGGCCGCGTCCTCGGTGAGCACATCCTGCTGCCAGGAGAAAGCAACTGTCTTCAGCACACTCCAGAGCGTGACGGGGGAAGCAAGTGCCACCTTCTTGCTAAAGGCATAGTCCATGAGGGAGGGGTCGGCTTCGATGGCTGTGGAGATGAGTGCCTCGCTCGGGATGAAGCAAATGACGAGTTCGGGCGAGGCGGAGAGCCCATCCCAGTAGGACTTTTTGCCGAGCGCATCCACGTGAGCCCGGACGGCAGTCACGTGCTGCTTCAGCAGAGACTCACGTCTGGCTGCTTCTTCACCCGTAGCGGTGAAGGGAATCTTGCTGGCTTCCAGATACGCGGTGAAGGGGACCTTGGCATCCACAGCAATGTTTTTTCCACCGGGGAGGTGAATCACCATGTCGGGTTTTCCGACACCGGCGTCGGAGCTGATCTGGGATTGAACATCAAAGTCGACGCGTTCGATGAGGCCTGCGGCCTCCACCACCCGCCGTAATTGGACTTCGCCCCAAACACCCCTGACGCTATTGGAGCGAAGAGCTGAGGCGAGTTGCTCTGCGGTGCCGCGCAGAAGCTCTTCGCTCTCGAGAGCTGCCCGCAGCTGTTGGCTGATTTGTCCGTGCTGTTCGTTGCGCTGTTTCTCGAGCGCCGTGACGGTGCGCTGCATGTCTGTGAGGCGCTCGGAGACTGGAGTGAGCGCTAGGAGAATCTTGTTCTCGGTGTCTTGATTACCGCGAAGATCGTCGTATTGCCTTTGCATCATGTCGAGCTGGGCTTTGAGCGCAACGGCGTCATCCGAACCTCCGATCTTGTGTCGTCCGGCAACGAGCCAACCGACAAGGAAACCGAGACCTGCGCCCAGGGCGAGGCCGATCAGGAGCGCGACAATCGTTTCGTTCATGTCCACAGTCTGCCAGTCACCTCTGACGCACACGAGAACCTGCACTAGGCTTCCTAGCCGTGGCTCTCACCATTGGAATCGTTGGACTCCCGAATGTCGGCAAGTCCACTTTGTTTAACGCTCTCACCAAGAATTCCGTACTGGCAGCAAATTATCCCTTCGCCACCATTGAGCCAAACGTTGGCGTGGTGAATCTGCCGGATGACCGGCTCGAGGTGCTCGCTGGCATTTTTGGCAGCGAGCGAATTATCCCGGCGGCTGTCTCCTTCGTCGACATCGCCGGCATTGTTCGAGGCGCCAGCGAGGGCGAGGGGCTTGGCAATCAGTTCCTCTCGAACATTCGTGAAGCGGATGCCATTGCTCAGGTGGTGCGCGTCTTTGATGACCCCGATGTTGTCCATGTGGATGGGGCGGTCAATCCTGCCGCCGATATGGAGACCATCAATACCGAGCTGATTCTTGCTGACCTGCAAACTCTCGAGAAGGCCATCACCCGCTACGAAAAGGAAGTGAAGGGTAAGAAACTTGACCCGAGTGTGTTGGCCTGCGCGGAGGAAGCCAGGAGCATTCTGGATACGGGAAAAACCTTGTTCCAGGCGGCATTTGATGGCACCCCGATTCGGGAACTAGGGCTTCTGACGGCAAAGCCCTTCTTGTATGTGTTCAACGTGGACGAAAACACCCTGGGTAACCCCGCTAAGCAAGCAGAGCTCGCCGCACTGGTGGCTCCCGCGCAGGCTGTGTTCTTGGACGCCAAAGTCGAGAGCGAATTGATTGACTTGGACAAAGCTGAAGCCCTGGAGCTTCTGCAGTCGCTCGGTCAAGAAGAGAGCGGGCTGGATCAGCTCGCTCGCATTGGGTTTGTGACCCTGGGCCTGCAGACCTATCTCACTGCTGGGCCGAAAGAGACCAGGGCGTGGACTATTCACACTGGGTGGAAGGCTCCGCAGGCAGCCGGTGTGATTCACACCGACTTTGAAAAAGGATTTATCAAGGCTGAAGTCACTTCGTTTGAGGATTTGGTCGAAACGGGTTCCCTTGCAGAAGCCCGGTCTGCTGGCAAAGCGCGCATTGAGGGCAAGGACTACGTCATGAAAGATGGCGACGTCGTCGAGTTCCGTTTCAGTTCCTAGTTGTCACTCTCAGGAACACGTGGTTCGCTGGTCCTATGACCGTGTTGCCCATGTTCCCTTTGGGTTCTGTGCTCTTCCCCGCGATGCCACTGGCTCTTCGGGTTTTTGAAGAGCGCTACCTCAAGATGATGGGGGCAATCCTCGAGGAGGACACCCCGCGCTTTGGTGTCGTATTGATTGAACGCGGTTCCGAGGTTGGCGGCGGAGAAAAGCGTTTTGACTATGGGACGGTCGCCCAGGTGCTCCAGGTGGAAGCACCGGATGGACCCCTGGCCGTGGTGGCCCGGGGGACGGAGCGGTTTCGGGTTCTCGAATGGTTGCCAGAAGACCCCTACCCGATGGCTCGGGTCGAGTTCATTGAGGGCTTTGATGTTGAGGATGGCGGCCCAGATCTAGAAGCAGCAGAAAAACTAGTGCGCGACACCCTCACCTACGTTGCAGAGGTCGGCGCCCACGATTCCTGGCCGAGCGACCTCGAGCTAGCCGATGACCCGGTAGAGAAGGCCTGGCAGTTGGCGGGTATCGCGCCACTTGGCCCACTGGACCACTACGACTTCTTAGTGGCTGAGAGCTTCCAGGAACTGCTCGCCACCCTCAGTTCCACCGTGGCGGATGCTCTCGAGACCTTTCGGTTGAGCAGGGAATCTGGCGAGGGCGGATAGTCTTTCCCGCATTGTGTGAATCGCCAACCTCTAGAGGGGCATACTGGCTCCATGACCCAGATTCAGTCCTACACAGTGCTGCTGGCACTTGGCCCTGGCGCTGAGCTTCGGCACTACCCAGCCCACACTCTGATTTCGTGTGATGTTGGTGGGGACTTCGATAGCGCTGGTTCGAGAGGGTTTGGGCCACTCGTGCGCTATATCTCAGGCGCTAATCAGAAGGGTCAGCAGATTGCGATGACCTCGCCAGTTATTCATGCACCGAGGTCACAGGCCACCCACACCATCAGCTTTGTCTTGCCAGCGGGCATGAACCCCGCCGATGCACCCCGCCCGGCCGATGGCCGGGTCGAAGTCCACGAGGTCCCACCTCGCTTTGTGGCCGCGCTGCGGTTCTCTGGTGGATGGTCGAAGGAGCGCGCTGATCGCAAGGCAGGGGCCCTCATGGGCCTGCTCGAAGGTGCTGGCCTCTCACCGGCTGGGGCTGTCTTTTTTGGACGGTATGACCCGCCGTGGAAGCCAGGGCTCTTGCGCCGAAACGAAGCGTTGGTCGAGGTTGTCGAACCCTCAACCAGTAGTCACAGTGTGGCGTAGGTTCGGGCTGGAACCCACTGCTAAAGTTTGGGCTAGATAACCAAATACTGGGCCCCACGCTATGCGGGAGAGACACCGGAAACTACGGTGTCACCGAAGGAGCAAGCCTCCCCGCCAATCTCTCAGGTAAAAAGTACCGTCTAGCAAGGCCACTCTGGAAAGTGGGACGACTATCGCCCCCGCCGACGGTGAAAGCGCCACAGGGCGTGAAACTCTCAGGCCAATGACAGAGGGGGAGTCACGGAAGAACACTCTTCCGCTTATGACTCTGGGGGCCAGGTGACAAGCACACTCACTGCGTTGCACGCAGAACACGAGGCTGCCGGCGCGAGCTTCACTGACTTTGCCGGCTGGGATATGCCCGTGCGCTACACCTCTGACTTGGCAGAACACCATGCGGTGCGCCAGTCAGCTGGGCTCTTTGATCTCTCCCACATGGCAGAGATTGAGATTAACGGCGCGGGCGCAGCAGCGTTCCTTGACTATGCGCTCAGCAACACTCTCTCCGCACTCGAGCACGGTCAGGCCAAGTATTCACTCCTCCTCGCAGAGAGCGGCGGCATCATCGATGACCTGATCGTCTATCGCATCGATGACGATCACTACCTGATTGTGGCTAACGCCTCGAACCGTTACCCCGCCGTCGAGGCCCTGTCCTCTCGCACTGCAGGCTTCGATGTTGTTGTCGCTGATGTCAGTGACGACTGGGTCCTCCTTGCCGTGCAGGGCCCGAGAGCACTCGCCATTCTGGAGGCGACTTCAAGTATTCAGCCAGATGGTTCCCTCGAAGAGCTTCGCTACTACCGGATTCTTGGTGCAACCCTTGCCGGTGTTCCCGGCTGGATTGCCCGCACCGGCTACACCGGTGAGGACGGTTTTGAGCTCTATGTCCCAGTCGCTAACGCCAAGGCGCTCTGGCAAGACCTGCGCTCAGCCGGCGAATCCCACGAGCTCACGCTCTGTGGCCTTGCCTGCCGCGATACTCTGCGCCTTGAAGCCGGAATGCCGCTTTACGGCCACGAGCTTTCCCTCGAGACAACTCCGGCAAGTGCTGGAATGGCCCGGGTTGTCGATCACAGCAAGGAACGCTTTGTTGCTCAGAGTGCGCTCTCTGGGGCGCCCGAGCCCACCCGCGTACTAGTCGGTCTTGTCGCTGAAGGCCGCAGAGCACCCCGGGCTGACTACTCGGTAGTGAGCGTAGGGGGAGAGGTTGTGATCGGACACATCACCTCCGGTGCTCTCTCACCGACGCTCGGATATCCGATTGCCATGGCCTATGTGGATGCCGACATGAGCCAGCCTGGCACCGCGCTTGCCGTGGATGTGCGAGGCCAGAACTTGCCCGTTACTGTTACGAAACTGCCGTTTTATTCCAGAAAGAAGGAAACATCATGAGTGCTGTCCCAGAGACTCTCTCCTACACAGCAGAACACGAATGGGTGAAGATCGATGGCGATGTTGCCACGATCGGCATTACCCAGCACGCCGCCGATGCGCTCGGTGACGTTGTTTTCGTTGCGCTGCCAGGCGTGGGTGACACCATTCGCGAAGGTGCGATTGTGGGTGAAGTCGAATCCACCAAGTCCGTGGGTGAGATCTTCGCCCCCGTAGCTGGTGAGGTTGTCGAAGCCAACGATTCTGTGGTGGCAAGCCCCGACACGGTCAACGCTGACCCGTACGGCGCTGGCTGGCTCATCAAGGTGCGCTTCTCCGCCATGCCCGATCTTTTGGACGCCGCTGCTTACCGCGCACTGATTGGAGACTAAGGACATGACCAACGCTTTCTCCACCCGCCACATCGGAACCGATGCTGATGCCCAGGCTTTGATGCTCAATCGCCTGGGCTATGACAGCCTCGAGGATCTGATGAGTGCCGCGGTTCCTGGGCACCTGCGGATGGTGGAGATCGCGCGATCGGTTATTCCCCCCGCAGCGAGTGAAGCTGAAGCGCTTGCCGAACTGCGCGAGCTCGCCAACGCCAACACTGTTCGCCGCTCGCTGATTGGTCTTGGCTACTACGGGACCCACACCCCGAGTGTGATCAAGCGCAACGTGCTGGAGAACCCCAGTTGGTATACGGCCTACACCCCCTACCAGCCAGAGATCTCACAGGGACGTTTGGAAGCCCTGTTGAACTTCCAAACCATGGTTGCTGACTTGACGGGAATGGCGACTGCTAACGCGTCCATGCTCGACGAGGCCACAGCCGTTGCTGAGGCCATGCTGTTGGCTCGTCGTGTCTCAGCTCAGGAAAGCTCGGTGTTCGTTATTGATGCTGATGCTCTGCCCCAGACCAAGGCCGTCATGGCTGGCCGCGCTGAACCACTCGGTATCGAACTCGTGGAGAGCGACTTCACCTCCCCGTTGCCGGAATGTTTTGGTGTCTTTGTTCAATACCCGGGCGCTTCTGGCCGGATTATTGACCCCACTGAGGCCATCGCGCAGGCGCATGCCCACGGTGGCCTCGCTGTGGTCGCCGCTGATTTGTTGGCACTCACCCTCCTCACCGCTCCCGGTGAATTCGGCGCCGACATTGCGGTGGGAACATCGCAGCGCTTTGGTATTCCGCTCGGCTTTGGAGGCCCCCACGCTGGTTACCTCGCTGTGCGCGATGGCCTCGAGCGTCAAATGCCGGGTCGCCTAATCGGCGTCTCCAAAGACGCCGATGGCAACCCCGCCTATCGCTTGACTCTGCAGACCAGAGAACAGCACATCCGTCGCGACAAGGCGACCAGCAACATCTGCACCGCTCAGGTGCTCCTCGCCGTGATGGCTGGCATGTTTGCCGTCTATCACGGGCCTGATGGCCTGAAGGCAATCGCCAAGGGTGTCGCTGAGAAGACCGCTGGTCTTCGTGACGCTTTGGTGAAGGCGGGGCACGATGTCGTGCACTCCGAGTTCTTTGACACGCTTCAGGTGCGCTTCCCCGGGAAGGCCACATCGGTGGTTGCCAAGGCAGCAGCGAATAATCTGCTCATCCACCTGGTCGACGCGGACACGATTTCGCTGTCTTTGGACGAAACGACGATTGGCGAGAACACCGGTTTGTTAAAGGGTTCGCTGGAACAGGCTCTGGCTGAGACTTTCGAGCTGGGTGACTACCTAGGCGCCTCCGGTTCGATGGCACTGCCCAAGGCAGTGGTGCGCACGAGCGGCTACCTGGACCACCCGGTCTTCCACACGCACCGCTCTGAGACCTCCATGATGCGCTACCTCAAGTCACTCTCCGACAAGGACTACGCACTGGACCGCGGCATGATTCCACTCGGCAGCTGCACCATGAAGCTCAACTCCGCGACAGAGATGGAAGCTGTCACCTGGAAAGAATTTGGTGGCCTGCACCCCTTCGCCCCGCTGGAGGACACCCAGGGATACATGATCATGATGTCTCACCTCGAGCAGTGGCTTGCTGAGCTGACCGGCTATGACTCGATTTCTCTGCAGCCAAACGCTGGCAGCCAGGGCGAATACGCGGGCTTGCTCGCCATTCGCGGCTACCACCTCTCCCGGGAGGATGCTCACCGCACCGTGTGTTTGATTCCCTCGAGTGCTCACGGCACCAACGCCGCCAGTGCGGTATTGGCCGGTATGCAGGTGGTTGTTGTGGCGTGTAACGAGCGCGGTGACGTCGACATCGACGACGTCAAGGAAAAGATCGTGGAACACCGCGACAACCTTGCAGGTCTTATGGTCACCTACCCGTCGACGCACGGTGTGTATGAGCCGGGCATTCGTGACATCACCGATGCCGTACACGAGGCTGGTGGTCAGGTCTACATCGATGGTGCCAACTTGAACGCACTCGTGGGCTATGCCCGCTACGGCGACATCGGTGGCGACGTCTCGCACCTGAATCTGCACAAGACCTTCTGTATCCCTCACGGTGGTGGCGGCCCCGGTGTTGGCCCCGTCGGTGCAAAAGCACACTTGGCCCCCTTCCTGCCCGGTCACCCCTTTGCTCAAATGGATGTTCACCCACCCTTTGACCAGGTCACCGAGGCCACGGGAACCGTGGCACACACGGGCCCTCCCGTCTCGGCTGCTCCCTATGGAAGCCCCAGCATTTTGCCGATTCCGTGGGCGTATGTGCGGATGATGGGCCCCGATGGCCTTGCTCGCGCTACTGCCTCGGCAGTGCTTGCGGCCAACTACATCGCAGCGCGGCTGCGCGAGCACTATCCCGTGCTCTACACCGGCGACAACGGGCTGATCGCTCACGAAGCAGTCATTGACATTCGCCCCATCACCGCGGAGACCGGAATTTCCAACGATGACATCGCCAAGCGCTTGGTGGACTACGGTTTCCACGCCCCCACGATGTCCTTCCCCGTCCCTGGCACGCTCATGATTGAGCCCACCGAGAGTGAAGACCTTGGTGAAATCGAACGCTTCATCGACGCGATGATTGCCATTCGCGAAGAGACCCGTCAGGTGCAGGCTGGCGTGTGGCCGGCGGATGACAACCCGCTCTGTAACGCCCCTCACACTGCCTCGAGTGTCACCAGCAGCGAGTGGGCGCACCCCTACTCTCGCGAGATCGCCGCATATCCTGCGGAGATGCGCCGTCGCGAAGGTGGGGACCACTCGAGGGAGTCCCTCGCTGCCGCTCCCGCGGTTGCCAGCAAATACTGGGCACCGGTGCGCCGCGTGGACCAGGCGTTTGGTGATCGGAACCTGGTGTGCGCGTGCCCACCGATTGAGGCGTTTGCTTAGAGCTTCTGAAGCTCGCGCTTGAGTGTCTCGGCGCTTTGGAAGGTGACGCCCACGAGGGCGACGTGCTTCCAGGCAATCTTTCCCTCGGCATCGATGATGAAAATGCTGCGCCTGATGCCAACCCCCATGAGGGACACGCCATAGGCCTGCACCACATCGCCTTTTTCATCAGAGAGAAGAGGGAACCGAAGACGCTTGGTGCGAGCAAACTTCTCGTGACTGCCTGTTGCCTGACGTGAGATGCCCCACACTTCGGCACCGAGTTCCGTGAAGCTATCCAACTCATCCTGGTAACTGCAGAGCTGAGCGGTGCAGCCAGGAGAGTTATCGGCTGGATAAAAAGCGAGGATTACCGGGTGGCCGCGGCGCTCGGAGAGGGTGAAGTGAGCCTTCACTGGCTCACCATCCACCACCTCGATGCCGGGAAGAGTGAAGTCGGGGGCGCGTTGGCCAACATCGGGATTAGTCACGAGGGTTCAACCTAACCCACGTTCCCGAGAATTTCCGGGAAAGCATCCATAGCGAGCGGATATCCCACAAAAGCCACCACATCAATAAGAGTGTGGGCGGCAAGGAGTGGCACCAAGCGTCCGGTTTTTGCGTACCAATAGCCAAAGACCAGGCCCATGACGAAGTTGCCCAGGAACGCCCCAAAGCCTTGATAGAGGTGATAGGTCGCCCTCAAGAAGGCCTGAATGACAATGATGCCGATGACGGGGACGTGGAGCAGGCGTAGGCGATTGAACAGGTAGCCCACCGCAATGATCTCTTCCAAGAGCCCCGCCCGAAGGGCCAGCAGAACCAGCATGGGAATGCTCCACCAGTACTCATCCAGTGCGCTTGGCACAACGGTCACCGTCAGGCCTAGTTCCCGACCGAGCAGGTAGAGCCCCAGGCCTGGAATTCCAATCATGGCGGCAAGCCCAAACCCCCAGGCCACATCGCGCCCTGGTCTGGTCGCGTCAATGCCGAGCGCTCCCAAGCGCGGTGGCTGCGCCTGCCACAGCAGATACATCACCAGGGCAACGGGAACCAGGGACGACGCGATCCCCAAGATTTGGTAAATGAAGTCTGCCCACTCGTAGTCACTCAGCGAGCGATTCAGTGTCGCCGTTTGTTCAGACAGCGCCACCTCCCGGGAGAGGCGAACCGAAATACTGACAATCGAATAGAGAGCACTCATCCCGAGGCTGAGGCCCAAGACCAGAAGAACCTCAACGATGAGGCGCGCTTTACTCACGAACTAGGTCTTCGGAAGTGCGGGGTCACAGGTCGGTGTTCCACCGGGCAGTGCATGGCGGAAGCGAGAAACAAATGCATAGACAAGGGCCCCCACCCACGAGATTGGGGGGAGCGCGATGAGGACACCGAGGAGCCGAAGCCACAGCACGGGTTGTGCACGCAAAAGCGCGCTTGCCGCCAAGTGGCCGGCGTACTGGTGGGTTCCCGTGATGTACCACGCATACTGTGCGACATCGTCAGCACTCAGAGCGTAATCATCCAGGGAGATGCTCTGCGATGTCTTTGCTTCTGGAAAAGAGGGCAACCAGGAGCGCAAACGATTCACCCAGAGGGTGCAAAAAGCACAGTCGCCGTCATAAATGAGGACGTGAGACTTGAGCGCTACGTTTCTCGCCATGGCCCCATGCTAAGGCGCCAGGCTGTGTGGCGGGTAGGATGGGGGAGCAGGGCTCGATGGAGATCGTTTCTGCATCCTCCACGCCCAGTAATGCAAAGGAAGTTCTCATGGCGTTAGCCACTCGCGATGACGTGCGCAATGTCGCCATCGTCGCCCACGTTGACCACGGTAAGACAACCCTGGTTGATGCCATGCTGACCCAGACCGGGTCCTTCTCCGCTCACGCGGCCGCTGCCGATCGCGCTATGGACTCGGGTGACCTGGAAAAAGAAAAAGGCATCACGATTCTTGCCAAGAACACTGCTGTTACCTACAACGGTCCGCACTCCGGTGGCAAAGACATCACCATCAACGTGATTGACACCCCCGGCCACGCTGACTTTGGTGGCGAGGTGGAACGAGGCCTCAGCATGGTTGACGGCGTTGTTCTGCTGGTCGACGCTAGTGAGGGCCCACTGCCACAAACTCGTTTTGTGTTGCGCAAGGCGCTTGCCGCCAAGTTGCCCGTGATTTTGGTCGTCAACAAGACGGACCGTCCTGACTCCCGCATTGACGCTGTTGTCCACGAAACACAGGATCTGCTGCTGGGTCTTGCCTCTGACCTGGCCGATGAGGTGCCAGATGTTGATGTTGACGCACTTCTTGAGCTCCCGATCATTTATGCCTCTGGTCGCGAGGGCGCTGCGAGCCTGAACCAGCCAGCGAACGGTTCCTTGCCCGACAATGGCGACCTAGAGCCTCTCTTTGGGGCAATTCTTGCCCACATCCCACCGCCTCACTTTGATGACGAGCACCCCCTGCAGGCTCACGTCACCAACTTGGATGCCTCACCCTTCTTGGGCCGTATTGCGCTTCTGCGCATTTTCCACGGAGAGCTGACTAAGGGACAGACGGTTGCGTGGGTTCGCCACGACGGGACGGTCCAGAACGTCCGTATTACCGAGCTTCTCAAGACCAGGGCCCTCGAGCGTTACCCCGCCGAGAAGGCCACCGCTGGTGATATTTGTGCAGTTGCTGGCATCGAGGAGATCACCATTGGTGAAACCATTGCTGATCCGAACGATGTGAGGCCCCTGCCAGCCATCACGGTTGATGAGCCAGCGATCTCGATGACCATTGGCACCAACACCTCGCCCTTGGCCGGTGTGGTCAAGGGTCACAAGCTCACCGCTCGCATGGTCAAGGACCGTCTCGATCGTGAGCTCATTGGAAACGTGTCGATCCGAGTCGTTGATGTCGGTCGACCCGATGCCTGGGAGGTCCAGGGGCGAGGCGAACTGGCTCTCGCGATCCTCGTGGAGAACATGCGCCGCGAAGGCTTTGAGTTGACTGTGGGCAAGCCACAGGTTGTCACCAAGAAGGTGGATGGCCATACTCACGAGCCTTTTGAAGCCTTGACGATTGACGCCCCTGAAGACTTCGTGGGTGCCATTACTCAGCTTCTCGCATCCCGGAAAGGCCGCATGGACACCATGTCCAACCACGGCACTGGCTGGGTTCGCATGGAGTTCACCGTTCCCTCCAGAGGCTTGATCGGTTTTAGAACTGACTTCCTCACGCTGACCAGGGGTCAGGGAATTGCCAACGCCATCTCTGCAGGATTTGCCCCCTGGGCAGGATCCATTGTCACCCGCAACTCGGGCTCCATCGTTGCTGATCGCACCGGTGTGGTCACCACGAACGCCATGATGACTCTGCAGGAGCGCATGTCGTTCTTTGTGAAGCCCACCGAGGCTGTCTATGAAGGCATGGTTGTGGGCGAGAACTCCAGGGCTGATGACATGGATGTCAACATCACGAAAGAGAAGAAGCTCAACAACATCCGGTCCTCCAACGCGGAAGAGCTCGAGCGTCTCACCCCACCGCGTGAGCTGTCGTTGGAAGAGTCCTTGGAGTTCGCTCGTGAAGACGAGTGCGTTGAAGTGACACCGGAAATCGTGCGCATTCGCAAGGTCGAGCTTGACCAAACCATGCGTGCGCGACTCACCTCGAGGCTCAAGAAGCAGGACCAAAACGCCTAGCCCTTACTCGCTACGCTAAAGATATGAAGGTCGCACGGTTCAGTCAGTCCGAGGGAGAACCCCAATACGGGATTCTTGATGGTGATGAGTTTGTTGTCTTGGCTGGCGACCCTCTCTATCACGGCATCAATCCCACCGAAGTTCGTGTTGCCCAGGACTCGGTACGAATTCTTGCTCCTGTCATCCCTCGGTCCAAAGTGATTTGTGTGGGCATGAACTACGCCGAGCACGCTCAGGACATGAACCACGACGGGCCAGACAACCCGCTGATTTTCTTGAAGCCCAACACCGCCGTGATTGGACCAGGGGACCCCATCATCATTCCTCCGGTGGAGGGCCGCATCGTCCACGAGGGCGAACTTGCCATTGTCATTGGCTCTATCGCGAAGCGAGTCAAGGCTGAAGATTGGCGCGATGTGGTCTTTGGGTTCACCATTGCCAATGATGTGTCCGCGCGTGATGTCATGTTTGCGGATGGTCAGTGGGCGAGAGCCAAGGGCTATGACACTTTCTGTCCACTGGGGCCCTACGTCGACACGGACATCGATCCTTTCAACCTCGAAATTGAGACCTTCGTCGGTGGTGAGCTTCGGCGCAAAGGCAACACCAAGGACTTACTCCACTCGATCCCAGAAATCATCGCCTTCTGCTCCGACGTGTGGACGCTGTTGCCGGGCGACGTGATCTGCACCGGCACTCCGTCTGGCCTTGGTGGATTTGTCGATGGACAAACCATCGACATCACGATTGAGGGTTTGGGCACGCTGTCGAACCCGGCCAAGAATCGTGATGACCGCAACTTCTAACGTTTCGATTCCTGCACTTCAGCGTCGAGTTCGAACGGTTTTGATGCTCGGCCAAGTGATGGCCGGTTTGGGTATGGGGGCAACGCTTGCCGTGGGCGCCATCATGGTCGGCAGGCTCGCCGGCTCCGATGGGTTTTCAGGCCTCGCTGCGACCTCAGCAACTTTGGGGGCCGCCCTCGCGGCTGTTCCCTTGGCGAGGCTTGCAGCCCGTAAAGGACGATCGGTGTCGTTGACTACCGGTGCGCTGCTCGCTTCCTTTGGCGGTGTCGTGACCATCATCGCGAGCATTCTTGGCACGGTTTTTCTCCTGCTGCCCGGTCTTGCACTGGTGGGGGTGGGAACGGCTGTCAACCTTCAGTCCCGCTTTGCCGCCACCGACCTTTCTGAGCCGACAACCAGAGGCCGCGACCTATCCCTCGTCGTGTGGGCGACGACAGTGGGCGCTGTGTCTGGGCCAAACCTCATCACCCCCGGTGAATTCCTCGGTGGCCTGCTGGGGTTACCCGAACTTTCCGGTCCGTTTGTCTTGACGACAATCGCTCAAGCATCGGCCGCCCTCCTCTACTTTTTCGCTCTGCGACCAGACCCCCTGTTGCTGGCTCAGGAGCGTGCTGCCAGCGCTGCTCGCGCTGGCAAGCCCGGTGGGGCGGATGTGAAGGACAACCGCATCATGATGCGGACCGCAATTGTCTCGATTGCGCTGTCTCACGCAACGATGGTTGCTGTGATGGCGATGACGCCGGTTCACCTCGTTCACCACGGCGCATCCCTCGCGATTGTGGGCTTCACGATCAGTCTCCACATCGCCGGCATGTATGCCCTGGCCCCAGTATTTGGTGTGATGTCAGACCGTCTCGGTCGGACACCGACGATTCTTGTCGGTCAAGTGATTCTCGTAGTCAGTTTGCTCCTCACCGGATTTGGTTCCGAGAACGAGATGGCTGTTGTTGGGGGTCTCGTGCTGCTGGGTCTTGGGTGGAGTGCTGCAACGGTGGCGGGATCGACCTTGCTGACCGAGTCCACCTCGATTGCTCGCAGACCTAAGGTTCAAGGAATCTCTGACCTGGTCATGAGCGGTTCAGGAGCTGCCGGTGGCGCGCTGGCGGGAGTTGCCCTGGCGTTCCTCGGCTACGACGGTTTGTCCTTTGTGGCTCTTGTGCTGGTGGCAGCAGTGGTGTTCAGAGTATTGATGACCAGGCGCCAGGCCACCCCACCGGTGAGCGCCGCGAGCGAGGTTCCGACCTTTGACATTTAGGCCTCCTAGACTGGGGTGGTAATGACCGACTTCTTCTCCAAAGCGACCGGCGCGGATGTGCGAGTGCGCTTTTGCCCCTCGCCCACCGGGACGCCACACGTGGGCCTCGTGCGCACCGCGCTCTTTAACTGGGCCTACGCCAGACACACGGGCGGAACTTTCGTGTTTCGTATTGAAGACACCGACCAAGAGCGCGATAGCGAAGAGAGCTACCACCAACTCCTCGATGCGCTGGGCTGGTTGGGACTCACCTGGGACGAGGGTGTTGAAGTCGGCGGCCCTCACGAGCCTTACCGTCAGTCGCAGCGAGGCGAGATCTATCAGGGCGTCATAGACACCCTGCTGGCCTCCGGCCACCTCTATGAGAGCTATGTCACCGCTGACGAGATGACTGCCCGCAACGAAGCGATGGGTCGTGACCCCAAGCAGGGCTATGACAACCACGAGCGGGATTTGACCGAGGAGCAGAAGCAGGCGTACCGGGCTGAAGGGCGCGAGCCAGCCTTACGCCTGCGGGTTCCAGAGGGTGATCTGAGTTTTGATGACCTGGTTCGGGGTGAAGTCAGCTTCCCCGCTGGCGCGACAACGGACTTCGTAGTCGTGCGTGCTGGTGGCCAAGCGCTCTATACCTTTGTGAACCCCGTCGATGATGCACTCATGGGTGTGACTCACGTCTTGCGGGGCGAAGACCTCTTGTCCTCGACGCCACGCCAAATTGCGTTGTATCGAGCGCTTATTGATGTGGGCATCACCAGTCACATCCCACGATTTGGCCACCTGCCCTACGTGATGGGGGAGGGCAACAAGAAACTCTCCAAGCGTGACCCCGAATCGAATCTTTTCCATCACCGTGACCGAGGCTTTATTCCCGAGGGCCTGCTCAACTATCTCTCGCTGCTGGGTTGGTCACTCGCGGCCGACCGCGACGTGTTTAGCATGCAAGAAATGATCGAAGCCTTCGACGTGGCGGACGTGAACCCCAACCCGGCGCGCTTTGATGTGAAGAAAGCCGAGGCCATCAACGGGGATCACATTCGAGCGCTGAGCGCAGAAGACTTCGCCAAGCGTTGCCTGCCCTATCTCCAGAAGGCGGGGGTGGTCGGTGAGTCCCCAGATCCGAGGGACCACGAGATTCTGAAGGGCATTTTGCCTCACGTCCAGGAGCGCGTTGCGCTGCTGGGCGAAGTGCCACCGATGGTTGCGTTCTTGTTCACCACCGATGACCAGCTCGTCATCGCTGATGACGCTCGGTCAACACTCGGTGATCAAGCGCCCACCGTTCTTGATGCAGCACTTGCGGCCCTCGAGCCCCTCCAGGACTGGGCTACCGCCAATCTTGAGGCAACACTGCGTGAGGCGCTTGTGGAATCGCTCGGAGTATCGCCGAGGCATGCCTTTGGGCCAGTGCGTGTGGGAATCTCGGGAGCGCGCGTCAGCCCGCCGCTCTTTGAGTCGATGGAGGTGCTCGGAAAAGAGTCGAGCCTTCAGCGATTGCGTGCTCTTCGCGCCACCCTCTAGGGGTGCGCTAGAGTATGTCGTGTCCACAACAGGGATAATTCCCGTCGCGGTGGGGTGTGGTGTAATTGGCAACACGGCTGATTCTGGTTCAGTTGTTCTTGGTTCGAGTCCAGGCACCCCAGCAAGTACTGCTCTGCGTTGCCTCTGGCAACCGCCATAATGAGTGACTATGTCACCGAAGACAGCGCGGCATCTGGTTGTTGCGATTAATCCCCAAGCGTCGTTCGGGAAGAATCAGGGCGCCGGTCGCGCGGTGATTGACCATCTCGTTGCAGCGGGACACAACGTTGTTGGCATCCAAGAAGGCAGTTACGAAGATTTGCGCACGAAGACCCAAACGGCATTGCGCAAGGATTCCGTGCTGGTCGTGGTCGGTGGGGATGGGATGGCCCATCTCGGTGTTGACCTTGCCACCCAAGCGGGGATCCCACTGGGGATCATCCCCGCTGGCACCGGTAATGATTTAGCTAGGCACTTAGGTATTCCGCTGGGGTCGATTTCCGCGGCTACAGCGCATTTCCTTGCGGCCAAGAAAGCCCGGAAGATTGATGTCGCAGTCTCTCAGGGGCCAGATGGCGAGGAGACCCCTTATGTCTGTGTGCTCTCCGCGGGTTTCGATGCCATCGTCAACGAGCGGGCCAACGCGATTAAGTTCCCGAAGGGCCGCCACCGCTACACGGTGGCGCTGCTGATCGAGTTGTGGAAGCTCAAGCCCTTGTCGTATGAGGTCACCATTGATGGCAAGGATTTCTCGGGAAACTATCTCCTGGTTGCCGTGGCCAACTCGCAAAGCTTTGGTGGGGGCATGAAAGTCACGCCAGAGGCCAGCCTGGTGGACGGGCTGGTGGACGTATTGCTGTTGAAGCCTCTCGGTCGCCTTGAGTTTTTGCGAATTTATCCGAGGGTGTTC
>JBIILX010000051.1:0-8920 GCA_044338275.1 Pontimonas sp.
GTTGGTACTGGCCGTTAGCCCTAACTCAACGCCAGAGGGCCAACTCGAGAGCCCCGGCACAGGAAACGACTAAAGGGCCTCTAGATAGTCCACGAGCGCGGACGCAAGACCCGTATAGAGCTCGGGGGTGAGCGAAGCCAGCGATGCTTTGGCGTGGTCAGACACATCAAGGCCGTCAATGAATTTCCGCAGGTCCGCTTCGGAGATTTTCTGCCCTCTGGTGAGGTCTTTGACCACCGCATAGGGGTCTTTCAGCTGTGATGATCCTCGGACAATCTCTGCCCGGATGACGGTCTGGACAGCCTCGGCCAGCACTTCCCAGTTGGCAGCCAAGTCAGCAGCGAAGGCGTCGGTGTTGAGATCAATGTCGCCGAGACCCCTGTGAATATTGGTCAGTGCCAGCAGTGAGTGGCCAATCGCAACACCAATATTTCTCTGCGTCGTCGAATCGGTGAGATCTCGTTGCAGACGCGAGGTGACCAGAGTCGTTGCGAGGCTATCCAGCCGAGCGCTCGAGATTTCGAAGTTGGCCTCTGCATTTTCAAAGCGAATCGGGTTGATTTTGTGAGGCATGGTGGATGAACCCGTGGCGCCGGGTTCAGGAATTTGGCTCACATAGCCCAGCGAAATGTAGCTCCACATGTCGGTGGCGAAGTTGTGGAGGATCTTGTTTCCGTGACTGATCGATCCCAAGACCTGAGCGAGAGCGTCGTGGGATTCAATTTGTGTGGTCAGCGGATTCCAGGTGAGCCCCAGGTCTTCCACAAATTTTCTGCTGACTACCGGCCAATTGACCGAGGGCTCGGCGACCACGTGGGCGGAGAAAGTGCCGGTAGCGCCGCTGAACTTGGCCAAATACTTCTGGGTCGACACCCGTTCGATGATGGAGGAAAGCCTGTGTGCAAACACGGCAATCTCTTTGCCCATGGTGGTGGGGGTTGCCGGCTGGCCGTGGGTTCTCGCCAGCATCGGCTGCTCTTTCCAGGACACCGCAAGAGTGCGAAGCGATTCGTGAACACGAATCAGGGCGGGAAGCCAGACCGACGCAATCCCATCGCGCACGACAAGAGCGTAGGCGACATTGTTGATGTCTTCACTCGTGCACCCGAAGTGAACAAGCTCATGCAAACTCTCCAAGCCTTCGGCGCTCAAAACGTCGCGTACGAAGTACTCGACGGCTTTGACATCGTGTTTCGTTGTGACTTCATACGCTGCAATGGCGTCGACATCAGTACTGGAAAAGTGAGCGACTACGTCGCGTAGTCGTGTGATGGTCGCCTTCGGCAGAGGGGTAGTTCCCGCAACGCCCTCGGCACACAAGCGAATGAGCCATTCGATCTCGACCCGCACTCGGGCTCTGTTCAGCGCTGCCTCCGAGAAGAACTCGGCTAGAGGTGCGGTGGCTTCGCGGTAGCGCCCATCGAGCGGGCTCAATGGCTGGTGGCCCAACTGTGACATGGTCACCTTCCTCACGAGGGAGTATCCCCTCCTATTCTTCCCTACTTCTTGGCTGTCCACGAGGAGCTGGTGCCTCCAATGTTCAGGCGGCTTGGCTGTGGGTAGTCACCGGTCGCTTGTCGTGGGACAGACTGACGCGGTTTCCATCGTCGCCACTCGGGGGTCAAGGTGAGTTCCACAAGCAGAGAAGTTGTGGCCAATCAAGCGCAGCAACTGCGCCGGATTGCCAGTTTCCTGGAATCGGCACGCCAGCCTGGCCACTGGGGTGGGCCTGCCGAGCGCGAATGTGGGCGCCATGTACAAGGACTAGAGACTGATCTGCGCGACGTTGCCAGGGCGCTCGGAGTGGCTGGGGAGTATGCGGGGATTCGTTCTGTGATGGCCAGGCTGTGAGCAATGAGCCTCTGTGGATCACTGGCCCCTACGGAGTTTTTGTCGCCCAGGAGCACGTGGTGGCGCTCGCCGATGGTTTGGCCCGCGTGGCGAGAGACTGCGCCGAGGTGGCGAGGGCACTCGGTCGGCTCTCTGTTCCTAGTGAAGACCCGTGGGCATCGATGGACTGGCAGGTTGTCGCCCGGCACTCGAGACGGGTAGAGGACTTGGGCACAGAAGCGACGCGGCTATCACGGGCCCTGTGGGCGTATGCCAGGGCAAGCGCGGATCAGGAGAGGGCTCGCGTGGCCACATTTGTGGCCCCTCGAGAGCGACTCTTGGCTACTGCCATCGCCGGTATGAGCGGTCACTATCCGGCTGCCGAGTGGGCCAAGTGGGGGCTCCCGGTTGCTGCGGGCGCGATCCTTGGCCCCACTGGGGCGGCGGGCGCCGTCCGAATCCACCCGTGGGTTATCGGGCGAGACACCCCGGTGGTTCAAGCCTCGAGTGTTGAAGAGAGAATCCACCGCATTCCCCCCTCCCATACTCCGATCAGGATTGAGCGATATTCCGGAGAGGGCGGACTTGTCAGCACCGAGGTGTTCATCGCCGGGACCAGTGATTGGGGTGTTGGCCACACGTCGAACCCCTTTGACTTAGAGAGCAATATTGCGTTGGTGGCGGGCCTGGGCTCTGCGTCGTGGGTGGCGGTGGAGATGGCCTTGAGGCGCTCCGGCGTTCGCGAGGGTGACAGGGTCACTTTCGTGGGGCACTCCCAGGGCGGAGTGATTGCTGCTCGCCTCGCAGAATCCGGGCGCTATACGACAACCGGGCTGATCACCGTGGGGGCACCGCTTGGCGGGACGCCGATTCATGGTGACTATCCCGCCGTGTCTATTGCTCACACCGATGACGTTGTTCCCCCGCTGGGCGGGAGGGTGGAGCCCACACGGGTGGTGGGCGTGTTCCGCCACAGCGGAGCCGCGCTAGGTGATGTAGCGGACGCTCACTCCGTGGAGCGTTATGCGGCAACCGCTGCGGAGCTTGATCGCTCACCTGCGAGCTCACAACTTCCGGAATTCAGCGGGGGTGTGGCAACAGCCAGGCCGAGCTATTTCCGGGCGACCCGGGACGTCGATTCCTAACGGGGTTTTTTCGTCAAGGGACGCAACAGCATTCCAATAATCCATGCGGAGAGACTGAGTACCAGAGCACCAATGATGCCCCAGTAGTAGTCCTGGACAAACAAACCAAAGGTGAGCCACGTGGAAATCAGATTGACCAGGAGCAGAAGCAAACCGTTCACTATGAGTGCGATGAGTCCGAGGGTGATGACATAGAGGGGGAAGGCGACAATGCGAATCGCGTTGCCGATAATGCCGTTGATGAGTCCAAAGACCAGGGCGATGAAGAGATAGCTCAGGACCAGTTCAAGACTTGGTCCGCCCACGACAATGGGTTCTCCTTCTGCGTAGGGAACCATCGTCAGGCCTGGCACAATCCAGACGGCAATTGCTAAAGCGATGGAGTTGACGGCAAGTCGTACGAAGAATCGAAGCATGAATCAATGATGGCCTGCGGTAGCACGAAACACCAAAGCGCTGTGGGTAAGTTACGGCGAAATGCGAAACCCGTTGTAGGACACTGACGGGTCCTCGGCGCTTGGCGCCGCTAGATTAGTTCCATGCCGTACACGGAGCACACCCTTCGACTTTTGGCTCCTGATGGAACCCTTGTCGTGAATGACCGCACCGAGGCGTACCAGGATGCTATTGCTCACCTCACCGAGGCAGACTTTCGAGAGTTCTATCGTGTGATGAGCGTGGTGCGCCGCTTTGATATCGAAGCGGGGAACCTTCAACGCCAGGGCCACATGGCTCTGTGGGTGCCAAGCATCGGCCAAGAGGCGGCCCAGGTGGGATCGGCCTTTGCCAGTAGACCCCAAGACCACATCTTTCCCGCCTACCGCGAGCACTCGGTTGCTTACATCCGGGGTGTTGACCTAGGCGACATTCTTCGGATGCTCCGAGGGCTCACGCACGGAGGTTGGGATCCGAAGAAGACCAATAACTTCCACCTCTACACCTTGGTCATTGGGTCTCACACGCTTCACGCCACCGGGTACGCCATGGGAATTGGTTTTGATGGTGCGTGCTCGACGGGCGATCTTGAGAAGGACGAGGCAGTCATTGTCTATTTCGGCGATGGCGCAACAAGCCAGGGCGACACCAATGAAGCAATGGTTTTTGCGCAGAGCTTCCAAACACCCCAGGTTTTCTTCCTGCAGAACAACCACTGGGCTATTTCGGTGCCGGTCAGAGTTCAGTCCAGGACGCCACTTTTTGAACGCGCGGCCGGCTTTGGAATTCCGAGCGTTCAGATTGACGGCAATGACGTGCTGATGAGTTACGCGGCAACGCGCATCATGATGGACCAGGCCCGATCGGGCCAAGGGCCTCAGTTCATTGAGGCGATGACGTATCGCATCGGTGCACACACCACCAGCGATGATCCGACCAAGTATCGCGACGAAGACGAGTTGGCGTTCTGGCAAGCACACGACCCTATTGACCGCTTCCGCTCTTACCTCAAGGGGTTAGGGGTTGAGCAGGGCTTCTTCGACTCAGTGGACAGTGAGGCAGAAGACTTTGCTGCGGACATTAGAAAGCGCACGCTGACTCTCGAGAATCCGCCGACCACGGACATTTTTGCCCATGTATTCACTGAAGACCACCCTGTGGTGGCAGACCAGGCGGCGTGGCTCGAGAACTACCTGTCGTCTTTTGAGCAGGGGACATCGTGACCGACATTCCTATGGCAAAGGCCATCAACGAGGGACTCAAGGCCGCGATGATCGCGGATAGCAAGGTGCTGGTGATGGGTGAAGACATCGGGCAGCTTGGTGGCGTGTTCCGGGTGACCGAAGGGCTTCAAGAACAATTTGGCCCCTCGCGCGTGATTGATACCCCGCTGGCGGAGTCGGGGATTGTTGGTTCGGCGATTGGCCTGGCCATGCGTGGATATCGACCCGTGTGTGAGATTCAGTTCGACGGGTTTGTCTATCCGGCCTTCGACCAGATTGTGTCCCAGTTGGCGAAGCTAACGATGCGCCACGAATCCTCTCAGGCTTTTCCCGTGGTGATCCGTATTCCCTATGGCGGCCACATTGGTGCTGTGGAACACCACCAAGAAAGCCCCGAAGCATATTTTGCTCACACTGCTGGCCTCCGAGTGGTTTCGCCCTCCACCCCGCACGATGCTTACTGGTTGATTCAAGAGGCCATCACCTCTCAAGACCCCGTCATCTATTTGGAACCCAAGAGCCGCTATTGGCACAAGGGCCCAATCGACGACGAGAAATCTGGTGTGTCGATGCACCACGCACGTGTCGTTCGCGAGGGTGGCGATGTCACCCTTATTGCTCACGGCGCCATGGTGACTGTTGCGCTTCAGGCTGCTGAGATTTCCCAGAGCGAGGGCGTGAGCATCGAAGTGGTCGACCTTCGGTCTCTCTCGCCCATCGACTACACAACGATTCTTGATTCCGTGAGAAAAACAGGCCGGGCCGTTGTTGCGCAGGAAGCACCCGGCAATGTCAGTGTCGGGAGCGAGATTGCTGCGACTCTGACCGAGAAGGCCTTTTACGTGATGGAAGCGCCGGTGCTCCGGGTGAGCGGTTTTGATACTCCCTTCCCCCCTGCCAAGCTCGAGGGTGTTTACCTGCCTGACACCGATCGCATACTTGACGCCGTGGACCGAAGCCTGGCTTACTGATGATGAGTGTTAAGGAGTAATCGTGTCGCTCTTCACCTTCCCCCTGCCCGACGTGGGCGAGGGCCTCACCGAGGCCGAAATCGTGTCGTGGCGCGTAAAGCCTGGCGACACGGTCAGCGTCAACCAAATCGTCTGTGAAATCGAGACTGCGAAGTCCTTAGTCGAGCTGCCTTCCCCGTTCGAAGGCGTCGTGCACGAGTTGCTCGCAGCAGAGGGCGACACCGTTCAGGTGGGCGCACCGATCATCTCCGTTGAGGGTGAGGGCGGAGCCGCAATGCCCGCCCCCGACGGTGTCGTCGACGCGGTCGCCGATGCCGAGGGAAGCGTCAGTAACGACAGCGCTGAGCCGTCCCCCAAGAATCTTGTCGGTTATGGAACTGGCCCCTCGAACCCGGTTTCGCGCAGGCGCCGGGGAGCTCAGGCCGCCGAGACGGCGACCGCGTCACCCGCTACCCGCCCTGATCTGCCGGTAGTCGAGGCGGTTCCCATCATCGCCAAGCCCCCCATCCGAAAGCTTGCCAAGGACTTGGGCGTTGACCTTTCCTCGGTCGTGGCCACTGGCCTTGCCGGCGAGGTTATGCGCGAGGACGTTACTCGGCACGCCGGCCAGGCCGCCGTCTTTAGAAACCTCGAGACACCGAAATGGCCGGAGAATCGCGAAGATCGCATTCCGGTCAAGGGCGTTCGCAAGGCCATCGCGCAGGCGATGGTCAAGAGCATGTTTGAGGCCCCCCACGTCTCCGTATTCGTTGACGTGGACGCCACACGGACGATGGATTTCGTGAAGCGCTTGAAGGCTTCGCCCGATTTTGCCGGCATCAAAGTCTCGCCCTTGTTGGTGATGGCGAAGGCCATGATTTGGGCGGTTCAGCGAAACCCCACTGTCAATTCGACGTGGACTGACAGCGAGATTATCGTTCACCACTTCGTAAACCTTGGTGTTGCTGCGGCAACCCCCCGTGGGTTGATTGTTCCGAACGTCAAGGAAGCCCACACGTTGAGTCTTCGCGATTTGGCTATGGCGTTGGAGAAGTTGACCTTGACAGCTCGTGACGGGAAGACGACCCCTGAGGATATGTCCTCGGGAACCATCACGATTACCAACCTGGGATCGTTCGGCGTTGACACTGGAACGCCGATCCTGAACCCGGGCGAGGTCACGATTGTTGCGCTCGGAACGATCAAGCCAAAGCCTTGGGTTGTTGATGGCGAGGTGCGCGCTCGCATGGTGACCACGGTTGCGGCGAGCTTTGATCACCGCGTGGTTGACGGGGATGTGGCCAGCAAGTTTGTTGCGGATGTTGCGAGCGTCATGGAGGAGCCAGCCCTACTCCTTGATTGATGTTGACAATCATTATCAATAAGGACTACGGTGAGGGCATGACCATTCACCGCGTTGCCTTCGCTCTTTTCAGTACTTCTCTTCTCGTGCTTGCAGGATGCTCTGCCACCGGGCAAAGCGAGCCCTCCGACGCACCAAGCTCGGACCTCAGCTCTACTCCTGCCCTCGAGGGAGCATCCGTTGTTGTGACCACAAACATTCTGGGCAGTGTTGTCGGGGACATTCTCACCTGCGCTGTGGGGTCCGATGCGTCGATGACTGTGGTGATGCCCATTGGCGCTGACCCCCATGATTTCCAGCCTTCCTCAGAGCAGGTCGCCGCGATGAGTAATGCCGAGCTGGTTGTTGCGAACGGCCTTTTCTTGGAAGAGGGCCTTGTGGCGGTTCTGGAGAGCCTGGAGACCGACGGAGTGAATGTCCTCCATGTCGCTGAACGTGTTGACCCTCTGGCGTTTGCCGAAGATCACAGTGACGATCACGGTGACGACCACAGCGATGAACCGGCGGATGAGCACGAGCACGGGGACTTTGATCCCCACTTCTGGTTCGACATGGAGCGGATGGCGACTGCCGCAAAGCTCATTGGCTCAGAACTCGCGAGCGCGACCGGGGTCAGTGACTACGAAGACTGTGGAGTGAGCGTGGCGACTGATATTCGCAGCGCTGAGGCGGCTGTGGTCGCCGCATTGCAAGTGATTCCCGCGGAGTCGAGGATTCTTGTGACTGACCACGATGCCTTCGGCTATTTCGCCGACCGTTATGACTTTCATGTCGCGGGAGTTGTCATTCCCGGTGGCTCAACACTCTCTGACCCCAGCTCTCGAGAGTTGGCTGAGTTGGTAGAGGTCATTGAGCGAGAAAATGTCCCCGCGATCTTCGCCAATACTGCTACCGGCTCGGATGTTGTGGCATCTCTAGCGGCTGAAGTTGGCCGCGACATCACCGTGGTTCCTTTGTTTGTGGGAAGCCTGGGTGGCCCTGGCAGCGGAGCAGAGGACTACATCTCGATGATGGCGCTGAACGCTGCGTTGATTGCCGATGCCCTGACAGACTAAGCCTGTGGAATGGTGGCTAGCTCCGTTTGAACTCGGCTTTCAGCAGAGAGCTTTGTGGGGTGGAATTCTTGCCGCTTTGATGGCCTCGGCCGTCGGCACCTGGTTGGTTCTTCGGGGTATGAGTTTCTTTGGCGACGCCTTTGTTCACGGAATCATCCCGGGTATTGCTGCAGCGGTGGTGCTCGATGTCAACCCCTTCATTGGCGCTGCTGTGGCAGCGCTGGTCATGGTGGTTGCGATTGAGCTCGTCCAGCGCAAAACGGTGCTCGGTGAGGACACCTCGATTGGCCTGCTGTTCGTGGGAATGCTCGCTTTGGGTGTTGTGATCATCTCCCAACTCGATTCTTACTCCGGGAGCTTGACCAGCATTCTGTTCGGCGACGCCCTGGGTGTGACGTGGACGGGGATCTATAGCCAGTTGGTGCTCTTGGCCATTGTTCTCATCGCAGTTGTGGTCCTTTATCGCCCTCTCTTGGCGTTGAGCCTCAATAAGGAGAAGGCTGAGCTCCTGGGAATGCGCCCGGGGTTCACTCACGCAGCATTGCTTGCGTTGATCGCACTGGCCGTGATTGGCAGCTATCAGTCGGTGGGTACGCTTTTGGTCTTTGGCCTGCTGGTGGGACCACCGGCTGTGGCCAGCCTGCTTTCTCGCAGTGTGGTGCAGATGATGGTGGTTGCAGCGGTTGTGGGCGTGGTCTCGGTGTGGTTGGGCCTCACGATCAGCTATCACTTTGGCACCGCAGCGTCAGCCACCATGGCCTTGGTGCCCATTGTTCTGTTCTTTGCTCTGTTGGGTGGCAAAAACCTCACTCGTCTTCTCGTGCGAGGAGTAGCCCAATGACCGACATCGTGGTGGGCTCTGGCGTAGAAATCAGGCGCGATGGCAAGGAAGTCCTGGGCGCTTCCGATTTCACCATCC
>JBIILX010000052.1:0-8877 GCA_044338275.1 Pontimonas sp.
AGAAGCCTGCTGCCCCTAAGACGGCAGCAGCGAAGCCAACGACGACCAAGGCTCCGGCGAAGCCTGTGTCCAAGACTGCGGCCAAGCCCGCCGCCAAGACGGCCGCGAAACCAGCCGCGAAGGCGCCTGCGAAGGTTGCCGCTAAGCCGGTGGCCAAGAAGGCGGCCCCAGCCAAGACTGTTGCGACTAAGACGCCAGCGAAGAAGGCCACACCCGCCAAGGCGGCACCCGCAGCCAAGAAGCCTGCGCCAGCCGGCACCAAGAGCGCAAAGGCCGCACCGTCCACGGCAATCGCCGCTGGTGGTGTCGTCGAGGATGTCGACATTGATCTTGATGATGACATCGAAGTTTTGGTTGATGGCGACGATGTGGTTGAGGTGGTCTCTGATGACGTTGCGATCAAACTTGGAGCTGAGGTCATCGCAGCTTTAGCTGAAGCTGCTCTCGAAGATGAGCCCGAAGAAGATGAAGACGAGAAAGAAGTTCCAGTGCTCCCGCAAGGAGCCCTTGTTCTTTCGAGTTCGGATGACGATGACGCGCCCATTATTTCCACCACCATTACTGGCGCCACTGCTGACCCGGTCAAGGATTACCTGAAGCAGATTGGTCGAGTCGCTCTTCTTAATGCTGAACAAGAAGTCGAGCTTGCTATGCGGATCGAAGCTGGTTTGTTTGCGGAGGAAAAGCTCTCTCAGCTGACCAATTCGCAGAAGACCACCAAACTCGCCCGTGAGCTTCACGAAATCACGAAGGATGGCTACCGCGCGAAGAACCACTTGCTCGGCGCCAACCTGCGCCTTGTGGTGTCCCTAGCCAAGCGCTACACGGGGCGCGGCATGCAGTTCCTGGACCTGATCCAGGAAGGAAACCTTGGCCTGATTCGCGCCGTTGAGAAGTTCGACTACACCAAGGGCTTTAAGTTCTCCACCTATGCCACCTGGTGGATCCGTCAGGCCATTACCCGCGCCATGGCCGACCAGGCCCGTACCATTCGTATTCCCGTACACATGGTCGAAGTGATCAACAAGCTCGCCCGAGTGCAGCGCCAGATGCTGCAAGACCTGGGGCGCGAACCCACCCCTGAAGAGTTGGCCCGCGAACTCGACATGACACCCGAAAAGGTCGTTGAGGTCCAGAAGTATGGCCGCGAGCCCATTTCGCTTCACACCCCGCTTGGCGAAGACGGCGATAGCGAGTTCGGTGACCTCATCGAGGACACCGAGGCGGTTGTTCCTGCAGACGCGGTGGGCTTCACCATGCTGCAGCGCCAGCTGGAAATGCTTCTCGAGTCCCTCTCCGAGCGGGAAGCCGGAGTGATTCGGATGCGTTTTGGACTCGGCGATGGAATGCCCAAAACCCTCGACCAAATTGGCGACACCTTCGGTGTCACCCGTGAACGGATTCGCCAGATTGAGTCGAAGACCATGGCGAAGCTTCGTCACCCGTCCCGGTCTCAGGCCCTTCGCGACTACCTCGAGTAAAAAACATGCGACTCTTCTGGGCTCTCCTGATCTCCAGGATTGCTCGCGTTGCCACCAGGCTGCGTGGCGGAGGTTCGGCTCTTCCCGGTTGGATTCTTCTGCGCTTGGTGCCCGATGTGTTGGCAACGACGTTGGGTTCGATTCCCGGCGGCGTGATCTTTGTCACGGGCTCCAACGGAAAATCGACCACCACGACGATGTTGAGTGCGGTGCTCGCAGAGCACGGGGTTCGGGTCTTTACTAACCCTGCTGGAGGGAACCTGCCTCAGGGTTTGGCCTCCGCTGTTGTGGCGCAATGTTCACTCTTTGGCAGAGTCGGCGCCGATGTCGCTGTCCTTGAGGTGGACGAGGCCTATGGGCCACAGATTGCCGAGTTGCTTCGGCCCGATTGGGTGGTGGTCACGAACCTGCAGGTTGACCAGCTCAACCGCTTTGGTGAACCTGAGAATGTCTATCGGATGTTGCGAACCCTCGCCCTTCGGGCGAAGCGAGGTGTTCTGGTGAATCAAGCAGACCAGAATTTGCAGGCGCTCGCCCACGAACTTCGAGACGCTGGCATCTCTACCAACGCCACCGATGTGTCCGCGGTGGCAGTGGCGAGCCAAATCCACGGGTTGGTGGCCGCCTCGTTGTTTTTCGACTTTGATCACACACCAGACCCGAGCCCACTGGCCGTGCTCGAGACCACGCAGAGCGACGAGGCGACCATAGCGCTCGGAGCGGCGGTCCACAGTGTGAAGTTGCCCTCACCTGGCCTTCACTACGCGGTGGATGCGGCGCTGGCACTCGGAGCTGCCACGTTGGCGCTGGGAAGTGAACTCGATGGACCAGCCATTACGCGGGCTTTCTCGCACCAAGCACCGGTGTTTGGGCGCGGGGAAACCATTTCCTATCGGGGTCGTGAGATATCGCTCACGATGATGAAGAACTTGCCAAGCCTGCAGGTCAACCTTGCTGCCCTGGAGGGCCCGCTCGAGGTCGTGTGGGTTGCGGTGGATGAGGGCACCCCGGACCCCTCGTGGATCTTTGATGTTGATCTCGGGGCTATCGATCACGTCGATGTTCTCACCGGCACTAAAGCTGCCCAGTGGGCGCTTTTTCTCGAATATCGGGGGATTCCCTATGGCGCCATCGTGGAAGACACCGCGGAGGCCCTGACTACAGTCTCCAGGCTCGCACACAACACAGGCGCGCCTGTGACGGCGATCGTCAACTACGAGCAAATGATGCTGATTAGACGCCTCGCCGGATACAAGGAACTGGAGGGCGCGAAATGACCTCCTGGTTCACCATCGCCCGGGTTCTGCCCTCGATGCTGGGCGTTAATGGCTCCGGCGCTGCTGCCGAAATTGTGGGTGCGGCCCTTGGCCACATGGGCCACGAAGTGGCAATCATTGATGTTCACGGCCCCTCTGATGTGGTGCGCACCGTTGACTTCGTCTCTGTGGGTAGCGGGTCTGGCTCCAGCACAGGGCCAGCGGCCACCGAGCTAATGGGGTTGGTTCCGGCACTGCGTTCTTGGCAGGACCAAGGCGCATGGTTCTTTGCCGTGGGGACCGGTTGGGACCTCCTCGGGCACCACCTTGTGGCTGAGGCAGGCGATGTCATCCCGGGTGTTGGAGTGTTCCCCTCGAGTGCTGACTATCGCTTGGGGCGCTTCTCCGGCGAGGTCAGCGGACTCGACTATAAGAGTCGCGAGACCGCGGGGTATATCAATCAGGTTGGCCGGAGCACTCTTGACGATGGTGTGCAGGCGCTCTGGAGTATTGACACGGCATCGGGTGACTATCCTGTGGCCGAAGGGCTCATTTCTGGGCCCTTGATGGCTACCCGGCTTGGCGGACCTGCTCTGTCGCTCAACCCCCACTGGGTGGATGACATCGTCACTGGCATGCTCACTGCCAGGGGGTTGGCCCCCGTGGCGACCGACTTCCACGAGCGCGTTGTCGACCTCGCCGAGCGTGCGCGCGGCTCCATCAACACCAGGCTTGGCGTTAGTCGTTGACATAGCGTCGGGGGACCGCGGGCGAGAGCGCACTTACAACTTCATCGCCAATCGTGCCTGCCCACGTTGCCCAGTCTTCGGCTAGGGGTGAGCCGTGGGCGGGGTCACCAAAGAGTGTCACGACGTCCCCCACAGCAGGACTGCCGGTTTCGGGCAACTCGACGACGAAGTGGTCGAGCTCAACAGATGTGATCGGGAGTCGTGTTCCCTGCCAGGACACCCATCCGGTTGCCGAGGGCAGTGGCATAAGCCCATGGCCAAATCCCATGCCGATCGTGAGCGTGCCGGCGGCCTCGTCCACGTGAGTAATCAGCGCCCTTGCGGCCATCACCGGGGCAAACCCGAGGTCCTGGGCGCTGCGATCATCAAACGGGCTGACCCCGAAGGCGATAATACCGATTCGGACCATGTCCAACCTTGCCTCAGGGACATCCTCGGCCGCTGCGGAAGCGGCGATGTGGGTGATGGTGGGGGAGAGCCCAGCGACCCGCGCCACCTCGAGGGCGTCCTGAAAACGTTCGAGTGAGCGCTGGTCTTCTTCCAGAGACGTGTCTGCGAGGTGAGACCATATTCCTTCCACCGCAATGAGCCCGGCAGTTTCCAGTTCCCGAGCCTGGGCGACGAGGGCCGGCCACAGCCTTGAGGTGAACTGTTGTGGTCAAGCCTTGGCACTGCTCCGCAATTGCATCCAGTTGCCAGGAATGTGAAATTCCCAGAGTCAGATTCGCGCGGCTGGCAGCCAGAAAGTCATCGTGGGGCGAGATGAGCCAGGCCAGCATGGGGACACTGGGAAGTTTCTCTCGAAGAGCCACTCCGGTGGGAATATCGAGGACAGCGAGAGCATCCGCCCCCGCTGCAACAGCTTCCTCCGCAATGGCAACGCCACCGTGTCCATAGGCTTCTGACTTCACCGCGATCATCAGCCTGGCGCTACCGGCAAGCTGTAATCGCGCTTGGGCAACGTTGGCCCGAAAGTTTGCGAGTGAAATATCGAGCCAGAATGGTGTCTCTAGTGCCATGATCTCACCACCCGTGAGCCCAGGTGCGCGAGCAACGCAGCCTCTGGTCGCTTGGACCATGAGCTCCACTGGGCCAGGGAGGGGGAGTCCCCCCAGATCATCGCTCGGTCGCCAACCGTGACCGCTGCGCTCCCCACGTCCACCACGCACTGGTCCATAGCTATGCGACCGGCGATGGGGAAGAGAACTCCGCCGAGGGCGATCGTGGCGCCGGGGACTCGGGGAACACCATCGGCGAAGCCGGCGCTCACCAAAGCCAGCGTGGTGTCCTTGGGTGTGGTGTATTCATAGCCGTAGGACACGGGGGTCCCAGAGGGCACAGCCTTGATGGAAATAACGGTGGCGCTGAAGGTCACCACAGGTCCTCCCGGGCCGTCCCACCAGCCAGACACCGCGGGTGTGCCAGGGGTAGCGGCGTGAAGGCCACTAGGTGCCAGTTGTGAAGAATCGATGAGGCAGTGCCGAATGCCTACCCCCTCGGCCACCGTGCCCACTTCCACCAGACCGCAACCGAGAGCGTCGCCCCGGAGGTCAAGAACAACCTCGTCACCGTGCTCGGCTCGAAGTGCAGTGAGGTTGGTAGCGAGCGCCACACGCGAGAGCTCGGCGCTCCGCAGGGGAGGGCCTGACTTAGTGCGCGCGGTCATCCCGCAGTCGGTCTGTTTCGTCGTGCCACTTAACGATCTTGTCTCCGAGGGACTCGCGGTATTTCGATGCGTGGTGACCGCAGAAGAGAAGTTCCCCCGTGCTGAGGGTCACACGAACATAGGCCTGCGCTCCGCAGCTGTCGCAGACGTCGCCGGCGCCCAGTGGCGCGACAAGGTCGAGAGCGCTGTCGGTGGTCTCGGTTGCTGCGTAAGACATTGTCTCTCCTTGGCCTGTGGTGTTGTTCTGGAACATTTCATCACGACTGTGCTGTGATTCGTGGTCAGACTCTCCCAGGTTCGCCTACCGCGTAGTTACGAATCTCGGCGGTGTGAGCGTGCCGTGTCCCACCCCAGGCCTATGCTCAGGGGTGCGTTACGACACAAGGAGTTCCCAGACCGTGGCAAGTTCAGACTATTCAGCCAGGCACCTCTCAGTTTTAGAAGGCCTCGAAGCTGTCCGAAAGCGCCCCGGCATGTACATCGGGTCTACCGATGCAAGAGGCCTCATGCACTGCCTGTGGGAACTCATCGATAACTCTGTCGACGAAGCGGTGGCCGGTCACGGCACAGAAATCTCAGTGCTGGTGCAGTCCGATGGCAGCGTTGAGGTGCACGACCGAGGGCGCGGTGTCCCGGTGGATATCGAGCCAAAATCGGGCCTCACCGGCGTGGAATTGGTCTTCACGAAGCTTCACGCGGGCGGGAAGTTTGGGGCTGGGTCCTATGCGACCTCCGGAGGTCTTCACGGCGTGGGCGCCTCGGTGGTGAATGCTCTTTCGGAGCGACTGGACGTCGAAGTCGACCGCGACGGAGTCACCTGGGGCATGTCCTTCAGGCGGGGCGAGCCTGGCATCTTCACCGACGTGGAGGGGGTGAAGGGCCCTGGCTCGGCGTTTGAGCCCTTCGTGGATAACAGTGAACTGGCCCGCCTCGGAAAAGTCGCCAAGGGTGTGACCGGAACAAGGGTCCGTTTTTGGCCAGACCCTCAGATCTTCGGCAAGACCGCGTCCTTTGCCTCCCCTGAACTCGCCGAGAGATCCCGGCAAACAGCATTCTTGGTACCAGGGCTGACTATCCAGGTTCACGACCGTAGCGGCGCGGAGGAGTCTGTTGCCACCTACTCTTCTGAGGGAGGCCTCCGGGACTTTCTCGAGTTTCTGGCCCCCGACCAACCGGTCGTTGGACCGTGGCATTTTTCTGGCTCTGGCCAATTCGACGAGACGGTTCCCATGTTGGACTCCCAGGGGCGCTTGGAATCCACGGACGTCACCCGGGATGTGCACGTGGATGTCGTGGTCCAGTGGGGCACCGGTTACGACACGGTTGCAAAAAGTTTTGTGAACATCATCCAAACCCCGAAGGGCGGCACGCACCAGGCGGGTTTCGATGCCGGGCTCGTCAAGGCCATCCGTGGAGAGATTGACAAGAATGCGCGCCGCCTCAAGGTCGGCAAGGACAAGGTCGAGAAGGACGACATCGTCGCCGGCCTGACCGCGATTGTCGCCGTGCGGGTGCCTGAACCACAGTTCGAAGGCCAGACCAAAGAGGTGCTCGGCACTCCGGGAATCAAGGCCATTGTGCACGCGGTTGTTGCCGAGGGCCTTGCCCAGAAGTTCGCCTCGAGCAAACGAGATGACAAGGCAGCGAGCGCGCTACTCCAGGAGAAGATCGTTGCCGAAATGAAGACCCGCCTCTCCGCCCGGGCGCACAAAGAGACCCAGCGCAGAAAAACGGCGCTCGAGTCCTCCACTTTGCCCACCAAGCTGGTGGACTGTCGCACCAAGGACGTGGAAGGCACTGAACTTTTCATCGTGGAGGGCGATTCGGCGCTGGGCACCGCGAAGCTTGCCAGGGACAGTAATCATCAAGCGCTCTTGCCCATTCGAGGCAAAATCCTCAATACCCAGAAAGCCTCTGTCCAAGACATGCTCGACAACCAAGAGTGTGCCGC
Organism: Pontimonas sp.; assembly: GCA_044338275.1. Lineage (GTDB taxonomy): Bacteria > Actinomycetota > Actinomycetes > Actinomycetales > Microbacteriaceae > Pontimonas. Next base: position 7,104 of record JBIILX010000052.1, read on the forward strand.
CATCATCCAGGTTGTCGGCGCCGGATCTGGCCGAACCTTCGATCTCACGAGCGCTCGCTACGGGAAAATCATCATCATGTCCGACGCTGATGTTGATGGCGCCCACATCCGAACCCTGCTGCTCACCCTGTTCTTTCGCTATATGCGCCCTCTCGTTGAAGCGGGACGAGTGTATGCCGCGGTTCCGCCACTCCACCGCGTGATTGTGCAAGGCCGCGGCAAAGCGGGTAACGACGTCATCTATACCTACTCGGAAGAGGAACTGATGACCGTTCTGGCGTCGCTCAAAGCGGCGGGCAAGACTTACCAGGAGCCCATTCAGCGCTACAAGGGCCTGGGCGAAATGGATGCTGATCAGCTCGCTGACACCACGATGAATCCCGCTGGGCGGACCTTGAGACGCGTCAGAGTCTCTGATGCCCAAGCGGCCTCAGACGTGTTCGAGCTGCTGATGGGCAACGATGTTGCTCCCCGCAGGGACTTTATTGTCTCTGGGCCAGGCCTATCCCGGGAGCGAATCGACGCTTAGGCCAGCGCTTCGCCGAAGACCTCGGGGCTCTCTGGCGTGAGTGCGCCAGAAGCGTCTCGTTTTGCCTCAGGCAGGTCGAGCTCGAGAGGTGCGCCCTTCGAGCCAAGCGCCAGAGGCGTTTTCCCGACAAAGGCCCGCACTAGGACGTCTTCGCCCTTCAAGAACGTGTGTGCTCGGACGCCACCGGTTGCCCTCCCCTTGGAGGGGAACTCGGCCAGTGGTGTGCGCTTGATTCTGACCGCCTCGGTGCCTGGCAGGACCTGGGACGAACCAGACACCGTGATTACGGTCGCGTCCTTCGGTGAGAGCGCGCCCGCCCAGATCACTTGGGCACCCTCGCCCAGCGAAATTCCCGCCATTCCCGCAGCGCTTACGCCCTGAGGCCGCACCGCCGCTGCAGGGAAGTGCAGGAGCTGACCGGTTGAGGTGATGAATACGCAGTGCCTGTCATCGCCGGCGATCCCAGCGCCCACGACAGTGTCGCCGTCTTTGAGGGCGATGAGGCTGTGGTGGGTTTTCTCCGGAAGGCCGGAGAGCGCAATGCGCTTGACGACTCCGGCAGCGGTGCCGAGCATGACGATCGGGGAATCATCCACATTCACCACTCCCACGATGGTGCCATCGCTCTGGCCTAGGCCCAGGAATTCGTGGAGCGAGATGCCGCCAGCGAGTTGTGGCCGGGTCGGGTCAAGCTCGGGGAGGTCCATCGGTTGGAACACGTGCATGTTTCCGGCGCTAGTCAGAGCGCCAAGCGAGCCCCGCAGGCGAGAGGAGGCCCTCGCTAAGAGGGCATCATGGGCGCTTCGGGTGCTGGGCGGAGCGACTGCGCCCTCTGGCCATACAACGCGAGCAGCCTTACCGCTGGCCGATACGAGAACGTCGCAGGGGGCATCCGCGATCTCGAGGGTGGCAACGCTCGGCTTTGCTCGCGTCACTGGCGCAGTGACGCCGGAGAGCACACTCCGGCGCGGGGTTCCATACGCCTTGGACACTGCGGCCAGCTCATCGGAGACGGTGCGTCGGATGAGTTCGGGGTCGGCGAGCAGGGCCTTCAGGTGGGCGATCTGTTCCCTAAGCGCATCGCGCTCGGTTTCCAGCTCGAGCGTGGACATCCGCGTGAGGCGACGGAGACGAAGCTCCAAGATGTAGTCGGTCTGCTCAAGGCTGAGCGAGAAGACTTCCTGAAGGCGGGTGCGGGCTGTGGCGACATCGTCGGAGGAGCGGATTACCGAAATGACTTGGTCA
>JBIILX010000053.1:0-8784 GCA_044338275.1 Pontimonas sp.
ACCAGTCACCATGGCGCCATAGACGTGGATTGGCTGGAGATCGTTCAGGTGGGGGGCATATTTGCCCTCGGTCAGAGCGCCACCAGCACCGGCAACGTTGTGGCACATCGCGCAGTTGATGCGGAACAGTTCGGCTCCGTTGGCGGCATCGCCATCACCGGCGTAGTAGCGGGGGTCTGGCAGGGCAGGGCCGGGTGCCAAAGTGGCAACCCACGCTCCCATGGCGTCAATTTGGGGCTGAGTGAACTGAACCGGCTTGACCTCGGCCTGCGGGCCTGAGGCGGCCATCGGCATACGGCCGGTACCCACCTGGAAGTCAACAGAGAGCGCGCCCACACCAATCACAGAGGGCCCAGCGACGGTGCCCTCACCGAAAAGACCGTGACAACTCGCGCAGTTCGCCAAAAACAGCTTCTCGCCCTCTTCGACGAGAGAGGCCTGTGAGACGGGGGGAGTCTCGGCGTAGGCGATTCCCGCAGTGGTGGCAGCGTAGGCTCCACCGGTCACAAAGAGGGCGACCGCTAGGAGCAGCGCGCCCGCGAAGGGGTGACGACGACCGCTACGACGTGACTGGGGTGACATGTCCGGGTTTTCTTTCTTGTTGGGGGTTATCGCAAGACGTAGATGACGAGGAACAGGCCAATCCAGACCACGTCGACAAAGTGCCAGTAGTAGGACACCACAATGGCGCTGGTCGCTTCCCGGTGGGTGAAGACCCGGACCGCATAGGCGCGGCCGATGACTAACAGGAAGGCGATAAGTCCGCCCGTGACGTGGAGACCGTGGAAACCAGTCGTTAGGTAGAACGCTGACCCATAGGCATCAGAATTGAGCGCTACGCCCTCTGAAATCAGTATCGCGTACTCATAAACCTGGCCGGCGACAAACACTGCACCCATCCCGTAGGTGAGGAAGAACCATTCGATCATGCCCCACTGGGTCGGCTTCCAGCCGGTCGCCCGTGGCTGCAGACGCTCCGCGGCAAAGACACCAAACTGCGCGGTCACGCTGGAGAGCACCAATATCGTGGTGTTGATCGCGGCGAAGGGAATGTTGAGGAGCCCAGTGTTGTACTCCCACAGCTCGGGGGAGGTCGAGCGCAGTGTGAAGTAGATCGCGAAAAGCCCCGCAAAGAACATGACCTCGCTTCCGAGCCACACAATTGTGCCCACGGCAACGACGTTTGGTCGGTTCACCGCGGGCGCCCGGAATGAGGAAGTTATCGATGCGCTCGTCACCCCCCCATTATGCCTGATTCGTAGCTGTGATTTTGTCGAGCGACATGCCCCGAATCAGGCCGGTAGCATGGTTTTATGACGTCACCCTTCTCGTGGTCTGCGACCCTGAACAGCATCCTCGAGCGCAAAGACCTTTCGATTGCTGAGGCCGGGCGGGCCATGGAGGCCGTTATGGCGGGGGAGGCCACTGACGCACAGATTGCCGCATTCCTGGTCGCTCTGAGGGCGAAGCCAGAAACCGTGGACGAAGTCGTAGGTTTCCGGGACGCAGCCCTGCGTCACGCGGTCGCCCTCCCGATTGATCCCATGGTGCTCGACATTGTGGGCACCGGGGGAGACCCCTACGGGGCAGTGGTCAATGTCTCCTCGATCGCTTCCATCGTGGCGGCTGCGGCGGGTGTTCCCGTGGCAAAGCACGGGAATCGTGCCGCAAGCTCCGCCTCGGGCGCGAGTGATGTTCTCGGCGCACTCGGTGTCAATATCGATGTCGAACCGGAGCGAGTAGCCGAAATCTTCCACCAGGTGGGAATCACCTACGTGAACGCCGCCAAGTTCCACCCCGGTTTCCGCCATGCGGCGACCGCCCGCAAGGAAATAGGCATTCCCACCGTCTTCAATATCTTGGGCCCGCTCTGCAACCCTGCGAGGCCTGAAGCTAGCGCTGTGGGAGTATCAAACCTCGCACGTGTGCCACAAATGGCCGGAGTTTTCAGGACCAGGGGAACCACCGCTCTTGTCTATCGCGGTGACGATGGCATCGACAAGATGACCACCACTGGCCACACACACGTGTGGGAGGTATCCACGGGACACATCCGCGAGCACGACATCAACTCTGTCGAGCTCGGTATTACTCAGGCGAATGTTGAAGATCTACTCGGCCAGAGCCCGGAGCACAACGCCGAGCTAGCGCGGGGCGTGCTGGGCGGGGTCAAAGGCCCAGTCCGAGACATCGTTGCGCTCAACGCCGCAGCTGGTTTGGTCGCGTTTGCCCTGGCGAAGGATCCATCGCAGAGAGATCGCAGTTTGCTCGAGCGCCTGGCAGAAAAACTCGAGCTCGCCTATGTGACTATCGACTCCGGTGCCGCAGCATCGAAGTTGGCGGATTGGGCCCAGGCCACCCAGTCCGGGTGAGCGGGGAGGTGGGCTGACACGGCCAGCTTCGCTAATCTGACATAATATAGATTATCGGATACAACAACTAAGAACAGAGGCGCGAGACCAGGTCTGGCAGGGACTCCGGCTCAAAGGGCGTTGCCGCCCCGCCAATCTCTTCGGCGGAAAACCAGCCCCAGGCAGTGACGTCATGGTGTTCTTCTGGGGTCCAGAATTCGCTGGTGGGCTCGAAGCGTTCGGTGTGAACCAGGAAGTATTCCGCGTGTCCCCTATCGTGGGCCGCCTGGTCCCACTTCACCTCAAAGTCATAGATCCAGACTGGCTCGCCCGCATCAGCAAATCTGCGGCCAGTTTCCTCAAAAAGCTCGCGCAGGGCGGCTTCGGAGTGCGTTTCGCCGGGGTCCACGTCGCCGCCGGGGGTAATCCAGCGGGAAAACCCTGAAGAATCAGGCGCCAGAGTCTTGAACAGCAACACCGCGCCGGTAGGGTCCATCAGGACGATACGGCTCGTGTTTCGCAGCCCAGGAAGCGCTACCACGGCGTTAGATCAGGCTAAGCGCTGGGCAGGAACGTGGAAACATCACCGACGAGTCGCGTGTGATCTGCTGGGACATCGTCGACTATCGCAGAGGCAACCTCTGCGGCGAACTCTTCAACGTTGTAGAGCTTTCCGACCTGTTCTTTGCGCAACTCAAGGACACCCGGGTTGACGCGGTTCAGGAGTGTTGCTGTAGCGGTTCCTTCAATCATGTCTCCTGATACCACCACAAAGTCGACCCCTTGAGCGCTCATGGCGTCAATCATGCCCCTCAGGGCATCTTCACCAGCTCGTTTTGACAGTGCGACTGGCAAATACTCAGGCATTGTCGTAACCTCGCGAATGAAGTGCGCCTGATGGCTGGTGACGAAGACAACTCTCGACCCCCGCTCCATGATGGCTAAGGCCGACATCAGCAGGCCCACTTGGGCGTCTCTATTGAGCTTCATTGCGTAGTCTTCGCCCACGTCGGCTTCCATGCCGCCGGAGGCGTTCAGGACGAGAATGTCGAGCCCACCCCACGTTTCTTTGATCTGGGAGATCATCCGTGTCACACCGACGGGGTCCGTGAGATCTGCGCCGATGGCTAGGGCGCTGCCACCACTGGCTTCAATGTCTGCGACAAGCTTGTCAGCTCGTGCAACCTTGTTGCGGTAGCTGATTGCTACTGATGCCCCGGCCTCAGCGAGAAACAGGGCTGTTTGCGCACCAATCCCCCTGGACGAACCGGTAACAAGTGCTCTCGCGCCAGTGAGTTGGCCAGGAACCAAGGGATTAGTCATCCCCAAATCGTACCCTCGAGTGTTCATGTTCCCGACTTATACTGGCCGTCAACACGCCAAATGGAAGGGGTGAATTGTGCCCTATTTTGATGGCCACACTCCGAGAGTCCTAGCCCACCGCGGTTTTGCCGACGAACACGCTGAGAACACCATCGGCGCCTTCCGCGCGGCCTTGGACGTTGGCGCTGACATCCTGGAGACCGACGTTCACCTCAGTAAAGACGGGCAGGTTATCGTTGCTCACGATGCTGACTTGTCCCGAGTTGCTGGGCTCCCGGGCCTCGTCTCCGACTACACCGCCTCTGAATTAGCAGGGATTGATGTGGGCTTCGGCGAGGGTTTTCCCACACTTGTGGAGGCACTCGAGGCTTTTCCGGGGGCCAAATTCAACATTGATCTCAAAGCTCCCGAGGTGATCGACCCCTTCGTCGATGTGGTCTCGCAGATGAATGCCCATGATCGCCTGCTGGTGGCGTCCTTCGACGAGGCATCTCGCTCCAGGGCGGTCTCGAAGTTGCCGGGCGTTGTCAGTAGCGCAACCTCTGGTCACATTATCGAGGGACGCTTGCGGTCTTGGCTGGGCCTATCAGGAGCCACGTGGACTATGCCCCCGGAGATTAGAGCTCTCCAGGTGCCTCCTGCTCACTGGGGAATGGCGCTTGTCACTCCGAGCTTGGTGAGGATGGCCCATCAGAAAGGCCTGGAAGTGCACGTCTGGACAATCAACGATGCCAGAGACATGGAGCGCCTGCTGGAGATGGGCGTGGATGGCATCGTTACCGACCGGGCGGACATTGCCGTGGAGATCGTGGCCAAGCGACGCGCACTGCTTTAGCTCGACGCTCTCACTGTGCCACGGCGAGAGCGGCTGTAGTGGCCCACTCCTGCAACGATGAGACCGGCCAGGGTGAAGCCGACAACCCCAAGCTCGAGGTTTCGTCCGATCAGTGTGGCCGGCGTTTGGTAGGTAGCAAGGGGAACATCCACCACCATGTAACCCTCGGTGTAGGTGGGTAAACGATCCAGCTCAGCGCCAGTGGGGTCCATAATCGCGCTGGTACCCACGGTCGAGATATTGACCACGCTGCGACCGGTTTCGATCGCGCGCATTTTCGCAATGGCCAACTGTTGAACGCTCTGGTCGGTCTGGCCAAAGTCGGCGTTGTTGGTGGGCGCGAAAATGATGTCCGCTCCCCCGCCCATAATCGACCACAGGATCTCGTCATCGACGATGTCGAAACAAATGGCGACGCCGCCGATTGACCCGGCAACGTCAAAGACAGCATCGCGCTGCCCGAAGGAGTAATCCCTCGGAATCATGTCGAAGAGTGGCGGCGCCAGAGGATAGAAAAAGTCCCGTGCTGGCAGGTATTCGGCGAAGGGAACGGGATGAATCTTGTCGTATTGATCCCGAACGACGGATTGCCCAGCCTCGTCGTCAAAATCCCACAGCAGAATGCTGTTGAAGGTTTCCTCGCCGGATTTGGTGATTGTTCCCACAATCAGCGGCGCGTTCATTTCCCTCGAGACCTCGGTCGCTACCGCTGCGGCCTCCGGGAACCGCAGAGGATCAATGTCGGAGGCGTTCTCAGGCCAGACCACAACATCCACGTCAAGCCCATACAGCTCTTTGGTGACCGCGTAGTGATCGCGAAGGTTATCTCCCCGCGCGTACTGGGCAAAGAGCCCGGCATCGGCATTGCCTTGGACGGCGAGAACTCGCAGTGAGCCAGACGTGGTCACGGGGTATGCCGGCCACACCAGAAGCGCCACTGCGACGGCAACCCCCAGGCCTGCCCGTGATTCTGGGGCAAGCCGAACCTCAGCCACCAGGGCGACTGTGAGTGCGGCGGCCCAAGCGAGGAGAAAGCTCATGCCGCTGGTTCCCACCCACGCGACCAGCGAGGCCAGAGGGCCCTCAGATTGGCTCTGGGAGATACGGCCCCAGGCGAAACCGCCAAAGGGGAACACGGAGGCAACTGCTTCGCGCAGCGTCCACGCGCCGCCCACAAGGGCCGGGACTATGCCCAGTCGCCCGGCGACCGTGTTCCACTGTCGCGAGCCGTAGCGCCAGATAAGAGCGATGAGGGCCATCCCCAGGGAGAAGAAGAACACCTGCGCAAGCGTGAGAGCAATCCAGGGAATCAGGCCCAAGTAGACGGTGAGCCACCAAATCATGATTCCGTAGAAGCTAAAGCCGCCGAGTGCTCCAATCAGCAACGCTTTGCCCACTCCAAAACCGCGAAGTGAGGCCATCATCAGGGCGGTGCCCAGCAGCGTGAGAGGCCACCAATCGCGATCAGGAAACCCCAGATCCATGAGCCACCCCGCCAGCACTGCAAGAGTGAGCGATGCGGGAAGCGGCACCACAAACCCGAGGAATGCACGGTCAGTGCGCTCGATCGCGAAGGAGAATCTCATCAGCCAGAAATCCTAAATCACACTGCTGAGAGCCACGATGCCGCGGAAAACGCTCGCCCTGGAGCTAATCGCCGCGCGTTGCACCGGCCCTTCGCCACTGGAGGAGATCTGGTCGAGGACGTCAATGACCTGTTTGCACCAACGAACAAAGTCCCCAGCGGTGAGCTCGCCTTCCTCGAGAACATCCTCGAGTCGCTCTCCAGAGGCCCAGCGATACAGCGGCAGAGCTAGTTGCGCGGAGAGGTCAGTACCCTCGGGGAGCTGGTGTTCCCGCTCGACTGCAGCCAGCTTTGAGCGTTGGCGCCTAGTTTCGGCAAAGGCGTGGGGGAACTGGCCGCCCGGCATATCTTTCGGGTGGACGGCAGTGTCATCACGGCGCGGTTCATAGACGAGCGTTGCCACCACAGCGACGAGCTCCGGGCCGCTCAGCTCGCTCCAGACCTGACGCCTCAGGCACTCCGCCACCAGCAAATCCCGCTCCCCATAGATGCGTCGCAGGGTTTGGCCGTGCGGGGTCAGGCTGAGGTCTTCACCCTCACCACTCAGATAACCGGTTTCGATGAGAACTTCGAGAATGCGGTCGAAAACCACAGAGATGGCTGCGGTTCGACTCTTTATTTGGCGCCTGATGCGGTCGGTTTCACGCTCGAGTTTCCACCACCGCTCGGCCCAGCGAGCGTGGGTTTCCCGATCGGGGCAGGCGTGGCAACTGTGGCGCTTCATCACAGCGCGCAACCGGCTGAGGTCTTTTCCGACCTCACCGCCCGCCTTCTGGGATTTGCGTTGGCCGTGCTCTCGCTCCAGATCGCTGAGCTGTCGACGAAGCCCGGCGTACTCCCGAAAATCTCCGAGATGGCACTCGAGCGATTGGGCATAACCGGCGAGGGACTCTTCGTTCTTGCGGACGGTCCGGGCAAGCTCGACGACGTGTCGGTCGGCTTGGAACTGGGCAAAAGACGACTCCAGCACACCCCTGGTGCGCTCAACACCGAACTGGGCAATCAGATTGACCGCCATGTTGTAGGTCGGGCTGAAGCTTGATTTGAGGGGATACGAACGCCTGGACGCCAGCGCGGCAACGGCCTCGGGATTGATGCCTGGCTGCCAGATGATCACCGAGTGGCCTTCGTCGTCGATTCCTCGGCGCCCCGCGCGCCCGGTCAGCTGGGTGTATTCACCAGCGGTAATCGGCACCCGCGCCTCGCCGTTGAACTTCTCGAGCTTCTCGAGAACAACGGTGCGGGCTGGCATGTTGATACCCAGAGCCAGTGTTTCTGTGGCAAAGACCACCTTGAGCAATTTGCGACGGAAGAGTTCCTCGACGGTTTCTTTGAAGATCGGCAACATTCCCGCGTGGTGGGCAGCGACGCCCCTGACCACGCCATCGAGCCAGGAGTGATACCCGAGTACAGCTTTGTCGTCATCATCGAGGCGCTGGCAACTCTCCTCCACGAAGTCAAGAATCTGGGTCTGCTCCTCGTGGTTGGTGAGCTTCACTCCTCCGCGCAACACCTGCGTCACGGCCTGATCACAGCCGGCCCTCGAGAAGATGAAAAAAATCGCCGGTAGCAAATCATCGCCGTCGAGCATCCGGATAACGTCGGAGCGATAGACCTTGTGTTTGTTCTCCTCGTAGCGCGCGTAGCGGGGCGCGCCCCTGGTGCGCCCCCGTCCAGTCGAATGGCGACCCAGCATTTGAGCCATTCCGACAACCTCGGGGTTTACCTCCAAGGAGCTCTTCTTCTTCGCAAATAGCGGTAGTAGCTTGTGGGCAAACATCATGTGCTGGTGGAGGGGCACGGGGCGGTCCTCCGAGACGATGACGTCGGTGTGTCCGCGAACAGTGTGCAACCAGTCACCAAATTCCTCTGCGTTGGAGACGGTGGCGCTCAAGGAAATTAGCTGCACCCAGGAGGGCAAGTGAATGATGACTTCTTCCCACACGGCCCCACGGAAACGGTCGGCGAGGTAGTGGACTTCGTCCATGACCACATAGCCGAGGTTCTCCAACAGAGGGCTCCCGGCATAGAGCATGTTGCGGAGCACCTCGGTGGTCATGATGACCACCCTCGCGCCCGGGTTAATGCTCGTATCGCCAGTCAGTAATCCGATCTCTGAGAATCCGTAGCGCTCGACCAACTCCTGATACTTCTGGTTTGACAGCGCCTTCATAGGTGCTGTGTAAAAGACTTTGACCTGGGGTTGTTGGAGTGCGACGTGAATAGCGAACTCAGCGACGATGGTTTTCCCGGCTCCGGTGGGAGCAGCGACCAATACGCCCTTGCCAGACTCCACGGACTCGCAGGAATAAATCTGGAAAGGGTCGAGGTCGAAGCCAAGACTGTTGCGAAACTCATCCAGGCGCGGAGATTTCCGCCTCGCTGCGGCCGCCCGGTAGCGCTCGGCGGGGCTTGCCTCAACCATTAAGACCGGCGTCTGCTCCCCCGACAAGTTTTGCTGCCTTTCTGGCAAGTCGAGCATCGTTGATCCCCGCGATGCCAGCCGCGACAAAATACAGAATGATCATCGGGATTGCTAGGAGAACCATGGAGACCACATCCGCCGCAGGAGTAGCGAGAGCTGTGAAGAGGGCGATGGTCACAATCGCCCACCGCCACCCTTGGATGATGGCCTTGGCGCTCAGAACGCCAATGAAATTGAGCAGCACCAGAAACACGGGAAGCACGAA
>JBIILX010000055.1:0-8646 GCA_044338275.1 Pontimonas sp.
GGGGTCGGTGGCGTGGTGTCCCAGTCCGAGGTGCTCTTTGGTGTGGTGAAGGTGGTCGGGGCTGTGTTCCTGATCTACCTCGGCGTCGAGGGAATTCGCCATCGTCGGGTATTTGCCAAGGCGCAGGAGGATGAACCCTCAGTTTCTACCAGCCGGCTACTACTGGATAGTTCCGTGGTGGGAATCACGAACGCCAAGACACTGGTGTTCTTCATCGCCTCTTTCCCGTTGTTTGTGGACCCAGCCAGGGGCTCGGTCATAGTTCAAATGCTCGTGCTCGGCGGGTTCTTCTGGGTGGTGGGCATTGCCAGTGACCTAGTGTGGGCTGTTGCGGCCGGGAGTGCCAGAGCGTGGCTGTCCCGCTCTGCCACCAGGCTGGAGTGGGTTCGAGCCTGCGGCGGTCTGGCCTTGATAGGCCTTGGGGCGTATCTCGGGCTCTATAGCCTCGGGCTCATCTAATCAAACCCGGAGTGGGAGTTTTGGGCTTGTGCCCAGGGGGCAGCTCGCTCCGCCTTGGTTACTTGTCTGTGGGCGATACTGGGTTCGAACCAGTGACCTCTTCCGTGTCAGGGAAGCGCGCTACCACTGCGCCAATCGCCCATTTCTCTTAGTTATCAACCGAGGTGGCGACGGGATTCGAACCCGTGTAAACGGCTTTGCAGGCCGCTGCCTCGCCTCTCGGCCACACCACCACCGTCTGTGAGGCCCCACCTCAGGGCTTCACCGAGCGGATGACGAGATTCGAACTCGCGACCCTCACCTTGGCAAGGTGATGCGCTACCACTGCGCCACATCCGCACTCACACGTCTCCGCGTGAACCTTGACTCTAGCCGATGTCATCGAGGAGACACAAATGTTTGGACCGTGTCGCAGAAGACCGCAGTTACGGGTTGAGCGCGCCGTTGCCATGTGTGGCAAGATTGGCCTGCGGGCGATTGGCGCAGGGGTAGCGCGCTTCCTTCACACGGAAGAGGTCACTGGTTCGATCCCAGTATCGCCCACAACAAGCCTTTGACCACAGGCCCCACTAAGGTGGTGAGCAGAGTTTCCGCCTTCAGAAAGCCCCATTGACGTGAGTTCACCTTCCTCAGAGTCCGCCATGACAGTGGCCACCGACACCTCCGGGGACCAACTCTTCCCGGATGCCTCTGTTGTGGCGATTGTCGTCAATGGGCAGTTAGCCGACCTGCACTCACCGGTGCGCTCAGGTGATGTTGTCGCGCCTGTTCACCTCCACTCCCCACAGGGGCTTGAGATTCTCCGCCACTCGACCGCCCACGTGTTGGCTCAAGCTGTTCAGAAGGTGAATCCGGATGCCAAGTTGGGCATCGGGCCGCCCATCACGGATGGCTTTTACTACGACTTCGATGTGGCAGAGCCCTTCTCCTCTGAAGATTTAGCAGCGCTTGAGAAGCAGATGAACTCCATAATTAAGAGCGGCCAGCGCTTCGTTCGACGGGTGGTCAGTGCCGATGAGGCTCGTACAGAGCTTGCTGGTGAGCCTTACAAGCTCGAACTTGTTGAGCTCAAGGGCAGCGCCGGTGTGGATGCAGCGGCCGAGGGCGTTGAAGTCGGCGAGGGCGAGCTCACCGTTTATGACAATATCGACACTCGCTCAGGCGAGCGAGTATGGGGTGATCTCTGCCGAGGCCCGCATCTGCCCAACACCCGCCTGATTGGCAAGGGTTGGAAACTCACCCGGGTCGCAGCAGCCTATTGGCGGGGGAGCGAGAAGAACCCTCAGCTCCAGCGCATTTATGGCACCGCGTGGGCCACGGAGGAAGACCTGGCCGATTACGTGTCCCGCCTCGAGGAGGCAGCCAGGCGCGACCACCGCAAGCTCGGTGTTGAGCTTGACCTGTTCTCGTTCCCCGATGAAATCGGGTCGGGTCTTGCCGTCTTCCATCCCAAAGGCGGCGTTATCCGCCGGGTGATGGAGGACTATTCGCGCCAACAGCACGAACAGGCCGGCTATGAATTTGTCTATAGCCCGCACATCACCAAGGGCGAGCTGTTTGAGACCTCAGGCCACCTTTCTTGGTACAAGGAGGGCATGTTTCCCCCCATTCAGATGGATGAGCAGCGGGACTCGAGCGGCGCCATCACCAAGCAGGGAGTCGACTATTACCTCAAGCCAATGAACTGCCCCTTCCACATTCTCATTTTCCGCTCACGCCAGCGTTCCTACCGCGAGCTTCCGTTGCGGCTGTTTGAATTTGGCACCGTCTATCGCTACGAGAAGAGCGGCGTCGTTCACGGCCTGACCCGCGTGCGGGGTCTCACGATGGACGATGCACATATTTTTGTGACCCCCGATGACCTCGAATCGGAGTTGACGAGCCTTCTGGACTTTGTGCTTCGGCTGCTGGGCGATTTTGGGCTGACCGACTTTTATCTGGAGCTCTCGACCCGGGATGAAAGCAGTGACAAGTTTGTGGGCTCCGATGAGCTGTGGGAGAGGGCAACGAGCACGCTCGAATCAGTGGCTACTCGCTCGGGTCTCACCCTGGTTCCAGACCCCGGTGGCGCCGCGTTCTATGGCCCGAAGATTTCAGTCCAGGCCAAAGATGCCATCGGGCGTAGTTGGCAGATGTCCACCATTCAGCTCGATTTCACCCTGCCCGAGCGTTTTGATCTGGAGTATCAAGCCGCAGATGGCACCAGGCAGACGCCCATCATGATTCACCGTGCACTCTTTGGTTCGATTGAGAGATTCTTTGGAGTCTTGACTGAGCACTACGCCGGAGCGTTCCCCGCGTGGCTGTCTCCCGTTCAGGTCGTGGGAATCCCTGTCGCCGACGAGTACGCCGAGTACATGGGCGAGATCGTTGACCGGCTTAGCCAGCGCGGTGTGAGGGCGCAGCTCGACGCTTCTGATGACCGGATGCCCAAAAAGATCCGCACCCACACGATGGATAAAGTGCCTTTCCTTCTCATTGCAGGGGAAGAGGACAGAGCCGGCGGGGCAGTGAGCTTCCGGTACCGAGATGGTTCGCAGAAGAATGGTGTGGCAATTGGAGACGCCGTCGACGAGATTGTGGCCGCCATCGAAACCAGGGCGCATGCCTAGCTCGCCAGAGGACGGTTTTGCTACTTTCGACGCGGCAGCCCTGCCCGGTGTGCCCGATGCTTTCCAGCGTCTGTGGACGCCCCATCGCATTGCCTATATCCAGGGTGAGACCGCGCCGAGAGATGGTGGATGCGTGTTTTGCATTGCCCCTGACATGGACGAGGATGAGTCGCTTGTGGTGGCCAGAGGGAAGCACGTGTACGCCGTGCTGAATCTTTACCCCTATAACGCCGGCCACCTCCTCATCTGCCCCTTCCGCCACGTTGCGAATTATGACGAGATCACGCCGGACGAGGTTGCTGAAATGGGGGAGTTCGTTCAGATTGCGATGAAGACCCTACGTGCGGTCTCTGGCGCGCACGGATTTAATCTTGGCGTCAACCAGGGAAGTGTTGCTGGTGCTGGGATCGAAGCCCACCTGCACCAACACGTTGTGCCACGCTGGTCACAGGATTCCAACTTCTTCCCGATTGTCGCGAGGACGAAAGCGATGCCTCAATTGCTGGGCGACATGCGTACAATTCTGAGGGACAGTTGGCCCACAGGTTCGCCCGGTTAGACTTTTGCTCTAGTTTTCATCATCCCCACTGTGCGCAGCACGACGAGAGGAACCTCAGTAGCTCATGGCTGAAAAATCTAATTCCCCAGTAGCAGGAACCGCTCGCGTTAAGCGCGGTCTTGCAGAGATGCTGAAGGGCGGCGTCATTATGGACGTCGTCACGCCGGAGCAGGCTCGTATCGCCGAGGACGCTGGAGCGGTGGCTGTTATGGCACTCGAGCGTGTACCCGCTGATATTCGTGCAGAGGGTGGTGTCGCTCGGATGAGTGACCCCGACCTCATCCAGGGCATTATCGACACGGTGTCCATCCCGGTGATGGCAAAGGCACGTATTGGCCACTTCGTGGAAGCTCAGGTTCTGGAGGCGCTCAAGGTCGACTACATCGACGAGTCCGAAGTCTTGAGCCCTGCTGACTACGTGAACCACATCGACAAGTGGCGCTACACCGTCCCCTTTGTCTGTGGTGCAACCAACCTTGGCGAAGCGCTCCGACGCATCACTGAGGGTGCCGCAATGATTCGCTCGAAGGGCGAGGCCGGCACTGGTGACGTATCCGAGGCGACTAAGCACATTCGCACCATTCGTGGCGAAATCGCGCGCTTGAGCGCCATGTCACCCGACGAGATTTATGTTGCCGCCAAAGAGTTGCAGGCCCCCTACGACGTGGTTCTTGAGGTGGCAACGACCGGCAAGCTTCCCGTCGTGCTCTTTACGGCGGGCGGCATCGCAACGCCTGCTGACGCCGCCATGATGATGCAATTGGGAGCTGACGGAGTCTTCGTCGGCTCTGGCATTTTTAAGGCCGGAAACCCCTCAGAGCGCGCCGCCGCCATTGTCAAGGCGACCGCTCAGTACACCGACGCCTCGGTCATTGCCGAGGTGTCTCGGGGGCTTGGCGAGGCCATGGTCGGCATTAACGTGAGCGATCTTCCCGCACCTCACCGGCTCGCTGAACGTGGCTGGTAGTAGCGCCCCACGAATCGGAGTTCTCGCACTTCAGGGCGATGTGCGCGAGCACAGTGCCGTCCTGCGGGAGCTTGGTTGCGAGGTTGTCGAAATCCGCGTCCCAGCTCACGTGAAGGGGATCGACGGGTTAGTTATCCCCGGCGGAGAGTCCAGCGTCATGGACAAGCTCGCTCGCATCTTCGGGTTGGCCCAACCCCTCCGGGAGGCAATCGCCGCGGGGCTGCCAGTTCTTGGCACGTGTGCTGGCCTGATCATGGTGGCCAACCACATCGAGGACGCCATTGCGGGGCAAGAGAACTTCGGTGGACTGGACGTGACGGTTCGTCGCAATGCGTTTGGGGCCCAAGTCGATTCTTTCGAGACTTCCGTCACTGTTGAGGGCCTGTCCGGGCCAGCACTCGAGGTTGCGTTCATTCGAGCTCCCGAGGTCACTGCGGTCGGGCCCGGCGCACGAGTCATCGCGTCGCTTGATGATGGCCGAGTTGTGGGGGTTGCCGGAGGCAACATCATCGGAGTTGCCTTCCACCCCGAGATCACCGGCGAGGATCGAATTCACCGGATGTTCCTCGAGTTAGTCGCAAAAAGGTCGCTCCAACGGCAAGCCGCCCTCGGCGCCTAAGATGGACAGGTAATCCGGGGGAGGGATATGTCCGGCCACTCTAAATGGGCGACCACGAAGCACAAGAAGGCTGTCGTCGACGCCAGGCGTGCGAAGTCTTTCGCCAAGCTCATCAAGAACATCGAGGTTGCCGCCAAGGTCGGTGGCCCTGACCCGTCGGGTAATCCCACGCTCGCTGATGCCATTCAGAAAGCAAAGAAGACCTCTGTTCCCAACGACAACATTGACCGCGCAATCAAGCGCGGTGGCGGTCTCTCCGGCGAGACCATTGACTACCAAACCATCATGTATGAGGGTTACGGCCCCGGTGGCGTTGCTCTCTTGATCGAATGTCTGACCGACAATCGCAACAGAGCCGCTGCCGAAGTCCGCACCATCATGAGCCGCAACGGCGGTCAGATGGCTGACCCCGGCAGTGTCGCGTACAACTTCGCTCGCAAGGGTGTGGTGTCCATCACGAAGGTTGACGGACTCACCGAAGACGACGTTTTGGCCGCGGTATTGGACGCTGGCGCGGAAGAAGTGATTGACCGGGGAGCAGGCTTCGAAGTCGTCGCGGAACCCTCGGATTTGGTCGCCACCCGTGTGGCTGTTCAAGCGGCCGGGATTGACTACGACGCTGCCGACATTGAGTTCCTGGCTGCGGTGAGCGTCTCGCCCGAGCTCGAGGTCGTCTCCAAGGTGTTGGGGCTCATCGATGCCTTGGACGACTGCGACGACGTGCAGAACGTCTTTACCAACATGGAGCCCTCGGCAGAGGTCCTTGAGGCGCTTGACAAGGCCGAGGGCTAAGTCGCCACCATGACCACCATCCTCGGCGTGGACCCCGGTCTCACCCGATTGGGTGTGGGAGTGATCAGTCATGGGCCCGGAAGAAATGTGAGCCTCGTCCACGTTGAGGTTTTCCGCACTCCAGCCGAAGATGAGTCCAGCGCGAGGGTCGGCGGAATGGCTCGACTGCTCTCACAGGTCTTCGATGCTCATAAACCCGATGTGATTGCGCTTGAAAGGGTTTTTGCGCAGCACAACGTTCGAACAGTGATGGGGACTGCTCAGGTCAGCGGCGTCGTTTTGGCCCTGGCCTTTGAGAGGGGAATCCCTGTATCGATGCGCACACCGAGCGAGGTCAAGGCGGCCGTGACCGGCTATGGCAGGGCGAACAAGGCGCAGGTGGGCCATATGGTCCAGCGAATTTTGGGGCTTTCGGAAATACCCCAACCGGCTGATGCGGCAGATGCTCTCGCCCTCGCCATTACTGAGGCTTGGCGGGGGATTCCAGCCTCCAGCGCGCAACCCGGGTCAGCGACGACTCCTGCACAGCAGGCGTGGCGGGACGCCGAAGCCAAAGCTAGGAGACCTAGGCTACAAAGGTGATCGCATCGATTCGGGGAACGCTGCTCAGGCGCACCGGCAACGACCTGATTATTGATGTTTCTGGGATTGGTTACCGCGTCACCGTTGCCGATCGTCTCGCTTTGGGCGTTCGGGAGGGCGAGGATGTCGTGCTCCACACCGCGTACATCCCTCGCGAAGACCAGGTCTCGCTGTACGGGTTCGATACGCCCGAAGAACTCGACATGTTCGACCTGCTGCGCAGCGTCACCGGAGTTGGTCCGAAATCCGCCATGGCCGTCCTGAGCCAACTCTCGGCCGAAGAAATCTACGACGCGATTGCCTCCGAGAATGATGCTGTTTTCCGATCTGTCAGTGGAATCGGACCGAAGACAGCGAAACTTATTGTGCTCTCGCTTCAGGGCTCCTTCGAGCGCAAACCCGCCCGGGCGTCTGTTTCTAGTAGTTCCGGGTCAAGGGCACACGACATTGTTCGGCACTCGGTCGTCCAGGCTCTGGTTGGCTTGGGATGGTCGGAACGTGTAGCAAAAGACGGTGTTCAGCGTGTCCTCGAGGCTGACTCTGACGCACCTGTGGAGGCCAACACCCTTCTGCGCCAAGCCCTCACTATCCTTGGGCCTCACACCAACCGGGAGGCAAGGCCGTGAGCGACAACCCGCTGGAGCCCTCGCTGGAATCCGACAACGAAGTCCACTATGAAGGTGCGCTGAGACCACGCACTTTGGATGATTTTGTGGGTCAGGCCAAAGTGCGAGAGCAACTGGTGCTGTTGCTCCAGGCCGCGCAGAAGCAGAATCGGACACCAGACCACATTCTGCTCTCGGGCCCTCCAGGCCTTGGCAAAACCACATTGGCGATGATCGTTGCCGAGGAGACCGGCCAATCTCTTCGAATTACGAGCGGTCCGGCCATCAACCACGCCGGGGATTTAGCCGCGGTGGTGTCGTCCTTGGTGCCGGGCGAGGTCCTGTTTATTGATGAAATCCACCGCATGGCAAGGCCGGCCGAAGAAATGCTCTATCTCGCCATGGAGGATTTCCGCATCGACATCATGGTGGGTAAGGGTGCCGGAGCGACGACTTTGCCCCTCGAGCTCGCCCCTTTCACTCTGGTGGGTGCCACCACACGCTCAGGGCTATTACCAGGCCCCCTGCGGGACCGTTTTGGCTTCACCGCACATCTTGAGTTCTACTCCGAAGACGAGCTCACGACGGTTCTGGAGCGGTCCTCCAAGGTGCTGGGGCTCTCGTGGCCCAGTGCCGCGCTCAACGAAATAGCGGGTCGTTCAAGGGGAACTCCTCGAATTGCGAACAGGTTGTTGAGGCGGGTGCGGGATTACGTGTTGGTTCACGATGCCCCACCCACCATCGCCTCCGTCCAGGCCGCGCTCAAGGTCTATGACGTGGATGAGCTGGGACTTGATCGTTTGGACCGCGCAGTCCTGGAAATCTTGATCACTCGATTTGGTGGGGGACCTGTGGGGCTTGGCACCCTGTCGGTCTCGGTGGGGGAGGAAGCCGAGACCATTGAGTCAGTGGTGGAGCCATTCCTTGTCCGCCAAGGATTCATTCAGAGAACCCCGCGCGGTCGACTCGCGACGTCTGCTGCGTATACCCACCTGGGTCATGAAGCTCCACAGCGGAATGACCTATAGTTACGGGGTACCCTGAACTTCGTATTGGTGTAATTGAAAGGCTTGTGGTTCCTCATGGATCCTATTTCGCTGTTTATGATCGCAGTCCTCGGCCTGCTCATCTATTTCATGATTCGCAATTCACGCAAGCAGCGTAAGACCCAAGCGGAGCTTGGGGAAAAGCTCAAGCCAGGCGCTGAGGTTATGACCTCTTTTGGTCTTTTTGCGAAGGTCATAGAGATTGACGAAGAGAAGAACGTTGCGGTCTTGGAAGTCGCTAAGGGTGTCAAGGTTCGGGTTCACCGCCAGACACTGACCAAAGTGGTTGAAGAGGACGAAACTGACGGCGCCTCCACCGAGGCCGCTTCAGACAAGAAGTCCTAAGCTCGCCAGTCCTCCGATAGAGAGAATTCCCTCGTGGTGTCAAACTTCCGTGTCGCTGGT
>JBIILX010000070.1:0-7278 GCA_044338275.1 Pontimonas sp.
CTTTGGAGTGAATCCCGCGTAGGGGCCAAAAAGCAAGCTGGTGTCACCGTCCACCACGCGGGTGTCAAGGTGTGGCACGGACATAGGAGGGGCGCCCACACTCGCTTTCCCATACACCTTGGCTTTGTGGCGGGCGACGACTTCTGGGTTGTCGCACCGCAGCCACACTCCACTCACCGGGAAGCCACCATAACCGCGGATTTCCCTGATACCAGACTGCTGCAGCAGGTTGAGCGACATTCCACCTGCTCCAACGAAAACGAACGATGCCTCAATGTCTTTCGGGGTGGAGCCGATTTCGGCCCGAAGACTGATACCCCAACCGCCATCGGCTAGCTTCTTGAGCCCCTTGACCCGGTAATCAAGGGAGAGCTGAACGCCCCCGGCGACAAGCCTGTCAACGAGAAGCCTGGTGAGTGCGCCGAAATCCACGTCACTGCCAGAGACAAAACGAGTTGCCGCCAGAGGATCACCTTTTCGACGGCCATCAATGAGCAACGGTGCCCATCGGGCAATCTCTGTGGGGTCCTCGGAATACTCCATGCCCATAAATAGTGGATGCCCCTTGAGAGCATCGAAGCGCTTGCGCAAGAAGGAAACGTTCGCTTCTCCCCAGACAAAGCTCATATGAGGGGACTGGTGAATAAACGATGAGGGTTCGGGAATGATTTTCTCGTTCACCAGCCAAGCCCAAAACTGTCGGGAAATCTGAAATTGCTCGTTCACAGACACCGCGCTGTCAATGGCAATCGAACCATCCGGACGCTCGGGCGTGTAGTTGAGTTCACACAGCGCCGAATGCCCAGTTCCTGCGTTATTCCAGGCGTTGGAGCTTTCTTCTCCAACGGAGGATAGGCGCTCGACAATTAAGATTTCCCAGGTCGGCTCTAGCTCGTGGAGCAGCGTGCCCAACGTGGCACTCATGATGCCGCCACCCACCAAGACCGCGTCGTACCTTTGTTTCACACGGCAAGTCTAGGACACTAGCCACAGCCCTAGGATGGCGTGGTGGGCCCCGCAACCGAACATTCGACACCCTCCTGGCTGAGCCTGGCTGGTGTGGGCCTAGTAGGTGGGCTCTTTGCCGGGGTCTTCGGTGTTGGTGGCGGAATCATCATGGTTTCGCTTCTGATGTGGTGGGCACAGCTCGATCAGAAGCGGGCGCATGCCACTTCTCTCTTGGCCATCACCCCTGTAGCCGTGATCGGCAGTGTCGCCTATGCCGTCGGGGGCGTGTTCGCCTGGCTACCGGCCATCTTTGTCGCGATCGGAGGCATCGTGGGCGCTCAGATAGGCGCGTGGCTACTGCGGCAGATTTCCCTGGGGATTCTTCGATGGGCTTTTGTTGCGTTCATCATCGCTTCTGGACTGCTGCTCTTTGTTCAATTGCCGGACCGATCTGCAATTTTGGTGATTTCCGCGACGAGCGCCACAGCCCTTGTCGGTCTGGGTATTCTCATGGGCATTGCCGCAGGTCTCTTCGGCATCGGGGCCGGTGTGATTGTAGTCCCAGTGCTGATGCTGTTCTTTGGGCAAAGCGACTTGGTGGCAAAGAGCATCTCGCTCTTAGCAATGGCCCCGGGCGCCATCAGCGGCAGCATTTCTCACCTGCGCCACAAGGCCGCAACCGTTCGCGATGGGGCATGGGTCGCAGCGGGATCGCTCATCACCACACCGATCGGTGTGGGGATTGCGTTCCTGCTGAGCCCCCGCGTCGCGGCGCTACTCTTCGGGCTCTTGATGTTGTGGGTCGCAACCAACCTCATTGCGAGAGCATGGCGGCAGCGCGGCACCGATTAGAGCCTGGCAGCAACAATCTCTGCAATCTGAACTGCGTTGAGGGCAGCGCCCTTGCGCAAATTGTCATTGCTGATGAACATCGCAATTCCACGATTATCAGGCAAGCCTTCATCCTGGCGAAGACGCCCGACGAAGCTAGGGTCGACGCCCGCCGCTTGGCGCGGTGTTGGCACATCAACGAGAACAACACCGGGCGCCGATGCCAGTACCTCTCGAGCCTTTGCCACGGGGAGCGGCCGATCGAACTCAGCATTGACCTGCAAAGAATGGCCAGTGAAGACGGGCACTCGAACGCACGTGCCACTGACCAGAAGATCAGGAATCCCCAGAATCTTCCGACTCTCGTTGCGAAGTTTCTTTTCCTCATCGGTTTCGTTCAAACCGTCATCAACCAAGTTGCCAGCAAAGGGGATCACGTTGAAGGCAATCGGAGCAGGAAACACCGTCGGTGTGCCGACATCCACGGCCTCCCCGTCATGAATCAATGCCAGTACATCACCCTCGCGAGCCTTCTCCACCTGGTTAGCCAGTTCCTGCCCGCCCTTGAGCCCTGCACCAGAAACGGCTTGGTATGTGGACACCACGAGCCTGCGCAGGCCCGCAGCGTCATGGAGGGCCTTGAGCGCTGGCATCGCGGCCATCGTGGTGCAATTCGGGTTCGCGATAATTCCCTTGGCTGGCGACACCGTCTCCTCGGGGTTAACTTCCGAGACAACCAGAGGGACCTCGGGGTCCATTCGCCAACCGCTCGAGTTGTCGATGACGATAACTCCCGCTGCGGCGAAGCGCGGCGCCTGCTCCTTCGACAGGGTTGCCCCGGCCGAGAAGATAGCGATGTCGAGTCCCGATGGATCTGCGGTGGCAACGTCTTCGACGACAATGCTGCGATCACCAAAAGGGAGGCTTGTCCCAGCGCTGCGCGCAGAAGCAAAAAACCTCACGCTATCGAGAGGGAACGAGCGCTCGAGAAGAAGTTCTCTAACGACCTGGCCAACCTGACCAGTGGCACCAACAACACCAAGGGTGACCATTAACGCCCAGTCCCCGCATAAACGGTGACATCGCTGTCGCCGTCGAGACCAAAAGCAGTGTGAACGGCCTTCACTGCGCTACTAAGCGTGTTGGCGCGCATGATGACGGAGATTCTGATTTCACTAGTGGAAATCATCTCAATGTTGATTCCTGCATCAGAGAGCGCGGTGAACAACTGGGCAGAAACACCAGCGTTGGTGCGCATTCCAGCCCCCACGACGGAGAGTCGGCCGATCTGGTCGTCATAAATCAACGACTCAAAACCAGATTTTTCCCGTGCCGCTTCAAGCGCGTCCACAGCTTTCTGGCCGTCTTCTTTGGGCAGGGTGAAAGAAATATCGGTTCGACCACTATCGGACACGGAAACATTCTGGACAATCATGTCGATGTTGGCACCAGCCCCGGCGACAATCGTGAAGATGCCCGCTGCTTTACCGGGAATGTCCGGCACCCCCACGACCGTAATTTTTGCCTCACTCGTATCGCCAGCAACTCCAGCAATAATCGGCTCTTCCACGTTCTCTCCCTCGCTGGCATCAGAAACCCAGGTTCCTGATTCTTCCGTAAATGACGACCTTACGTGCAGGGTCACACCGTGACGCCTGGCAAACTCCACTGCCCGAATGTTGATGACTTTCGCACCAGCCGCGGCCAACTCGAGCATTTCCTCATAGCTCACTCGATCGAGCTTGCTGGCCTTTGTGACCACCCTAGGGTCAGCACTAAACACACCATCGACATCGGTATAGATCTCGCAGACTTCGGCATCAAGCGCAGCCGCCAATGCCACCGCGGTCGTGTCCGACCCGCCACGCCCCAGCGTGGTGATGTCTTTCGAATCGTGGTTAAACCCCTGAAAACCAGCAACGATGGCGATGGCGCCCTGATCTAGCGCTTCTCGAACCCGGGTCGGCGTCACATCAACAATCCGAGCTCGACCGTGCTGGGCGTCCGTCATCATGCCTGCCTGGCTTCCGGTGAAGGACCTGGCATCAAACCCTAAGTCGCCAATCGCCATGGCCAACAACGACATGGCAATGCGCTCACCGGTGGTGAGCAACATGTCCATCTCGCGGGAGTGGGGTGAGCGGCTCACTTGGTTGGCCAAATCAATCAAGTCATCGGTGGTGTCGCCCATTGCTGACACGGTCACGACAACGTCGTGGCCGGCCTCTTTAGTCCGTGCAATGCGGGCAGCAACGCGCTTGATGCTCTCGGCATCGGCGACAGAAGAGCCACCAAACTTCTGCACTATCAAGCTCACGTGCTAACTCCAGCCCTCGGGTGACCGCGAGGGCGGCCAAATACCCCTGAATTCTAGCGCCCGGTGAACTGTGCTCTGCCCGAGAGGCTACGAGAAGGTCCTACGCCCCTCGAAGGCGCGGCCCAACGTCACTTCATCCGCGTATTCCAGGTCTCCACCGACCGGCAGGCCACTAGCAAGGCGGGTCACCGTAAGCCCTGGCTGGACCAAAAGCCTGCTGAGGTAGGTGGCAGTGGCTTCGCCCTCCAGGTTGGGGTCGGTGGCGATAATCACCTCTGTAACCGATGAATCAGCCAACCGAGTCATCAGAGAGGAAATGCGGAGGTCATCCGGCCCGATGCCATCAATCGGGCTGATCGCTCCACCGAGCACGTGGTAGTAACCCCGATACTCGCGGGTTCGCTCGATCGCCAAGACGTCTTTGGCTTCCTCGACCACGCAAATCATCGCGGGGTTACGCCTCGCGTCTGAACAAATGCCGCAGGTGTCTTGGTCAGAAATCATTCCGCAGATCTGACAAAAACGGACCTTGTCACGAATGGTCGACAAGAGCTCCGACAGTTTGGTCGGGTCATAGTTCTCGTTCTGGACCACAAAGAAGGCCATTCTCTGCGCTGATTTGGGGCCGATACCCGGCAACTTGCCGAACTCGTCAATCAGGTCCTGAACAATCCCCTCGTACACGGCTATTTACCCTCCGCGTCATCGACTGGGTGCTCAGAAATTAGCTGACCACCCAACACCTCGCGAATCACAGCCTCACCAACCTGGGACAGCGCGCCGGTTGTCGGCGACTCGGCCTCTGCCTCCTCCGGAGCCTCGTCGACAGATTCGAGAACGACTTCCTCAGCGGGTTCTTCCTCTGCGCCGGGAAGGGTGACCGTTGGCCAAGATGCTGCGGCGGTGGCTTCGGCCGCCGCTGGGGCGTCTTTGACAACTGTTTCAGTTTGTTCTTCGGCAACAGGCGCCGACAGGAGTGCTTGGACCTTGAATCTCACGCGATGACCAGACACCGCCAGGATGGCGTCTCTCACCAGTTCCGCGCTGGGCGGCAGCCCAGGGCCCTGGGGCTTCTTGAGCACTTCAGCGCTGGCCAACGAGGGGAACCCAATCGTGACGACGTCATCTACCAGGGCAACCACCTCGGTGTCAGCTAGTGCAGTCCACACTGCCCGCTTCTTCTCGCCCACGGCCTCAACAATTTTTCCCCACGATGACACCATCAAGTCGAGAGTCAAGGGCTCAGCCGGGGCCGCCGGGGCTGACTCCGCTGCAACTGGCTGGGGTGCTGCTGGTTGAGAGGCCTCCGCGAGCACTGCCGGTTTCGGTGCCGCGGGCGCAGCAGCTGGGGCAGACAGCGGTTGCGGTGTCGCTGGGGCACCCATCGACACCAGCAAACGCGCCATCAACAACTCGAGGTGAAGCTTGGGCGATGTAGCGCCGGTCATGGCCATCAACGCGTCGTTGATCACATCGGCGATGGCGGAGAGCCTCGGCCCACCGATACTGCTGGCGATTGTGGTCATCTGCTCGATCACCGGTGCGCTGGTACCGGGAAGGAGCGCTGTTGCAGCGCTTCCGGCCGCATCCACCACGATGATGTCTCTGGTGAACTCCAGGAGATCCTCGGCGAAGCGTCTCGGGTCCTGTCCTGAATGAATGACCTTATCGAGAGCCTGGAAACTACCAGGGCCATCGCCGGAGGCGATGGCGGTCATTATTTCGGCGAGTAATTCGCCGTGGGTGTAACCAAGTAGGGCGACCGCGCGGTCGTAGGTGACATTCGCATCGGGCGAGCCAGCCATCAATTGATCGAGAACAGACAATGTGTCTCTCACGGACCCGCCACCAGCACGAACAACCAGTGGCAAAACCCCCTCCTCAACAGCAACCCCCTCGCTGGAGCACATCTGTTCCACATAACGGAGAAGCTCGGCGGGTGGAACCAAGCGGAAGGGGTAATGGTGAGTGCGGGACCGAATGGTCCCAATCACCTTGTCAGGTTCTGTTGTCGCAAAGATGAATTTCACGTGCTCGGGTGGCTCTTCGACAATCTTGAGGAGCGCATTGAACCCCTGGGGCGTCACCATGTGGGCCTCATCAAGAATGAAGATCTTGAAGCGATCTCGAGCCGGTGCGAACACAGCCCGCTCACGAAGTTCGCGGGCGTCATCAACGCCGTTGTGGCTGGCGGCATCAATCTCAACGACGTCCAGGGATCCCCCGCCATCACGGGAGAGCTCCACACAGCTGGGGCAGACACCGCACGGAGTATCGGTGGGGCCTTCTGCGCAGTTCAAACAGCGCGCAAGAATGCGCGCTGAGGTGGTCTTGCCGCAACCCCTAGGTCCACTGAAAAGATAGGCGTGGTTGACACGGTCTGTGGTCAGTGCGTGACGCAGGGGATCGGTGACCTGAGACTGGCCGATGAGTTCGGCAAAAGTCTCTGGACGATACCGGCGATAAAGAGCGTGAACCACACCTGGAGCCTACCGGGCTCCACTGATGACGGCAGCGGTCTGCTTGGACAATAGAAGACTCCTCGCGCACCCACCAGAGCCCAGTTACCCTTGCTACGTTTCCGTCCTAGGGGAGTTAGCCAAGTTAGTGCCACGCGAGGAGCCACCTCGAGTTTATCGTTAGGATGAGGAACGCGCTGGTCGACCTAGGTCTCTCATCGCACCGGAGGATTCTCCTAGGGGCCTATGGCGCACGCTTGGAAAGCGTGTTGGGTGAACGCCCTCAGGGGTTTCGAATCTACAATTAGGTCCTGCCCCAAAAATGTTGTTTCTCGATTGGATGGAGGCGGTCACGTGTCATCACCTGCAGAACAGGGAGAAAATCAGATCACTTTTTGGGTGCACGTAGGAATGGCAAAAACTGGCTCGTCATTTTTGCAAAGTTCCTTTGTCCGCAATGCGTTGCGACTGGAGGACGAGGGAATCCTCTATCCCGCTCACCACACCGACCAACGTGCTCTCGCTG
The DNA here is from genome assembly GCA_044338275.1 of Pontimonas sp. Taxonomy (GTDB): domain Bacteria; phylum Actinomycetota; class Actinomycetes; order Actinomycetales; family Microbacteriaceae; genus Pontimonas. Next base: position 7,082 of record JBIILX010000070.1, read on the forward strand.
GGGATACTACCTCGGGGAATGCCAACGAGCTCTTTGACGGCGAACGCCGAGGGATTGCTAAAACGGTCCGACGGGATGTCACCGCTGCACGAGAAAGAGGACTCAGCCAGGTCCTCTACAGTTCAGAAACGCTCTTCTACAAAATCTTGAATCGGCCGCTACTTGTTGAAATGCTGCGTGATGAAATTGAGAAGGTC
>JBIILX010000118.1:0-20845 GCA_044338275.1 Pontimonas sp.
ATAATTGTGTATATTCGCAATCCTCTAGAACACGCGTTCGGAGCTTACTCGCAACAAGTGAAGCGTTCGCGCGAGACCTCCTCATTTGCTGATTGGCTTGCAGACTTCAACCCGGTCGGGCAGTTCGAGAGCTTCGAAGAAATCGTGCAAGAGCAGGAGGTCAAGCGATGTGTTCGAAACTATTCCGTGGAAAAGGCGGCCCTGGTTCGGTCCTTCGAGAAAGTCCTGAGAATTAGGCCAGGGACTTTAGTCGAAGAAGAGTCGAGAACCGTAAATCGTTCGCTGAGCGTGGGTGAGTTAGAGGTTCAGCGGCTCGTGAACCATTTTGTCACTCAACCTACGAATACTTTCTTCTCCGACCGATGGGTCCTGGACCTCCCCAATATTGACCCAAAAATCGAACTTCCGTTTTGCACTGAGAAAGAAATCTCCCTCTTCCTTGATTCCTGTAGGCCAACGATTGACCGTCTCAATAGCTTGCTCCCGAAGCGGGCTCAGTATCAGATAGAGGATCCACAGCATTTCCTCTCAAGAATTCCCAAGAACAAGCCAGAATTTTTCTGCTTGTCAGCAGGCCAGCTAGAAGTACTTTGCTCCGGGATAGCTTCGCTCTTGAAGCAGGGTTCCTCCGCAGGGATTAGTCTCAGCGTAAGAGCTTCTGAGGGGTCCCTTGTTGCAGAAACCCGGGTGGTCTACGGCTCTTTTGCCATCGCTCCCAACACCATTTACGATCTCAGCCTTGAGAAGCTAAATTTGCCCGCAGCGACAAGGACGCTACTGGCCAGCGGTCTCACTAACAACCGTGGTGCTGTTGCGGGGGAGGTGCAAATTGGAGCACTTGCTCATGGGCGCTATAAAATCCAGTTATCTTCTACCAGCCGCGAAGGAAATCCCCTAGAACTGGTAAACCAAATCAGTGTCGATAAATCTGGGAAATTGTTGTCGCTCACCCCCGAAACGATGCAAAGCACACTACCGTCCCCTCTCTCTAAGAGTTCTTGCTGGCATCGCGTCAGGGGCTTGCTCACTAGAGTTTGTCGAAAACTCTCGAAAGCGTGAATGCTCGAATAATCCAGGAGTTGAACTCTGGATCGCAATATTGACTTCAAGGTGGGGGAATCCCCCGAGCTGGGCAAAATGAGAACGAGGCTCACGCTTTTTTACATTCACTGAGCGAGCGCTCCGATTGCCACTTGTTCGCCGTGTCATGGCTCACTCAAAACTCTCTCAAGTAATGAAATGGCCTCTCCGCGTGTTGGCGTTCATTCACGCTAGAAGAGGATGGACCAATGGGCAAAACAGGATTCCAAGAGTAATGGCGTGCTGGCCGCCACACCTAAAGGCCATAGTCTCAGCTTTCGACAAAGAAAAATGCCCGCGCACCCACCAGAGCCCAGTTACCCTTGCTACGTTTCCGTCCTAGGGGAGTTAGCCAAGTTAGTGCCACGCGAGGAGCCATCTCGAGTTTATCGTTAGGATGAGGAACGCGCTGGTCGACCTAGGTCTCTCATCGCACCGGAGGATTCGCCTAGTGGCCTATGGCGCACGCTTGGAAAGCGTGTTGGGTGAAAGCCCTCGGGGGTTCGAATCCCCCATCCTCCGCCAAATAGCATTCACCCCACCGCCGAATCCTTCTTCATTGTCTGCTCAAGAACAAAAACCCTTGAGTTCCTAGCATTCGTTTGCGCACTCAACGAGATCTGCCCCGTCAATCTGAAGGTTGGCCGTCGCGAGCTCGCTCGTAGAAACATTGTGTTACGATTCTGAGAATTGTGGAATAAAGCAAGAACAACGCCTGTGTCAAATGTGCTGAGAGACAACCCGGGTCCGCAACATCAGCCTGTAGTTGATAAAACTGCGGCGATCAGCGGCGTCGTGATCCAGTCTGCCCCCTTCGTCACCTACGGAGGCGAGAACGTGCTCACTGAGTTGTTCAGGCCCGAATGGCCGGGCGTGTTTGCTGAGAGTGAGACCATTGAACACCTCTACACGGTGAAGGCGCCTTCCGGCGGTATCCGCAAGGAATGGTATTTTCACGAGAGGACCCTCGACCGCTACATGATTCTCGATGGACTGCTGGATATCGGCTTGTATGACGCGAGGGTCAATTCGCCCACCCACGGTGAGTTCGTTGTTGTCTCGCTGGGCGAGCCGGGCTCGGGTTTTCCAAACGCCATCAGGATTCCGCCGCTGGTGTGGCATTCATTGAAATGGCAAACATCTCGTGGGCAATTCTTGAACGCTAAACTCCCTTCCTACAACCGCGAAATACCGGACAAGTTCCGAGTTCCTCTGGACGAGCTCCCTGACGCCATCACCTGGAACGTCTGAAGTAAGCGAATCATCATGATCAGGCCCCTCGAGGAAAACGACCCGGGGGTGACAGGAAGATAGCAGAGGGGGGGTTCGGGTGAAAGTTCTCGCCGTCATCCCCACTCTTGCCCACGACACGGAGCGACTCAACGAATCCATCGAATCGTTGAGGACGCATTCTGGCCATCACCCTTTTCAGATTCTGGTCATAAATAATTCAGGGCGACCCCTCATCGACGGCCTCGCACCCGTCGACTACGTCGTGAGCCCAGGAATCAATCTTGGGTACGTGGGCGCCTTGGAGCTTGCCCGCCGAACACATCACAGCGACTTTCTCTGGTCGATCCAGGACGACATGACTTTACAGAATGGCGTACTCGATGTTCTCCTGTCCGAGATGGAAAAGTCTCCCCGCCTCGCGGTCTGCTCCCCAGTCCTTGTGAGCAATGGGCTGGTTCCCGCGCGATCGCGCGCGGGGGTGTTCACCAACCCTGAGCGAACGCGATGGGAGAATCATCCAGTCGAGGACACGAAACCTGCAGATTTTTCCTCGGATGTCGACTATTCCTTCGTAGCTGGCTCGGGCGCCCTCTTTCGAAACACAGCGCTCGAGGACATCGACGGTTTCAACCTCGACCTCTACCCGCTTATGCACGTTGATGTCGACGTGTGTGCGAGATTTCTCTCGAAGGGCTGGAAAATCGCGCTCGCACCCGAAGCGCACATCAACCATGAAATCCAAGGTTCCACCCCGAGAGTGCTGGGAATCGCCATGGACAAGAGAAATAGAAGCATCGTCGAACAACGACTTGAAGGGGGGCAAGCAGAGACTGTCGGCGTGTTCGATCCGATAGATACCGACATCGTCTTCGCCGTCGCCCGACGAGCTTCGTTCCTCTTGCTCGAAGTTAGTCGTGAAGCGACCGCCCAACTCACAGATGCGGTCTCTCGCATGAACGAGCTCGAGTCTCAAATCCGGCAAATCAAGCGCTCGACGTCTTGGAAAGTTAACGCGCCGATTCGTGTGCTAGCAAGCATCTTTCTTCCCAGACGGAAACGTTCAGGGGAACCCCACGGGTGAGTCAAGCGCGAGACTGAACAGCTGTTCTTGTAAGGACGAGCGATCAGGACCGGGAGAAAACTCTGCATTCCGATTCTTGGATTTGGCCCAGGCCTCTAGGTCAACCTCTAGGCTCTGGACACGCTGGAGAACCGAGGCTAAGCCAGGGTCAGCTATAAGGGCGGAGTCGCGTCCCAGCGCTAGCCTCGGCATTTTTCCTTCTCCCCGATAAGAAACCTGCTCCCACAGCGCATCGAGAGCTGAATCCGACCGAGCAGCAAGTAGTTGGTTCTGAATCCCGATGGTCGGGTCAAATCCAGCGGCTTTCCGGCGTCGTCCCAAGTTTCTCTTCGAAGAGAGAGACGCACGTGAACGATAGGGAAGGTGGCGCACGCGCAGCGCCGTTGATGTCGGCAGGATCAGTTCTTGATGTTGGTCATCCACGATTTTGACCGAGTGGTTCCCTTCCCCTACGGCGCGGATTTCTTGCCCCTCCTCAAGCGCCAAACGAAAAAGAACTTTAGGGTTGGAAGGCCGGAGTAGAGGGCTTCCACCGCGTACAAGAAAATCACGCCACTCTTGGTCGGGTCTGGAATAGTTCTCCACAATGAATGAGGCAGAAGCCAAATCCGAGTGGGTAAAAGACTCTACTGCGGATGACTGGACATAGTTGATGACCGGCACGAGCAACCCGCCTAATTCGCCGGCGCCTTCGCTCGAAATCCAATGGCGCAGACTTGGGGGGTGGGTCCCCCCAGACTCAGAAATGTCGAGAAATTCGTCCGAATCGAAAGGAATGAAATGTGAAAATCCATCCCGTCGAGCAGCCTCCGCGAGAATCGACATGGTTCTTCCCTGGAGAAATGGCTCTGTCATTTTTCTCGCCACCCGTACCCGAGCTTTATCAGCAAACAACGCGCTCAATTCGTCCCCGCGATTCTCCTGGCTAAGGTGATCAATGAGGTAGAAATCTTCTACGCCCAATGACACGAGATTCGCAACCGCAGCGGGCAAAATATCCCACGAATCGGAGAAAATCGATCCTGCAGCAATTTTCATCGGGTTTGTCTCACTTTCGTTTACCAGAAGTTAGCTGTCTAACGTCGCGATACCGTTCGTCCGCGCCACCCGCTATGGAGCAGATCAGATTCACATCACTCAGCCGATTCTTGCATCGAGCAGCGTTCAATTGGGGCCGGATTGACCTCCTCATAGTACACCTCGAGGCATCGTGACCTCAGGGCGATGGAATCCGAGCAGCAGTGTGAGAACCTTGAGTGGAACGCCGATGGTAAAGTTGGCACATGTTTTCTCGTGCGGCCTCAGGCTCTCATCGGCTTCAACGCCTGCGGGAAATTGGACGCCGCGTTATAGTTAGGTTTTTTCGCGGAAACCAGCTTTCAATTACAGCAATCTTCAGAGATGAAGCCAGGTACCTTGATGAATGGGTTAGATTCCATGTTCACCAAGGCGTCACGAAATTCTTTCTCTACGACGATCGCTCCGCCGATTCTCCCGAAACCGTTCTGTCGCCTTGGATAAGACAAGGTTTTGTCGTGCTGAGGCAAGCTCGCCCGGGCGACCAGGAGGCGACTTACAATCTCTCTTTGAAACAGAACCGTTGGAAGACACGATGGATGGCGTTCATCGATATTGATGAATTCCTGTTCTCACCCACGGGAGAAAAACTGACGTCTTTGCTACCCGTAAGGAGCAAAATAACGGGGTTCTTCGTTTTTTGGACACTTTTTGGCACCTCAGGTCACGTGCATCCGCCCGCGAAGGGCGTTCTGGAGGGCTACACAAAGTCATTACCGCTGCCAAGCACTCAGGATGAGCTGCTCACGATAAAGTCCGCCTTCAAGCGGGTGGCAGGAGACGTCCCCCTGACCGGTAATCCCTATAACGGAAAGTCCATTGTAAATCCTCGACGGGTGCGGGAAATGGGCGTCCACTTTCCGAGACTGTATCGGGGGTCGTTGGTCGACGAAGCCGGGGCACCTCTGCCTAACCCGTTCTCGATCAATGCGCTCGAGAGTTCTGACCTCCCGTTTCGAGCGAACAAAATTTTACGTATCAATCACTATTGGTCAAAGTCTCAAGGCGACCTCGAGAGGAAAGTGGCTCGGCCCAACGTGTCCAGGAGAATGCGGGAGCAGTTTCCACAACCAACCCGGCTAAGCACCTTCCTAGAGTGGGGTTCTTTTCTCAATCAAGAATCCGACCTCACGCTGCTTCGCCACTGGCGGGGAATTGTGGGCCCATTCATCTTCATTATTGGCTTCAACAAGACCGGCACTCGCTCGTTGGCACATTTTTTCAGTGCCAACGGTCTGCCCGCTGTTCATTGGGACGAGAATCGTCTTGTAGAGAGGATGGTCAAAAATATTGAGCAGGGGAACCGAATTTTCGCAGGCTACGATTCCCAATTTCGTGTTTTCAGCGACCTAATTTCAGTGTCTAACGAGAGGAAGATTGAAGGGAATAGGTTCTTCAAAGAAATGGACCGCGACTACCCGGAGTCGCTCTTCATTCTGAACAACCGAGACACCGAAGACTGGGTGGCGAGCCGAGCGCGGCACGCAAAGGGCAGTTTTCTTACGAGGCAACTTGAAATTCTTGGGAGCAGCAATCCGGACGATGCTTTCGCATTGTGGAGGGCAGAAAAGGCTGACCACGAGATGGCGGTACGCGATTACTTTGCGGGCTCAGACCGACTATTGGAATTGCAGATTGACGCACCAGATGTCCCAAGAGAAATCTCTGCCTTCGTCGGACTTGAGATGGATAGCAGAGAATGGGGTCATCTCGGGAGGTCGATTGAAGCTTGAAGTTCAACCGTAACCTAACCCACAGTCTTCTCTGCAACTCATCGATGTCAGCGCCCGCCGGGCGTTATCGCGTCTGATAGGAATTCCCACGGAGGCTTTCCGGCACCATGGGATAACTGGAGCTTCTGCGTGTTTTGCCATTTCTCCCGGGAGAAATCGACGCCAAGGAACTCCGAAAGAAGTTGTCTTGCTCCGTCACCGTTTTTGAGGTCGTTGTAATGCACCCAGACCGAGTGACGGAAGTGTTTCGACTCTCGTAACAGCAGCTCTTGGCGGGCTTCGATGACCGGTTTCGATCCTGGTGTTTCGCGCCACCACCCACTCTCGCTCATTTCCTGGGAGTTTCTCAATAAGAAGATGATCCTTGCCTCTGGGAACAAAATTCTCAGTCCTTCAAGACTCTTCGGAAAAAACAACCAGCGGATTTCTTTACAGCCAACCACCTGAAACTTGCTCCCGCGGGGAAGAACCTCCCTGATGATGATTCTTCTAAGTGCTCTGGAAACTACATTGAGACGAACGGTTGCGGCCCCAAACCAAGGGTGATTTTTTCCGGGCCGTGCGCGCTTTCCAACCCTCTCTCTCAGCAAAGAATTAGGAAACTTCTCATAAAACGTACCTACTGCTGACGCAAGGGCTGGCACGAGGATATTCTCACCGTGCACACGGCAACGTTCCGAGCTATTGAGCAATGCTTGGAGGAGCGTGGACCCGTCTCGCCCCTGGGCCACGATGAAACAGTAAGTCCTGTGGGAAAGTCGTCGGTCAAACAATCTCAATCTCCGGCTCCCAACTCCCGCTGGCTCTGGCTCTCCCCCGAGCCCGAGGGATAGCAACAATTGTCGTGCTAACACTCTTCACCGGGTCAAGAGGCTGAGAGGGCGCAACAACTGTTTTCTCGCAGAATTCTAGCGTAGGCAAAATCGAAGTCCGACGGCGCACGGAGGTCAAAGCGTTCCGAACCCACACAGGAAGCTTGCTCTCAAGAATCCGAGAGTGCGCCCGGCGGTCTAGAAACGACAGTCTTCAACCAACAGCCTCCCACGCTGACAGAGATTCAGCTGCCATAAATTGTCGGGGCATCTTTGCGAACAGCGCTAGCTCCACTCCGGAGCCATCTAGCCCAATCGTGAACTTCAGGGTCGACAAAAGGAATCTGAGTCATTCTAGAGACCGATGAGCCCGAGGCATTGCCGCACTGCGTCAGGCCGACTTACATCTGAGGTAATTCGTAGTGAAGCATCGACCGGCTGCTCATAGGGTGCTCCCACTCCCGTGAAGTTCGGAATTAATCCAGCGCGCGCCTTTTTGTACAGTCCCTTTTCGTCGCGTGCTTCGCAAACCTCGAGCGGTGTGTCAACGAACACTTCAACAAATCGCTCAGCCCCGATCACGGTCCGCGCCAGCTCTCGGTCGGCTAGGTAGGGCGAGATGAGGCTTACCAGGACCACCAGGCCTGAATCAGCCATCATGCGAGCAACCTCAGAAGTACGCCGAATGTTCTCGATTCGGTCCTCCTCAGTAAAGCCAAGATCCCGATTAAGGCTCAACCTCAAAGAGTCACCGTCGAGCACCGCGTGCGCCACGCCCAGGTCGGTCAAGGAAACCGAGCACGCATCGGAGAGCGTTGACTTCCCAGATCCTGAGAGGCCTGTGAACCACAAAACCCTACCCTCGCGACCCGTCAACATGGAACGCCGGGAAATCGGCACCGCAAACTCGTGCTCAACAAGATTATCCGCTCGGCGGAGGGTGTGATTGATGATGCCAGCGGCAACTGTTCGTCCCGAGTCGGGATCTACTAGAACAAACCGCCCAAGTTCTGGAACTTCCTCGAAGCGCGCCATACTCACGACGGTGTGAGTGTCAAAGTTAGCCCGTACACGGGAATTAACTGTTACTTGATTGGTGGCTCCAAGCTTGTAATCGGAGGCATCGATTTCAAAGATGCGGGTCATCGTCGATTTGGTGGTTGCGTGTCCCAACCGGAGAATATACGAACGCCCAGCAAAACCCGGTTCATCATCGAACCACACCAAATCCGCTTCGAACTGACTTGTGGACAATACGGCGTCCCCCACCGCGAGGGTATCTCCACGCTCCAAATCTATTTCGGTGTCAATTCGTAGTGCAGTCTCTGCTGGAGCTGAAGCCCCCTGCACCGTACGGCCGGAGTTTGCGAGCTCCACAATCTTGAAAGTCTTGTGACCGTAACGGGGGCTGGTGACAACATCTCCAACGTGAAATTGTCCGCTGACCAGGCTACCGAGGTATCTTCTGCCGCCTCCAGCAATTCGCTGGACATGTTGAACGCTGAACGCCGAGGTGTCAGTTGTGGGAACGTTAGACCGAAAGTCATCCAAGGTACTCAAGACGGTCCCCCCGGCCCACCAGGACATTCGGCGGGATTCACGGGCAATGTTGTCCCCCGTCAGACCGCTTACAGGGAGGGTCACAAACGTGACATCGGTGCCGGCAAACAAGTCCTCAATGGACTCCTTGAGCTTATGGAATGTGTTCTTCTTGAACCCGACAAGATCCATCTTGTTGACCGCAACGACAAACTGTTTTATTCCAAACATTCGGGCAATACCGAGGTGTGTCACTGTCTGAGGTTTCACACCAACCCGAGCATCAACTACGAGCAGCATCCCATCTGCATGGGATGCTGCGGTAGCCATATTCTTTGTGTACTGCTCATGCCCGGGTGAGTCAGCGAGGTGATACCTGCGGGTGTTGGAATCAAAGAACCGATGGGCGACATCGATCGTGATGCCCTGTTCACGTTCACTGTCTAAACCATCAAGAAGGTCTGCAATCGTCGTCGCATCCACCGAACGCGGATTGATACCACCAAGTTGGTCCTCGAAAACCGAACCAGTGTCAAGTAACAACCGAGCCAGAATGGTGGATTTTCCATCATCCACACTGCCGGCAGAGGTGAGGTGAAAAATGTCGCCCGCCATCAGAAATATCCGTCTTTCTTCTTTTGTTCCATACTTGCGCCCGGATCGAAATCGATAACTCGAGAGCTTCGTTCAGACACGCGCGATTGTTCTAATTCCTTAATGATGTCGGCAATGGTTGTCGCGTCAGATCGCACGCCCCCGGTGAGTGGGTAGCACCCCAGTGTTCGGAAACGAATCGAATCAAAGAGCACTTCCTCGCCTTCTTCAAGTCGAAAACGTTCATCATCAACCATGATGAGCGACCCGTCTCGCTCCACAAAGGGCCGTACACTGGCGAAGTAGAGTGGAACGACTGGGATGTCTTCCTGCTCGACGTAGCGCCAAACATCCAACTCTGTCCAATTTGACAGAGGAAAGACCCTCATACTCTGGCCCTTAGCTAAGACTGTGTTGTAAACATTCCATAGTTCAGGGCGCTGGGTCTTGGGATCCCAACCATGTTTCTCGTTTCGGACGGAAAAGACGCGCTCTTTTGCTCTGGACTTCTCTTCGTCTCGACGTGCTCCGCCAAAGACAAAATCAAACTTATGCTTGTCCAGGACCTGTTTGAGTGCCATCGTCTTCGTGATTTCAGTGTGCCTAGCTGAGCCAAAATCGAAGGGGTTTACGTCGAGGGAAATCGCGTCCGGGTTGACATGAACCCTCACGTCAGCCTCGGGGAGCTGTGACATGTAATTGCGGAATTGATACATGTCTTGGAATTTCCACCGGGTGTCAATAACGGCGAGAGGGAATGGTGGGGGCTCTGGATAGAACGCTTTCTTGGCCAGCGTCCACATGACCATGCTGTCCTTACCCATGGAGAAAAGCATTCCGGGATTCTTGGCCACGGCAACGGCCTCTCGGATAATCCGGATTGACTCAGCCTCCAACTCATCGAGGTGCGAGGGTTTAGCGCGTTGCGCAGGCGCACCAGTAGGAGCCGAGTAAGGCAGTGCTGAGTGGGCGTAGCTCACGACGGTCACACCTCGCGGTAACCGAACCCCAGCGAGCTCTGAATGCAAAGCGTCATGGGGAACGACGGCGAAATCAGAACCAACAAAATCTAGTGCTCGTTGAAGCGCGGCCTCAAGCCCGTCGTCATCCTGGTCGTCGATCCCTGACCAGAAAAAAGCCCCGCGCCGGTCGCTAAGAAACAGCAACCGCTTGTCTAGGCAATTCAAGAGCTGGCCGAAATAGACCTTGTGTCTTCTTCGCCTTGAGTAACTGTCATAGGCGGCGGCCACAATCGGGTTAAGCGGACGACCGTTTCCATCAACGACTGAATGAATGGAGTCAAGCCGAACGGGAGTTAGCGCTTCTTGGAACAGCCGGGTGGCGTGCCGACTTGTGAGCGAAACCCCAGACTCGGCAAGCAGCGCCGTCAGGTGCGAGATATCTCCAATCGGTGTCGATGCCACAATCCGAACAAGCTCACCGAGCGCAGGATTAGTTTGCATAAACAAAACCTACCAGAGAAAATAGAAAAGAAAATAAGAATAACCTTCAGACTTTTTGCAGTTCACGACACGCATGGAAAGTGGGTCCTCGAGGTCTTGTCTAGGCAGTCCTGCACACAATCGCGATCCTGGCCCGCTATCACCTCGGCGCCGATTGCTAGTCCTGGGCTTGGTCCCCGGATGAGGCCACCCTGCGATCGGGTGCGCGGTTCTCATTGCTACCTTCAGTCGCAAAAATCACCTTGTTCCCGCAATCGTCATGCGCGCCCGGCCAGAGAGTCGCGTTGCGACTCACGCTCGTGTCAGCAAGACGGCGCGCCTAACGAGACATGGTGCTTGCGAGCGGAGGCCTAAACTTCTGAGCTGCCAGACCCAATCTCTCCGCTTCCGCCTGCGACACATCAACAACGCCAGGGCTTTGTCGTCGAACGCGCGTTGCATCCCGGGAGCACCAGTTATCCGCAGTTAACTTGGGCGAAGGCATGGCCCAAGCGTGCCCGAATCTCTAGCTACGCTGGTAACTGAAGCGTGATAGCAAGGCAAGAAACGGCGCTTAAGTCGCCGGGGGACGACCCTTTGGCCACACCTCAGAAATGCGCTCGGAGCTGGCAGCCCGGCAGAAGAGGGCGTCGTGAACAAACATCGCTCACGCCACATTCCCCTCCCCAACCTCTTTGTGACAGACAGTTTTGAGCTCATGCCCCTGCCGGCTCATTCCAAAACGTCTTAGCAAACCGCCCTCCTTGCTCGGCCAAAATATACGGAAAGACCCTTTCCCACGCGTGTAGGGGAGTGCCGTCTGAGGCCAGTGGCTCCGGATGGTGCAGGAGAAAATCGGAAAGCGGAGAGCCATAAAGATGAGCTAGCGCGGATGTGCGTATCCAGTGCATCCCTCCCGTGGGATAATCCGGCAAATAGGGCAATTGGGGGAGTCCGAACGACTGGGCAATACGCTCGGCGTGGGCTGTGTTTCGTGGATCTTGCCAACCATGTTGACTCTCAGCTTTTGGGTAGGCCAATAAAACATCATCGTTCAAAGCAAAAAGCTTCAGAATCCCGGACGCGTCAGTTCCCAGTCTCGGGTCTCCAAGGAGACCCGTAAACAGATTATTGCGCCACTCGTGTAGGCGCGAACTCCGCGCGTGTGGAGACTTTTTGTTGTGGACGTGACAGACGACCGTGGAGCCTTGGAAAAGCCCAGCGTTATGGCATTGCTTGATCGCACCGAAGTTTCTGCCGAGGTTCTCAACCAGGAAGATATCTGTGTCCTGAGCGAGGCTGGCTTTCCGCAGTTCTTTTGCCACGATCGAGCGATTTTCTTCTTTAGTGATACTCACAACCAGACGAAAGTCATAGCTCTGCCCCGACAATCTCTGAGTGATCGAATCGAGGCCCTCAAGCTCATGTGCATGAATGTGAATGAGCGGATACTCCCCCGGCGACTCAGGTGGCGAGGGAGCGGCCAGCTCAATTTCCGAGTAACACCAGGGGCCATCTGGTGAACCTGCCTCGATAAAATGCAGAGCCGCCTCCGGCCCGACCAACTCGAGCCTTCTCAATACGGAATAGTGCCCTGAGCCAAAGCCGGGGAGCACTTCCGCGTAGCCGGCGTTATTTCGAGCGATCTGGATGGATTGCTCAATTGTCGCTACCGAAGGAATGGTCGCCAAGGAAGGGGTTATCTTTGCGAGAACAGCGCCTAGCCTCTCTGCATTGAGGTGTATTTCTCTGCGCGCCACTTTTGCATCGGAAATTGCTATCTGCATCAGATCGGTAGATTTGCTTTCCGAAAAGGTGTCGAGGAAATAATCTTTCAGTGCCCGACCCAACTGAGCGTGCTCTCCGTGGTTTCTCAGCATTTCAAGGGTTCTCTTTGCCATCTCGGTTACGTCAAACTGAGGCACAAAAAGGTGGTCGAAACCTGGGCTCAGGAGCGCTTGAAACCCGTTAGTTCCATCGAAGGCCAAAAAAGGAACACCATTTCCTGCCGACTCCATGACGACATTAGGCAAGGGGTCTAACCGTGAGGTGAGCAGAAAGACTTTAGAGGACAAGAATTCCGGAACAGGGTCCTCAAGTGGGCCTTTGAGAAGAATCTTGCCTTCAAGGCCGGCGAATTTGATTTGCCGGCGCAGGGCATTCAAATAACTGTGATCCCCTCCGTACCCGCCGATCCACTGGAAGCTAAAATCCTCCGCCTCTAATTTCTGATTCCAAATCGCCTTGCATACCTCCACGAACAGATCTGTTCCCTTGCGGAAGGAAACGGTTCCGCAGCCAGTGATTGTAACTTGTCGATGACTGTCCACGGGCTCCGCTTGCCGGCGACTGGAAAACCACTGTGGGACGACATGAGCAGGAGGTGAACCCACTCCATTGAGTTCCCGAAAAGATGACAATGTGCTGACCGTCGAAAACACAACGACGGTACTGTATCTTCCTGCGGTGAGTGCGAAAGGCTCGTAATCGTCCGGAAATTCATGAACACAGGTCACACTCGGTACCTGACGAGCAAACAAAGAAGGAAGTGCGGGCGCGCTGACAATCGAGTTTACGAGCGCAAAATCGAAGTCGAAAATTTCGCATAAAGCCTCAATCGCATCAGGGAGGCTTTCGGGGAAGCTGGGGTAAGCAATCAAAAACGAAGGTTCGTGAAGAGGCAAAAACTCTGGGGTCGGCCTGAGCACAAGAAATGCAACGTTGTGCGTCTTAGAAAAATGCGTTCCGAAATCAAGGCCAATCAGGGGTGCGCCGGTCTTTGTGTCGTCATGAAGGACAATCAAGATTGTTTTTTTCTGCGCTGAGAAACTTTGGGACCCGGAGTATCCAACGAATGGAGGCTCTGCACCGGAATCCCGAATACCTCTGAGGCGCCCGACGGTTCGCGAAGCTTCGCTTGGCCGCCAAAGATAGTAATGAAAGCTCAGGGAATACCAGTCCTTTGATTTTCTGCCGGTAGCAAGCCGCCTCCACCAAAGCTTTTGCACATCCGGAAGCGAAGCAAAGAAACGTTGCCAGCGGACACCTAACACCGCCTTCAACAACCGAATTACCGCAACAAAAACCCGTGTGACGGAGATCACTTCTTTCCTTACGTTGGCCCCTTATTGCAACCCGACCATCCCCGTTGAAGCATCGTGGGCGACGCTGCATCCGAGGAGGTTTACACTACCCAGGCGTGGAGTGTGGGGCACCGTAACCCAGGTGCTGAATTTAGCTCCCGCATCTTCAAGATTCATCCTAACCGACTTAGGGTGGGTGAGAAAATCATTCGATTTCTAAAGCTTTAGAGGACCACTCCAAGAGTCCATCGGATCGCATAAAGCGAAACAGGTTCGCCCCGAGGAACAAGCCCGGAAGATCGTCCGGGGAAGGCGCAACCAGCCAGTCGTACTTCCCTCGACGAGGTCCGCAACTCAACTTGTCTAGAGGACAGCAAATGACTTCCCCTTGTGAGACCAACTAACGGTTCGCCAACCTAGCCCAGTAGGCCTGAAAAAATCCGAAGTTGAATTGAGGCTGCTCTGGCACCGTTTTTTGGCCTGCTCCAGCCTTCTTTACTCGACTGTCGAGGACATATTGACCCCGAGCTCACGGCGCCCGTGGGAGGACACTCACACACAAAGCCCACCGCAGGAAAGGTCTCACTACCCCACCGCATCAAAGAACCCATCAACAATTGCTGCGAACCCACCGAGATAGGAAATAACAATCACGCTGGCGCGAGCGACCTTGACGCTCACGAAGCGAGACACGAACTCTCCCAGCGCTAACCCCACCAGCGTGCAACTAATGATCAGTGGCCACACCCACCAGTCATAATCGGGCAAGCCCTGCTCTGACAACAAAACCTTAGTCAGAAAAGACGTCACTCCAAGACATACAAAAAAGGGTTGAATGGTCGCCGCGAAAGACCGCTGCTCCCAGCGGGTCAACACCGAATACACCGCAACACCAGGACCCCCGATTCCTGCTGTGGCACTCATGAACCCCGACGCTGTGCCCGTCAACAACGCTGCCGGAACCTGTGGAACAGTCATGCGGGCCCTGTTAACCAGCAATGAGATGGTCAGTGCGATAACAAGAATCAGGCCCACCGTGATCTGCAGTTCTGGGCCGCCCAGCAGGACAGAAATGAAGGCGCCTGGTATGACCGCAACCAGAGCGGGAATTGTGAGCAAAACGAACTGGCGCCAATCAATATTGCGCCACACCCTACTGATCACAATCGCTGCCGACACCGCGCCAGCGAGGTTAACCATCAGCACGCCATCAAAGGGGCCAATAAGGAGAACGAGGACAGGCGCAACGGTGAGCGCAAAGCCCAGGCCGGAGACACGCTGTGCCATTGCTCCAATGAGGATGGCCAGGGCGATGAAGGCGAACACGACAGCCGCCGCCTTTCAGTTAGCGAGCGTCAAGACGGGTCAAAAGCTCGCGCGGGTTGTCCTCAAGAGCCTTCTTCACCGCAACTGGTCGATCCGCAAGCGCCCGCCTGAGGGCCCCGACGGGGTCGGGGTTTGCCATGTCAAAGGGGTAATCGCTACCCAAACAGAGCCGATCATCGCCGACCCGATCGTGAAGGAACCGAAGGGAGAGGTCATCGTGGGTCAGAGTGTCGAACCAGAATCGATGCAACAGAGTCGACGGGGGCTCCGCCAGGTGGGTCCGTGATTCGGCACGAACAGACCACCCATGGTCAAAGCGCCCAATCTGATAGGGGAGGAAGCCACCACCGTGAAGCAGAGCAATGCGCAGACGCTCATTACGGCTGAGGACGCCCTGGAACAACAAGGAGGCCGCCGCGACGGTCGAATCAGTGGGATTACCCACGTAGTTGTGAATGTAGTGATCGTGCATACGGTCCGCGCCGGCAACGTCAGCTCCGGGGTGGAGGACCACGGAGAGCCCTGCCTTGTCTATCGCCTTCCAGATCTCCTCATGACGAGGGTCGCCGAGGTTGACACCGCCCACGTTGGTACCAAGCTCTAAGCCAACAACTTCATCAATTCCCACCAGGCGCTCTAGTTCGGCCAGAGCGTGGCTCTCGCTTTGCATGGGAAGATGCCCCAGGACCACAAAGCGGTCAGGGTGTTGGCGCGCCATGCGAACCATGGAGTCGTTGTGCAGTGTCGCTGCGACCGCAGCGGCCTCGTCTTCGAGCCGGTAATTGAAGTGGGGCGGGGGCACACTGATTGCCTGAATGGTCACCGAAGCGGCATCCATATCGGCTACACGGGCGCCCACATCAAACATTCCCTCCGGGATGGGGCCACTGACACGGCCTCCCGGGTACTCAAACCACCAGGCGCCGTCACGTTTGACGATTGCCGGTGCTGCGGAGGGAACCGCGCTACCTAGTTCCTCGATGAAGTCCTTCGGCACTGTGTGCGCGTGAATATCAATGCTCACTGCTTCTCCAAGTCAGGTCGCGTTACCTCGACGCTACGCCAGAAGACGACACGCTTCTCGATGTACCAGATGGTCAAATACACAACCAAGCCAATAATGAGGAAGAGGAAGATAATGACCCAGTAGGACGCTGTGTCAAAACCCGAGCGGTAGCGCAGCATGAGATAGCCAAGGCCTCCCGTAGCACCGATGAATTCCGAGACGATGGCACCGATGATGGCGGTGGTTGCTCCCAGTTGCAGACCACCAAAGATCACAGGAAGAGCATTGGGGATACGGAGCTTGACCATCGTCTGCCACTTGGTGGCCCGAAGCGAGCGCAACAGGTTGACAGAGTTGGGCTCTGCCAGTCCCAGACCGGAGAGAGTGGTGATGAAGACTGCATAGAAACAGGCGATAGCGGCCTGCAAAATCTTTCCTTCAACACCAAAGCCGATCCAGGCGATGATGATGGGCGCGAGAATGACCGTCGGAATAGCTTCCAAGGCAGACAAGAACGGGAGATAAGCGGCCCGCAGGCGGCGGGATGAACTCAAAAGGACACCGAGGAAGAACCCGACCGCAGCGCCGAGACCAAAACCTCCGACGATTTCCGTCAGCGTTCGCAGTACCTGGTCCCCAAAATTATTCCCTCCCAGAACCTTGGGGAATGCTTCCCAGACAGATTCTGGCGTGGGAAGCAGGATTGCGGGAACAGAATTCGTTACGGTCGTTGCCATCCACCACCAGAAAAGAATCAGGGGCAACAAGAGTGCAGTGAGAACGTAGGGAGAGCGTAAGACCCGCTTACGCTTGGGCGATGCGTCGATTGCTATTTGAGCAATTTGTTCTGTTCTCACTTCTTTTTCGACCTCGACTCTTCGGACCAGAAGACCACTTTGCGCTCAATAACGTCCGCGATGGACACCAGCGTGATGGACAGAATGACGACAACCATCACGACCGAATAGACCAACCCCATGTTGAGCTGAGAAGCGAACTCTTTTGTCAGTTTGCCCAACCCTCCATCCGAAGCGGAGAGAATCTCGGCAACGATTACCCCGGTGAACGCCAGTAGCAGGGCGTGCTTGACACCGACCATGACCATCGGCAGCGCCGAGGGTAATTGGAGCTTGGTAAAGACTTGCCATTTGCTCGCCTTCAGCGACTTCATCAACTTGAACTCGTTGGCTGAGGGCAGTGCGAGGCCAACCATGGTGTCAATCCATACCGGGAAAAAGCAAATGATCACGGCGAGAGCAATCTTGCTCTCCGAACCAAACCCCAGCCAACCAATCAGCAGAGGAGCGAGAACTACCTTGGGTAGGGCTTGAACCGCAATGGCATAGGGAGTTATCGCCTGGCGGATGAAGGGGGACGTTCCCAACACCACGCCCATGGAGAACCCAACAACAACGCCAATGACCCAGGCAATGGCGACCGCAGACATGGTCTTATAGAGGTCCTCCCACCAGTATCCCCCGCCAACCAGCTGGATAAATGCGGTGACGGTGTCGCCAAGAGTGGGGAACAGGATTCGGTTGACTAGTCCAGACTGCGGGAAAAACTCCCAGACCACCAAGATGAAGGCGACAGTAGTGATGACAATCCACGCAGAGCCCTCTCGAAAGCGTTGGAACCAGGTGGAAAGGATTCCCGAGGACACAGAACCACGAGGTGCCAGGGAGGTTCCGGAGGTCACTGAAGCTCCAGCATCTGGCGCGCCTTGGCAACCAACTTGATGAATTCCGTGGTGGTCTGAAGTTCGGGTTTCCGTGGGCGATCAAAGGGAACGTCAATGATGTCAATGAGCCGCCCCGGACGAGCGCTCATCACCGCGACGCGGTCGCTCATGAATACCGCTTCGGTGATGTTGTGTGTCACGAGCACGGCGGTGGATTTAGCGTAGGCCTGGAGACGAAGAAGCTCTTGGTTCATCGATTCACGAGTGAACTCATCGAGAGCGCCAAAGGGCTCGTCGAGCAAAAGAAGCTTGGGATCGTGGATCAAAACACGGCACAGTGCAGCTCTTTGCTGCATACCGCCCGAGAGTTGCCACGGATACGAGTCGCGGAAGTCTCGAATACCCACCATCTCGAGAAGCTCATCAGCTTTGGGAATAAAGTCTTTCTTCTTCTCGCCGAAAATTTCCACCGGGAGAAGGATGTTTTCAATGGTGGTGCGCCACGGGAACATGACGGCCTGTTGGAACATCATTCCAATCGCACGGCTCGGCTCCACGAGGGGATTCCCGTCAAAGGTGACCGTTCCTTCGGAGGCATCAAGCAGGCCACCCATAATGTTGAGAGCTGTTGACTTGCCACAGCCGCTCGGGCCAAGGAGGGAGAGAAACTCTCCCTCCTTGACCTCGAGATTGAGACCGCTCAGGGCGACCATTTCCTTTTCACCGGAGCCGAAACGTTTTGTTACCGCGTCAACTCTCACGAGGGGTGAAGTGTGGTTAATAGTCGTCATAAGGGTTTCTTTTCAGCTATGTGTTTCTGTAATCAGTTGAAAGGGTGCTACTGCTCTAGCCGTTCTGAGGAACATAAGCAGCGGCATCGGCAGCGACGCGCTCACGATCGAAATCGTTAGCTGCCGCGATGAAGCCGTCGAAGAGCACATCTGCAGCGTTAACCGCTTGGTAATCGGCTGACGTTGACAGAATGAGGTCGAGGAACTTCTGCGTACCCTCAACATCGTGTGCACCAATGTTCTCGAGGTCGTGGACGACCTGAGTAGTAGCCAGCTCGAAGCGCAGGTCTCCCTGCGAGATTCCGTCGGCGTTCTGCTCAAATGCCTCTGGAATCGCGCCCTTCATCAGGTCGCGGCAGGCCTCAAGGTTCTCCAAGCAGAAGTAGATACCCATTGCGGTTCCCTTCGCGAAGAGCTCCAAGGCTTCACCGTTCTCCGCCAGAGTGTCCTGAGTCGTGATGATTCCACGGGCAGGGAACTCGCTGTAGATGGCAGGAGTCAGGTCGAGGAGGTTCACTCCAGCGGTCTGGATTGCGAAGATGTCGTTGTATGCCGTGGAGTACACGTCAACCGAACCGTTGTCGAGAGCAGCCAGGGTTTCTGGACCACCATCACCAATCGGAATCAACTGGACATCGTTGATGGGGTCGATTCCTTCAGCGCGCAGTGCGGCCTCAAGGAACGCAACCTCTCCACCACCGGGTTCAGAGATACCAATGTTGGCACCCTTCATGCTGGCGATGGTCTGGTAGGGGCCATCTTCGGGAACAAAGATTCCGAAGATCGATCCACTGGAGTAGGTGAAGATGTTCACGACGGGGAGGCCCACAAGCGCTGCCTCACCGAAAGCAGGGGCAGAGGGGTTTCCTGCGTCTGCGTTTCCGGCGATGATCTGCTCCATTGCTGCGCCTGAACCACCTGTTGCGACAAACTCAACATCGACACCGAGCTCTTCGTAGTAGCCAAGCTCAGATGCTGCAAGCCAGCCCCACCATTCGGCGGTGTACATGGCGTCCGAAGCCATAGCCATGGTGACGGAGTAGCCTTCTTCGGCTTCAACAGCGGGTGCTTCGGCCTCCTCAGCTACCTCAGTCTCCGCGGGAGCTGCGCATGCACTAAGCGCCAAGGCGCCAACCGCGACCAACGTCGCGAACTTGAAATGCTTCTTCATGCTCTAATTCTCCTTATTTGTTTGATGCATAGGTTGTGTTGGGGTACCACGTCACTATCATGCGCGATACTCCAACAGTTTTCATAATCTGGCAGTGGAATGGGCAAATGTCAAGACAGTGTCTTATTTTTTGACCCTCATAATGCTAACGATTCGGATACATTCCGAGATCATCAGGGCTAACGATCGGCGAACTCACGCTGCCGATCCGTTCAATATCCACCGTGACAGTGTCGCCGGGTGTCAGGAGAACAGGTGGGTTGAGGACATATCCCACACCTTCTGGCGTTCCTGTAACGATGATGTCACCGGGGTTCAGCGTCATCGTTCTACTCACCAGAGCTAAGACCTCACCCAGTTCAAAAATCATGTCTTTGGTGTTGCCATCCTGCCTGGTGACGCCATTAACGATGGTCTGCACGCGCAAACCTTCGCGCAGGTCGCCTACCTCATCTGCAGTGAGGATATCCCCCATGGGCCCTGAATTATCGGCATTCTTACCGAGAGTCCATTGAGCAGTGAGTTTCTGAGCCCTGCGCGCGGAGAGGTCGTTGAACGCCGCATAGCCAAAAATTTTGGCACGTGCCTGATCAGCGGTATCGAGATACGTCGGTGCACCGACAACGGCGGCTATCTCACCCTCCCAGTCCAAGCCGGCCTCATCCACAGGAACAGGAACCGGCGTGCCATCAGTGACGAGAGAGGCTGTCCACCGACCAAAAATCATCGGGTGGTCGGGCGGCTCAAATTTTCCTTCCGCAGCATGAGCCCGGTAATTCAGACCCAAGCACAAAATACGCGCGGAATCCGGTACCGCATGAGCCAGGGTGACCTCCTGGACTTCGAGGCGCTCCGTGACGGATGCCGCGGCGGCGATGGATGCCGAGGGGTCATGCCAAAACTGAGCGACAGGGCCCAGCGGGACAAGGTGGTCGCCCTCGCGGGAAGCGATGTGCCGCTCTCCCGACTCTGTGATGTAGCCGACGATACGCATGACTGAGCCTCTTTTCGGGTGGGGAAACACGGCGGCGTAACATCCTCGTCGCGCGAGAACAAAACATAGCAAACATCAATACCCTTACCTGGCTTTCTCGGAACGCGACTGCTAACTTTCCTACTGTGACCTCCTTCGCCACCACCACGCGAGCCCAGACGCTTGCGGGCATTATTGAGAAGACCATCGCCGATCAAGGCCT
>JBIILX010000057.1:0-8384 GCA_044338275.1 Pontimonas sp.
CCGGTGGGCAACACTGGCCCTGCCGTCGAACAGATTGAGCGCGCCAAGTCTGTCTGCTCTCACTGCCCTGTCACGGAGCACTGCCTTCAATACGCCTTGGACACCAACCAAGACTCTGGCGTGTGGGGTGGGCTCAGCGAAGACGAGCGACGCGCCCTTAAGCGTCGCGCAGCGCGCGCACGACGCGCTTCCTAGACATTCGGTACCGCCGCAAGAACGTCCTTCTCGTGCAGGTACTGCAGAGGAATCTCGATTGTCACTTCGGTGCCTTCGTCTTCGAGGGTGTGCCAGTCGATTGATCCCCCAAGCTCTCCTTGAACCAGGGTTCTGACAATCTGGGTTCCTAGCCCCTCCCCCACTTTGCCCTCCGGGAGCCCGCCACCATTGTCCCGAACAATCACTCTCAGGGTGTCGGCAGTGCGGGAGGAGGTAATGACTACCTCCCCATCGGCCTTGCCTGCGAGACCGTGCTCAACGGCGTTGGTCACCAACTCCGTCAGCACCAGGGCAAGCGGTGTTGCGTATTCGCTCGGAAGGATTCCGAAGGAGCCTTCAGAGCGAGGCCTTACTACCTGGGTTCCGCTGGAGGCCACCTCTGCGACCAACATGAGTACTCGCTCGAACACTACGTCGAAGTCCACACTCTGGCTGAGCCCCTCGGACAGGGTGTCGTGGACGACGGCAATTGCTGCAACCCTACGCATGGCTTGACTCAGCGCATCTTTCGCCACATCACTGTGGGTTCTCCGCGATTGAATCCGCAACAAGGACGCCACCGTTTGCAGGTTGTTCTTCACACGATGGTGAATCTCACGAATCGTGGCGTCCTTGGTGATCATTTCTTGCTCGCGCAACCTCACTCGAGTCACATCACGAATGAGGATAATCGCACCGATTCGCTCGCCCGCTTTCTTCAGGGGAATCGCTCGGAGCGTGAGAGTGACGCCCTCAGACTCCAAATCTGTCCGCCAGGGCGCACGGCCCGTGACCACGAGGGGCAAAGACTCATCGACGATAAGCGTTCCCTGAAGCATCTCTGCGGCGACCTCAACAAGAATGGTTTCTTCAAGCTCGCCTTCAAAACCCAGGCGACGAAAGGCAGAGAGCGCATTGGGGCTCGCGAAGGTCACCTTGCCGCTGACATCCAAGCGAACAAGGCCATCGGAGGCTCGCGGGGCACCCTGCGCGGGTGCGCTCGGGGTATTCGGGTCAGGGAAAACACCGTCTGCCACCATCAAGAACAGGTCGTTGGCGCACTCGTTGAAGGTCAGCTCTTGACGACTTGGAATGCGCGAGTCGCTCAGGTTGGTGTGCCGGGTGAGTACTGCAACCACGGGTTGCTCCGCGTCAGTTCCATCAGACCGAAGTGCTTTCCTAATGGGAACGGCTCGGATTTTGGTGGGTGACATCTCATAGCTCTGGGGGACCTTTGAATCCACGATTGCGCCCGTCGCAAATGCTTCTTCCACCAGTGGTAACCACTCGGGCCTAATGGCCGAGCCGACTACGTCCCGATAGAAGAGTGTTGCTGCTGACGAGGGTCGAAGGTGCGAAACGGCCAGGAAACCACCGGTCTTGGTCGGAGCCCAGATGACGATGTCAGCAAAGGCCAAGTCCGCCAGAAGCTGGCCTTCACCGACTAACTGATAGACCCAAGCGCTGTCTCTGGCGTCGAGCGCTGTCCCGGCGAAGACCGAGAAGGAAGTTGTCGTCACCCCTTCAGGGTAATCGCTTCTTGCCCTGAGCCCAGTTCGGCATGGAAAACCCGGGCTTCCGGTGAGCTGATTCGCCCAGGCGGCCACTCCTGGGCGAATGTCGCTCGAGAATCCCCCACTGCGAACTCACATGCCGCCCCACACTCATGAGTAGGGGGCTCTTTGCTTCGGGGGACGAGAGTAGACCCGCGACAGAAGCGGATGGTCTGGACCAGAGACGATCAGAGGGGAAGATGGTTGCCTCACCACGCCCAGTAAGCTGCCACAGCGCGTGAACGCTGTCGTCGATGGCTGTCTGGGCGCTGGCTGGAGCGTTGTTGAGACACACATCGAGGGGCGCAGTCTGAACCAATTCGCTCAGTCGTGGCCAATCCCGTGACAACCGCAAAATCGACAACGGCGTTGGATTGGCAACGACAACCACCCGGCCAGCAGCTTCCAGGGTTGCGATTGTCAGCGCATTGCGCATCGGGCCACCGAGCGTTTCGCCGGGTAGTTGAAGGAGCGGAGAGGCCAGGTCAACCACGAGCGTGTGACCGGCAACGCTAAGGCTTGTCAACCCTCGAGCCCAAGACAGAGACCCGCAGTCAACATACTGAGCCGGTGAGCTCAGCCCCGTGACAACGGAAAGGCTCTGGTGGCCAAGGTCATACTGCACGGCGCACGTTTCGAGGTTGGGTGCCAGAACGCTATCGACACGAGCCTGGCGACTTAGCGATACAACTCCAGAGTGGGGGGTGTGAAGACCCAGCAACGGTGCCAACGAGGGGGCGTAAGTGTCGCCATCAACGAGCATCACCCGCTCACCACGGCGAGCGAGCGTTACTGCAAGACAGAGAGCTATCGTGGAGCGACCGGGAGATCCAGCTGGGCCCCAGATAGCAATGATTGGGCCAGCGGAAACCGAAGCTGGGACCGCAATCGAGGACATCCACTCGGAAAGATCTTCAGGACCCCGAATCACTGCGGTTATTCCTGCCTCACGAGCCAGCGCTTGAGCGTGTGAAACCACGGGAAGTCCTGCGCACGGTATGGAACGCAGCGAAGCGTCCCTGTCGGCATAACCGTCCAAAGCCGTTTCGGAGAGCTCACAGACAAGGCCCTGCAGGTCCGCAGGGTTGTAGGAGCGCATCCGACTAAACGACGGGCCTAACTGCGCCACAGCGACCTCGTTGCTATCGAGCGACTGGCGGAAAGACTGGACTAGCTCGTCAGACATGACCGCACCGATGCGGATCATGGAGCTGGTGCGTCTGTGGGAGTGAGCGAGATATGGAAATTGTTGGCGATGGCGTGCAGCACACCGGGAAGCGCTCGGCTTGAGACAAGAAGATCAACCTGGCTGGTCGTCGCGTCAGCTGCGAAGCCGTCCTCCGTGGAAACGGCCAACACCAGAACGGTCGGAGCCAACACGAAGGGCTCACCGAACGAATTCTCTGCGCTCGGAGGTTGGACCCAGAATGTCGCCGTGGCGCCAGGTTGGAGCCACTCCGGGTGCCCCACCGAAAGCTGAATGCTGACGACTGAATTGTCCCTCAAGGCTGTGGCCGAGACCGAGCTTTTCGGGATCATGCCACCCCGTCCTACGGGTGAGCTCAGGAACAAAGATCCGTCGAGCTCTTGAGGCCCGACATACCCGTCGAAGACAGGATTGCGAGGCACCTCAACGACACTCACATCAGCATCGCGAAGTGCGGTCCCTGGGGTCAAGGCGCTATTCGACAACAGGACGGATTGTGTTTCGCGGGTCCCAGAGAGCGCGGCCATCACGCCGAAAACCGAACCAACAACCAAAATGCCGCCGATGGCGGCTCGAACCCAAGGAGT
Organism: Pontimonas sp.; assembly: GCA_044338275.1. Taxonomy (GTDB): domain Bacteria; phylum Actinomycetota; class Actinomycetes; order Actinomycetales; family Microbacteriaceae; genus Pontimonas. The sequence continues at coordinate 3,543 of JBIILX010000057.1, forward strand.
GCGAGCCGACAACCTGCGACGTTCTGCGCTTTCGATGACCATCGGGCAAGTCTGAAAGATGTGGCACACCGGCGTTGGTTGTTATCCACAGAGCTAGGTGCCGAGAACCGCCACCCAGACGATGTGACGGATGAAGACCAGTCGCTTGCTGCCCGATGATGCCCCCAAAACAACGGCGTCGAGAGAAACACTCTCGATGACGCCACTGTGGCGGCCGACCGCGGTGTGAACAATCACACGGTGGGACAGCCGTTGGCTGTTGGTCAACAGTGCGCGGAAACTCGAGCGGGCCATTGGTCTCGTGGTGTCATGGCCACCTGTGCCAACCGGACCCTCGCTCTCCACCACAACAATGGACGCACCGGGAATGATGGCGACGGCGCCCTCGGCAGTCTCTAAATCCCCCGCCACATAGTCCGTCCCTATATGGCTGATTCGAACCTGCAATGTGGCACCCGTAGCAACAATCAAGCGGAGGAGTCGCCCTTCGGCCCTCGCTGCCGCAGCGACAGCGGCTAAAGGGGGGCACAGTGACGAGTTAGCAAGTGTTCTGTCGTCGGACACCAGACAACGCTACGAGTTCTGGGCGCACGTTAGAGAAGTTATCCACATATTGGCGCTCCCCCTGGTTCGCCATTTCGCAAGGTGCTTGTGTGTGAACGCCCTCGGCGTGGAAGTCGCATCTCGGCGGTGTTAGTCCATCTTGATCACATTGAGCAGAGAGGCACGAACATGTCACACACCGTTCTCACCAGCCCCGCCGAGGATCCAGCGGAGCCTGAAAGATTGACGAGCATCAATGCGGCTGAACAATTTGATCGCCAATTCACGCCCACATCCCTGTTGCCGGACCCCGCAACCTTCGCCATGAACCTCACAAGACGCACGATTGAGGTGCTCCAAGGAGCCAGAGACATCACCCAACTCGCTCGGTGGGTAACCGATGACGTCTATTTCTCGCTCCTGGATCAAATCAACGCGCGCACCCGGAAAATGAGCCTCATTGCCCCTGGGGCCAAACCTCGCACTCTACGAAATTTCACGCTCACCACGGTGAAAATATCTGAGCCGCGAGAGGGCATCGTCGAAGCCTGCGTCATGGTCAGCGGGAGCAGGCGCAGCCGGGCCGTGGCATTGCGACTCGAGGGGCTCGACAATCGCTGGCGCGCAAGTTCTTTTGCGCTGCTCTAAACCGAAGCGCTAACGCTTCTTCTTCGCCCGCCGTTGGGCTCTATTGAGCCCTGGGGCAGCGGCACCAGGTTGTCCAGTCTGGGGTTGCCCTGGTTTGGGTGCAGGGGTTCCGACCGCTGGCCTGGGGGCTGGAACCTCAGACCCCACAACACCAAACGCTGAGGGCTTCGCTGGCGGAGTACCCACAACCTGTCCGGCCTGGTTTCTGACCTCAACATCACCATCAGGGCTGGGGGCTGAGTAGCTGAGACCCTGCTGGGGCACCACCGACTGTGCAAGGCCCTTCGCAGAGACCGTCGCTGCCATGCTGCCAGCGACGGGCTGCTGAACCTGAACCTCGAGGTTATAGACAAACCCGGTGGTGTCTTCTTTAATCTGGCCCATCATGGAACCAAACATGGCAAAGCCTTCGCGTTGATATTCCACCAATGGATCACGTTGAGCCATGGCGCGAAGACCAATGCCATCCTTCAGATAGTCCATCTCATAGAGGTGGTCCCGCCAGCGACGGTCAATGACGCTCAGCACCACCCGTCGCTCAAGCTCGCGCATTGCAGCGGGGCTGAGTTCTTTCTCACGACGCTCATAGGCGACTGCTGCATCCGACTGGACCTCCCGCAAAACATCGGAACTGTCCATGTTCATACCAAACTCAGCGATGACCTCATCAATGGTCAAACCGATCGGATAGAGCGTCTTGAGCTCGGTCCACAAAGCGTCCCAATCCCACTCGCTCGGGTTTCCGATCGCAGTGTGCTCGTTGATGACGGAGGTCAGCGTGTCGTCGACGAACTGCCGAACCTGAGCCGCAATGTCATCGCCTTCGAGAATGTGGCGACGGTCGCTATAGATCGCTTGACGCTGGCGGTTGAGAACATCGTCATACTTCAGGACGTTCTTTCGGATTTCAGCGTTTCTTGCTTCAACCTGGCTTTGAGCAGATTGGATGGCGCGGCTCACCACTCGTGATTCGATCGCCAAATCTTCTTCTTCCTTGCTGGAGCGCGCCATGAGCGCTCCCGCGGCGCCCGCGTTGAACATACGCATCAGGTCGTCCTGGAGCGAGAGGTAAAAGCGACTCTCGCCGGGGTCGCCTTGTCGACCCGATCGTCCTCGCAGCTGGTTATCGATGCGACGGGATTCGTGGCGTTCTGTTCCAAGAACATAGAGTCCGCCCTGTTCGCGCACAGTCTTGGCGTCTTCTTCTACAGCAGCAACCATCGCCTGGTAGACGGCATCCCAGGCGGCTTCGTACTCTTCCGGCTTTTCTGTGGAATCAAAACCCTTCTCTGCCATTTCGGCGACGGCCATAAACTCAGCGTTGCCACCGAGCATGATGTCTGTTCCACGGCCCGCCATGTTGGTGGCAACCGTGACCGCACCCAAGCGACCAGCCTGAGCGATGATGCTCGCCTCTCGGGCGTGGTTCTTGGCGTTGAGCACTTCGTGGCGCACACCGCGCTTAGCGAGCATGCCCGAGAGCTTCTCGCTCTTCTCAACGCTGGTGGTTCCGACCAGCACCGGCTGGCCTTTCTCGTGGCGAGCGGCGATGTCTTCCACGACCTGGCGATACTTGGCCTCTTCGTCACGGTAAATCAGGTCAGGCTGATCGATCCGGACCATCGGCTTGTTCGTCGGGATAGGCACAACACCGAGCTTGTAGGTGCCCATGAACTCGGATGCTTCGGTCTCTGCGGTACCCGTCATACCGGAAATCTTCCGATACAAGCGGAAGTAGTTCTGCAGGGTGATGGTCGCCAGAGTCTGGTTCTCTGCCTTGATCTCCACACCCTCTTTGGCCTCGATTGCCTGATGAATACCTTCGTTGTATCGACGACCAGCCAAGATGCGGCCAGTGTGCTCGTCGACGATGAGCACTTCACCGTTCATCACGACGTAGTCCTTATCGCGCCTGAACAACGCCCTGGCCTTCAGCGCATTGTTCAAAAAAGAAATCAGTGGGGTATTGGCTGACTCGTAGAGGTTGCCAATTCCGAGGTAGTCCTCGACCTTTTCGATTCCAGGCTCCAGAACACCCACGGTGCGCTTCTTGAGATCTACTTCGTAATCCTCATCAAGCTTCAGGCGATCAGCAATCCTGGCAAATTCACCAAACCATCGGTTGGCCTCGCCGGAGGCGGGTCCAGAAATAATCAATGGCGTCCGGGCCTCATCGATAAGAATCGAGTCGACCTCGTCGACGATGGCAAAGAAGTGCCCGCGCTGAACGAGGTCCGACTTTTGCAGGGCCATGTTGTCGCGGAGGTAGTCAAAGCCAAACTCGTTGTTCGTGCCATAGGTGATATCAGCCTGATACTGCAGACGACGCTCATCAGGGGTCTGGCCAGAAAGAATACAGCCGGTGGTCATACCGAGCGCGCGGAAAATGCGGCCCATCAGGTCTGACTGATACCTCGCCAAATAATCATTGACGGTGACGATGTGCACCCCGCGTGCTGGGATGGCATTCAAATATGCGGCCAACGTGGCAACCAGTGTCTTACCTTCACCAGTTTTCATTTCTGCGATGTTGCCCAGGTGCAGGGCGCCTCCACCCATCAGCTGAACATCAAAGTGCCGCAGTCCCAGCGTCCGCTTTGAGGCCTCCCGCACAGCGGCAAAGGCTTCAGGCAACAAGTCATCGAGGGATTCACCTGCGCCATAACGCGCGCGCAACTCATCCGTTTCTCCGCGCAGCTCGTCATCCGAGAGGTGCGCGAACTCGTCCTCGAGGTGATTTGCCGCCGTGGCGAGGGAAGAAAGTTTTCGCAGGGTGCGCCCTTCTCCGAGACGGAGAAAACGCTCTAGAACATTGGCCACACAAAACCTCGTCTATGTGCTGGAAGTTAGCTCGATTGGGCTTCGCCCATGTTACCAAGCCGAACTGCTGGGTACTTACGCTCCCAGGGCAATCACCCCGTAGTTCCACCCTTTACGTCGATAGACAACACTGGAGAGGTTGGTCGTGGAGTCCACAAACAAGAAGAAGTCGTGACCGACCAATTCCATCTGATCAACTGCTTCCTCCGCGGTCATCACCTGCGGTTCAAACACCTTGCGCCTGATCACTAGCGGGGTTTCTTCGGGAGGCTGCGCCTCGGTCTCGTGCTCGTCAACGGCGGGAATGCTTCCGGTTGCAACACTGCGCAGTACCTCAACACTGGCAGGCGTCACATCGATGGCACTGAAGCCTTTAGACGCAAGCTCACTCAAACCCTCAGGACGCTGGCGACCGTGATGCACCAGCTTTTTGTCTTTTGCTCTGCGCAAGCGCTTGATGAGGTGGTCGAGCGCTTCGTCAAACGCCACATATTTGTCGCTCGCTCGTGCTTCAGCCCTAATGACCGGGCCTTTGCCGATGACGGTCAATTCGACACTGTCTTCTGACCCCGGTCCCCGGCTGGAATTCTCCCTGGAGACCTTTACTTGGAAGGTCTGCGCTCGCTCGGCGAGCGCTAGGACCTTGTCGGCTTTTTCATCGACATAGTCCCGAAAACGATCAGGGATAACTACTCCGTGCGCTGCCAGCGTGATGTCCATCAGACCCTCCTTGATAGATAACTCACGTTCTTCGCGTGAGGGTTGCTCTTTCAGACTAGACCTGCCCGCCTGAGCGACGGAACGGTGCCCTGTAAGGCTCGGGAGCATGAG
>JBIILX010000009.1:0-24300 GCA_044338275.1 Pontimonas sp.
CTAATCACGGCGCCACGGGTGCCGAGAATCATGGCGCGACCGATGACGAAGACAACGCTGGGGCCGGGAACCACAATGACCACCAGCGCCAGAACCATAAACGAGAGCAACGCGGTGGTTTCTGGCACCGGGCAATACTACGCCCCGGGTTGACCCTTTCGAGGCTTGACGGGACTCCGCCACGCCCACCAGATCAGCGGTATCTGAAGGGGCAATCGAAGCCACGCAATCACGGTGGTGAGAGCATCATCGTTGCCCAGTTGGTCAATCGCAAACCACCAGTTCGCTGGCCACACAGCAAGCAGAGCGGCCACCGTCAACGCAGGAGCGAAGCGCCACCTGGCCACCAAGCCAAGGGCCGCCAGCAACTCGGCAACGCCCGAGAGGTAGATGAGCTCGATATGCCAGGGAAGCCACGGAGGCATCAGCCACAGAAACGCTGAGGGGTTCAGTAGGTGACCCACCCCACTGACGCCAAAGGCGACAATGACCACCCAACTGCCCACTGATCTCCGTGCCATGGGCCAAGACTAGGCCAGAACAGGACTGTGGGGCCGGTCTACTGACCGGCCCCACCAGTGTCTATAAGTTAGACCCGCTCGTCTGCTTCGAGCTGATAGCCCTCTTCACCGTGAACGATGGTGTCGATTCCTGCGACCTCATCTTCGCTGGTGACACGGAAGCCCATGGTCTTCTCAATCGCGAAGCCCAAGACGAGAGCAACGACAAAGGAGTACGCCAGCACCGCGAAGGCCGCGATGGCTTGCACCGCGAGCTGACCGAAGTCGCCTCCGGTGAACAGGCCGGTGTCGATGGCGAAGAACCCGAGATAGAGCGTTCCCACAAGACCGGCAACCAAGTGAATGCCCACAACATCCAGCGAGTCGTCGTATCCAAACTTGAACTTCAAGTCGACCGAGAGCGCCGAGAGAATGCCAGCAACGACACCCAGCAAGAGAGCGAAACCAGGAGTCAGGTTCGCGCACGCTGGAGTGATGGCCACCAAACCAGTGACTGCGCCAGATGCGGCGCCGACAGCTGTGGCCTTGCCATCCTTCAGCTTCTCAATGACCATCCAGCCGAGGATTGCAGCTGCCGTAGCGCCGAGGGTGTTGACAACAATCAGTCCAACACCTGGCATGCCCTCTGCGAGGAACTCAGCACCGGCGTTGAATCCGAACCACCCAAACCAGAGCAACGCGGCACCGAGCAACACCAGAGGAACGTTGTGTGGCTTGTGCGCACCCTTTTGGAACACCACGCGGCGCCCTAAGACGATGGAGAGGGCGAGTGCGGCTGCGCCCGCGTTGATGTGCACTGCTGTACCACCGGCGTAGTCGATAACACTCGGGAGCCCACCGAGTAGGTCACCCAGGTTCAAAATCCAGCCCCCACCCCATACCCACGCGGCCACAGGAAAGTAGACCAGCGTGGACCAGATACCCACAAAGACCATCCAAGAACCGAACTTTGCGCGGTCCGCGATTGCGCCGGAAATCAGAGCGACCGTAATGATTGCAAACGTTGCACCGAAGGCTGCCCCGAGAAGCCCCTCGTTATCGAGACCCGCCAGACCGAAACCACTGAGGGGATTGCCCGCGAATTCTCCCGCTCCTCCCACACTCGACATGCTCCAGCCGTAGAGAATCCAGAGCACCCCGACGAGTGCGAGAGCCCCGAAACTCATCATCATCATGCTGACGACGCTCTTAGCCTTGACTAGACCGCCATAAAAGAAGGCAACACCGGGGGTCATCAGCAGCACCAGTGCGGTGGCCGTAATTCCCCAGGCTAACTGGCCTGTATCCATTAGTTCTCTCCCTTGGTAACACCGACATGGACGCACAGCGAGTCACCGTGCTCTGGCCCCAGTGTTGCGGGGAGAGGTTTCTGGTCGGGACCGCGCGTGTTTCGGAACTATTTCGGGCTAGCGCGCTGTGTTAAGAGTGTGTTTCCTAGGCCTTCTGGAAAACGTCAGGGATGCCATCGTGGTTATCGTCGCGGGCCTCATCCTCGGCAACGCTGCGGTAGTAACGATTGCGACCACCAAGGATGAGCGCAGCCAACAGAGCCGCAACCACTGAGCCGACCAGAATTCCGAGTTTGGCTTCGTCTCCAAAGACGGTGCCAAGGCCAAAGCTGAGCTCGCCAATCAGCAGCGACACCGTGAATCCGATACCTGCGAGCAGAGCGATCCCGACCAGGTCAATCCACACCATTCCGCGGGGCAAGGAAAGCCCCGGAAGCCGGGTGATGAGCCAGGTAGCAACAACAACCCCGACGGTCTTGCCGACCACCAGCGCCACGATGATTCCCACAGAGACCGGGGCGAACAGCAACTCCACAAATTGTGGGCCTGAACCCAGGCTCACACCGGCTGCGAAGAAGGCGAACAGCGGTACCGCAACACCTGCTGAGAAGGGACGGAACCTGTGCTCGAAGATCCCAGCCAGGCCATCGGCCGGATCGCTCGGTTCCACTTTACGCTCCGCGCGAGGGCGCAGAACCGGAACCGTAAACGCCACAAGTACACCCGCGATGGTGGCGTGCACACCCGAGCCGTACATGAAAAACCAGGCCACGATTCCCATGGGCAACAGAATCAACCACGCAGCGCCAAAGCGCTCCGCGAAGAAATTCTGATAGCGCTGAACGAGGAACCCGTAGACCAGGACGACGGCGAGGGACAGGGCAAGGTTCCCTATATGAAGGTCATCGGCATAGAAGATGGCGATGACCGTAATTCCAATGAGGTCATCCACGACGGCAAGCGTCAGAAGGAAGGTCCTCAACGCCAGCGGCAACCACGTTCCCACCAGAGCCAGCACCGCAAGAGCGAAAGCAATGTCGGTGGCAATCGGGATTGCCCAGCCCCTCGCCGCCTCCGGAACGCCCATGGCTTGGGTAATGCTCACGTAAATCAGGGCGGGCACGATGACCCCTCCCACAGCAGCAACAACCGGGACTAGTGCCTTTCTCGGGTCGCGCAGCTCTCCGGAGACGAACTCGCGCTTGAGCTCTAGGCCGACAAGAAAGAAAAAGATGGCGAGCAGGCCATCTGCCGTGAAGTGACCGACGCTGATTTTCATGGCCGCATCGCCAAACCCAATGCTCAGGTAGGTACTGCGAAGCCCAAAGTAAGCATCGGCTAGGGGCGAGTTCGCCAGGATCACAGCGAGGAAGGCCGCTCCCACAATAATGAGGCCACCGATGGTCTCGCGACGTAAAATCTTCTCGATCCATAACGACTCGAGATACTCACCCCGGCCTGGGGCGGCCTGGACTGATGATTCGTTGCTCGCCACGCTCACGCTCCTCAGGGTGGTGTCGGGTGCCCCCAGTTTAGAGGTGCCCCTAGAGTGTCTCCTGGGGATTCGCGGCAAGTCGCGTCAAAGCAATCATGCGGGAGACCGCGCGAAGGTACTTTTTCCGGTAGCCGCCAGCCAGCATTGTGTCGTCAAACACTTGATCAAGAGCAAGACCGCTGTGCACAATCGCTACACGCTCGTCGTACAGCCGGTCGACTAATGCCACCAGCCGCAAAGCCTCAGTCTGATCGTGTAATTGATATACCTCTCTCAGGCCCACACCGACGAGGCCCTCCACAAGACCTACATAGCGGCTGGGGTGAATTGTTCCCAGGTGAGAGAGCACCTCGCCAAAGCCGTCCACTGTCACGGCAGTACCCAGAGTTTCCAGTGTCGAGCTAATCCGGTCAGGGGCAACAACGACGGCGTGGCCGTCAAAATCGCGCCGGCGGTAGTCCTCGCCGTCAATCCGCACCGTCAGGAACTTATCTCCGAGGGCAGTAATTTCTCTCATGAAGTCCTCGGCGGCGAAGCGGCCTTCGCCAAGAGCTGCCGGCGGGGTATTAGAAGTGGCCGCCAGGCGCGTTCCCGAGGCGACCAACTCGCCAAGCAACCGAGACATCACCATGGTGTCGCCGGGATCATCTAGTTCAAATTCGTCGATCGCGAGAAACGCCGCGCCCTTGAGGTGGTCAACGGCTCCGCGATAACCAAGAGCCCCCACCAAAGCCGTGTATTCGATAAAGGTGCCGTAGTAACTCCGCCCAGGAATCACATGCCACATTGCGGCCAGCAGGTGGGTCTTGCCCACCCCGAACCCTCCGTCGAGATATATCCCCGGCTTGACTGGTGCTGGCGAAGCTTTGGCTCCACCAAATTTCCAGGCCGAACCGCGCGGGGGTAGGGACGAGGCACCGGCAAAAGCCTTCGCGCTCTCCAATGCCTCCGCCTGAGACGGGAAATCCGGGTTCGGAGTGTAGTTGTCGAGTCGTGCGTTCTGGAACTGTGCCGGTGGGACGAAATGCCGGAGCATTTCCTCAACGGATAGAGTCGGGTGCCTGTCGCACAGGCTCGCTAACGGATTCATCTGACTCACTTCGTAGCATTGGGCGACAAGGTTCAGGGGCAAGTGCGACAATAGGCACCAGGTTCCAGCGTACCGGCCTGGACCATTCGATCATGTGCTGCACCCAAGGAGTTCCACTGTGAGCCTTCCCTCCGATCCCTCCCCCGAGCTTGCGGACTACGCCAACCCCGAGCGCTTGGTAACAACCTCGTGGCTGGCTGAGAACCTCGGAATGCCGGGCCTGGCGGTTGTCGAATCGAACGAGGACGTGCTGCTCTATGAGACCGGCCACATTCCAGGGGCAATCAAGGTCGATTGGCACACCGAACTCAATGACCCAGTCGTTCGGGACTATGTCGATGGCGCAGGATTTGCGGCCCTGATGTCACGCAAGGGAATTTCTCGTGACGACACCGTCGTGATCTATGGCGACAAGAGCAACTGGTGGGCCGCCTACGCACTGTGGGTCTTCACGCTTTTTGGCCACCAAGACGTCCGACTTCTCAATGGCGGCCGTGATGCATGGGTCGCACAGGGCCGCGAACTCACGAAGGAGCTTCCCACCCGCCCGGCGACCAGTTACCCGTCGGTTGAGCGCAACGATTCTGAGATCCGCGCGTTCAAGGAGGACGTCCTCGGACACTTTGGTAAGCCGATGATTGACGTCCGAAGCCCCGAAGAGTACAGCGGAGAACGCACTCACATGCCCGCATATCCCGAAGAAGGCGCTCTGCGCGGCGGTCATATCCCCACCGCACGCAACGTCCCCTGGGCAAAAGCAGCTGCAGAGGATGGCACCTTCAAGCCCCACGGCGCTCTGGTTGAGCTCTACCTCGAGGGGCAGGGAATTAAGGCCTCCGACGACGTGATTACCTATTGCCGCATTGGCGAGCGCTCGAGCCACACGTGGTTCGTCATGAAATACCTGCTCGGTGTTGACTCGGTGCGCAACTACGACGGTTCCTGGACTGAGTGGGGAAGTGCCGTTCGTGTCCCCATCGCGACGGGCGATGAGCCAGGCGTTGCCCCCTAACCATGGGTGACGCCGTGGCAGCTCTGCCGCCCTCTCTGCAGGCAATTCGCGATGACTTTCTTGCCTTGAGCGTGCCTGATCGGCTCCAACTCCTGCTGGAGTTCTCGGATTCGCTCCCCGAAGTTCCCGAGGGCTTGATTGCCTCCGACGAATGGGAGCGAGTAGAGGAGTGCCAGTCCCCGGTGTTCATCTCCGTGGAAGCCGCACCTGATGCTGTGGTGGTCCATGCAACGGCTCCCGCTGAAGCTCCCACCACCAGAGGATTTGCCTCCATCTTGGTTCATGGCCTTCACGGCATGACACCTGAGCAGGTGAAGGCGGTCCCTGCTGATTTTCCGCTGCTTCTCGGCCTCCAAAACGCCGTAAGCATGCTGCGCCTTCGAGGAATGTCGGGAATGTTGTGGCGTATCAAGCGCCAGGTTGACGAGAGCTTGTCCTGAGTGAATCTCTACCGGGTGCTCCCCCCGCCACCCCAAGCCTTCGACCTCGGTGATGACTCTGACCTGGCCCTGATTGCTGCGGATCTCGCCCCGCCTGCTACCGGGTGGGTAAGGGCGGTCATGGTCACTAACGCGCTTGGCGAAACAGAAGGCCTGGATGGCACCAGCGGCAGCCTCACCTCAGGTGTGGACCGCACACTTCTTGGGCTTCAGCGCGCGGCATTTGACGTAATCGTGATGGGCGCCACGACAGCCAGGCGGGAACGAGTTCCCGTTCCACAGGCCACCCCTCTGGCGGTGGTCACCTCGTCCGGTGACTTGAGCGGGCACCGGTTGCTGGTCTCGCCTGGCAGCCAACTAGTCGTTGTCACGAGAACCGCTGCATCCGCGAGAGTTCTCGAGACACTGGGCGACATCACCGCAGAGATTGTCACATTCGAGGGCGAGGGTCCTATTCCCGCCACAGAGATTCGCTCTGCGCTGAGCCAGCGGCTTGGGGCGCAGAGCTTCCTCCTCGAGGGCGGCCGAAGTGTCTGGGAAGCCTGGGTGGATCTGATTGACGAAGTGGTCCTATCCGTTGCCCCACCTCCCAACGACCGCCACGGGGGAATTCCCTCCTGGTGGCCGCTGGACACGTCTTCGTGGCAGCTGACCTCGCTGATGACCGATGATGCCAAGATGCTCTACCACCGCTACCAAACCGGCATCCGCGGCGCGCCCTCGGGCCTCAGTGACTCCAGCGCTTTACGCTAAAAACATGATTCAGGCAGCCCCCGCTGGCGAGGTGCCCAAGGAGTTCAGTGACGCGCTCGCCTCTGCGGCACAAGCAACGCTCCGGCCTGAGCTTCGAGTCGTGGAAACCGCGGCCCCAGAAGGGCTTGCTCCCTACCAGTTGGCGTGGGCCGCGGACGTTGAGCCCTCCCAGACCACCTCGGACGAGGAATATGGAACGGGGCGTCTCGTGTTTTTGTGCGACCCCGAGCGCCCAGAAGCCTGGGGCTCGGCGTATCGCATGGTGGTCTTCGCCCAAGCTCCCGTTGACCCGTCGATGGGAGCGGACCAATTTCTGCCGAACGTCGCCTGGTCGTGGCTGATGGATGCACTGGATATCCGTGGTGCTGCTTATGACCACGCGGCTGGCACCACCACAACCGTGCTCTCGACAGGATTCGGTGAACTCGCTGGCGATCGTCAAGGTGCCCAGGTTGAGGTTCGGGCCTCCTGGAGTCCAACATCTGGCGACCTGAAGCCCCATCTTGAGGCGTGGTCAGAGTTTCTCTGCATGCTGGCAGGTTTCCCACCCACCCCCGATGGGGTGGCAGCCCTGCCCCCGCAACGCTCGGCCCCATGAACGAAACCCTAGAAGAGACTCCCCCGCTTCCTCCGGCCACAGCGAGAGCTCCTATCGTCCTCGTGGAGGATCGAACAGCCTTCCGTAACGCTCTGGATGGCCTGCTGGAGGGTTCCGGACCACTCGCCCTCGACGCTGAGCGCGCCAGTGGCTTCCGCTATTCCTCCCGGGCATACCTTGTTCAGGCACACCGGAAGGGAACGCCCAACTATCTGATCGACCCCGTGGGGGTGGGGGCTCTTGATGACATAACGCATGAACTCTCAGGCCTCGAATGGATTATTCACGCAGCGCACCAAGATCTTCCCTGCCTTCGTGAAGCCGGGGTGCACCCCGTGACCCTTTTCGACACTGAACTCGGCGCTAGGCTCGCGGGCCTCCCCCGGGTCGGGCTTCAAGGTGTCATGGAAGATGTCCTTGGCCTCAGCCTCGCCAAAGAACACTCTGCCGCAGACTGGTCAACCCGCCCACTTCCAGCTTCGTGGCTGACCTATGCTGCCTTGGACGTGGAATATCTTCCCCAGGTTCGCGACGAAATTCACCGCATTCTCTCCGAGCAGGATAAATGGGACATCGCCGCCGAGGAGTTCCAGGCGCAACTTTCTCTCACACCACACTCCCCGCGGTTCGAACCCTGGCGCAGGCTTTCTGGTCTCCACCAGATTCGCGGACCCAGGAAGCTCGCGATTGCCCGTGAGTTATGGGAGACCCGTGAGTCATACGCCGAAGCGATTGACACAGCGCCTGGCCGACTGGTCCCCGACCGAGCCCTGGTGGCAGCCGTCTTGGCAGACCCTCCCACCAAAAGAGAGCTGGCAGGACTCAAGTCTTTCAACGGCCGGGCCTCACGATCAGAGTTGGACCGCTGGTGGGATGCCATCGAACGAGGGCGCACCACGGAGAACCTGCCAGAAGCACGCTCAACATCCGAGGGCCCTCCGCCGCCACGCGTCTGGTCGGAGAAGAATCCTGTTGCGTGGGCTCGGTTGAACGCGTCTAAAGAGGAACTCACCCGCCTCAGTCAGGAGAGGTCCATTCCTGCAGAGAACTTGCTCACCCCCGATTTCCTCCGCAGGCTCTGCTGGGATGCACCCACTGACATCTCTGCCTCAGGAATACGCCAAGCGCTTCTCGACAAGGGTGCCAGGGTGTGGCAGGTGGACATTGTCGCTCAAGCTCTCAGCGATGCATTTCTGGACGCCAGCGAAGCCGAACCACTCTCCAACGAGCCCCAGTAGTACGCGGGCCGAGCGGGAAATTACCGCCGGTTCTCGGTTTCAGGGTGAGAAGTGATCGCTGTGTCGCCGGAGCTCTCTGCCGGCAGGGGTCGCGCGACGGGAACCTTCATGCCGAGCACCTGCGCCACGACATTGCGCGCGATGGTCTGGGATGTCAATCCCACAGCACTGAGAATCTGGGAACGCTCAGCATGGTCGAGGAACTGATCGGGAAGACCGATTTCATCTACTGCGGTGTCCACTCCAGCGGCTCTTAACTCCTGCCGAATTCTGGTTCCCACTCCGCCCACTCGGATGCCATCTTCAATGCTGATGACAATACGGTGATCTCGGGCCATGGTGATGATGCTCGGTGCAACAGGAACCACCCAGCGGGGGTCGATGACGGTGGCGCCAATGCCCTGGTCCACCAAGCGCTCGCGCACCTCAAGCGCTAAGTGCGCCATCGGGCCTACGGCAACGATCAGTACGTCTTTGTGTGCCGCCTCAGCGAGAACATCGACTCCGTCCTTGGTCCGCCGCAGCGCATCCAATTCTGGTGCGACAGATCCTTTCGGGAACCGCAACACTGTGGGCGCATCATCGATAGCAATGGCTTCTCTGAGTTCTTCGCGTAAGCGCTTGGCATCCCTCGGAGCCGCCAAGCGGATACCCGGAACCACCTGGAGTATCGAGAGATCCCACATGCCGTGGTGACTGGGGCCATCCGGGCCGGTGACGCCAGCTCGGTCCAATACAAAGGTGACACCCGCTTTGTGAAGCGCGACATCCATCAGCACCTGATCAAAAGCGCGGTTTATGAACGTGGCATAGACGGCAACGACCGGGTGCATACCGCCGTAAGCGAGTCCAGCCGCACTTGCGACGGCGTGCTGTTCGGCAATACCCACATCAAGCACACGCTCGGGATACTGGGCTGCCATGCGGTGCAGGCCTGTGGGCCGCAGCATGGCAGCGGTGATTCCGACTACTTTGTCGTTCTCCCCCGCGATATGGAGCATCTCATCACCGAACACCCCAGTCCACGACATCGTGTTGGAGGATTCGCGATTCTCTCCGGTGAGTGGGTCAATTTGGCCCACCGCGTGGAACTGATCAGCCTCATCGTCAAGGGCCGGTTGGTAACCGCGACCCTTTTGGGTAATGACGTGAACAATAACCGGAGCTTTGCGCGCTTTGGCTTGACGAAGCGCTCGCTCAACATCCTCGATGTTGTGGCCATCGACTGGACCCAAGTACTTGATATCGAGGTTCGAATACAGGTGGTCGTTGTTGGCAAAACGAGACAGGAAGCCACGGGTTCCACCACGCAACCCCCGGAACACAGCCTTTCCTGGGGCGCCAAAGAGGCCAAAGAATCGCTCCGCGGTGGATTTGAAGACCCGATAAGAGCCCTTGGCGCGGACATTGCCAAGGAACCTGGCCATGCCCCCAATCGTTGGAGCATAGGAGCGACCGTTGTCGTTAACGACGATGATGAGGTTGCGCTCATTGTCGTGGGAAATGTTGTTAAGCGCTTCCCAGGTCATGCCACCGGTGAGAGAACCATCTCCGACAACGGCGACCACGTAGCGGTCGCGTTCACCGGTCATGTGAAAAGCGCGAGAGATGCCCTCAGCCCAGCTCAGCGAGCTCGACGCGTGGGAGCTCTCAACAATGTCGTGCTCCGACTCGGAGCGCTGCGGGTAACCCGCTAGGCCACCTTTTTGGCGAAGCCCCGAGAAATCTTGGCGCCCGGTCAGGAGCTTGTGAACATACGACTGGTGTCCGGTGTCCCAGATGAAGGGGTCCCTGGGCGAATCAAAAACTCGGTGCAAAGCAATGGTCAGCTCCACCACACCAAGGTTTGGACCCAAGTGACCGCCGGACTTCGCAACCTCGGTGATGAGGAAATGCCGGATCTCAGCGGCTAGCTCGTCGAGCTGGGTGGAACTCAAAGCATCCAGGTCCCGGGGGGTGGAAATTGAGCTCAACAACGACATGCCCTAAGCCTACGACCTAAAACTTGGGAGGTGCCAACTGGCAAGCTGTGACCTCGCCTCGGTAATGCCCCGGCGTTTCCAGACCATCCCCGCAGGTCAACACCGATGGAGCACTGGAGGCATTCGCCCAGCTGCCGATCAGCGTATCTGGTCCGCTGGGAATCATCTTGAAAGAACAGGTGCCGATTCCGGCAAAGCCCGAAACATGGCGCTGGGTCGGCCTGGTGAGCGAGGCGTTCAGCATCTCAGCATGGGCTTCGGTGGAAGTTTGTGCCTACGCGTTTGACATTCGGAGACGACAGGAACTAATGTGGTAATGTGGTACTACCACAGTACCATTGGGCCTCTGATATTCTTAATTCCGGGAGTATCTTGCCGGCCCATCACAAAACAATTAATGAGGTCAAGGATGAATGAAAAAATGCATCATTTGCTTCGCCGCCGACGAGTGACATTGTTGTCTCTCGTGTCGGTTGGGGCACTCGCCATCTCTGCTTGTGCAGGTGGAACAGCTTCCACCGAGAGTGCGCCTGCTGAGACAACTGAGACCAGTTCTGCAGAAGCTTCGGTAACCGCTGCAGACACCTTCAGTGCTGAAGTCTGTGAGACCAAAGATCCAGCTGCGGTGGCGGATATTCCTGCTTCCGTCTCGGGGTTCACTGGATACGATTCAGAGCCAGGCGACTGGTTAGCTCTTCCCGCCTCTGCTGAGGAACTTGCTGGAAAGCGAATCGCTGTATCCGTAATGGGTCTTGGGCAACCATTTTTCTTGGCTGTCGTTGGACACTGGGAAGAGCTAGCTGAGGAATACGGTTTTGAACTCAAGGTCTACGACGGAAAGTTTGACGCCGGATCCGTTCAACAGCTCGTCGATGACATTGTTGTTGACCGTCCCGACGCTGTGGTTTTTGCGCCACTTGACAGCGATGCTTCTGTGCCGCAAGTTCAGAAGATGATCGATGCGGGTATCCCGGTTGTGACCTACAACGTGCAGCCAAGGGAACAAGCCGCTCCTCGTGTATTCGCAGACGACTACCTCGGTAGTCAGATTGTGGGATGCAACGCAGGCGCCTATTTTGCAGCAAACTTCCCAGATCGTGCTGCGAAAATTGGAATTGTTGACCTGCCCGAACTGCCTCAGGTACAGGATCGAAAGAATGGATTCCTTTACGGATTCCTTTCGCAAATCCCAGATGCAGAGTTGGTCCAGGCCGTAGATGGAGGCGGCGTTATCGACAAAGCCAATCCAGCTGCGACTGACCTGATTCAGGCTCACCCAGACATCAACGTCATCTTTGGAATCAACGACGACTCATCCCTCGGGACCGTTGCCGCTCTGAAGACCGCTGGAGTCTACAGTGCTGATTGGGGTGTCCTCGCGGCAGTTGATGGTTCCGCGCCTGCAATGGAGTCGATGAAGGATCCAAATTCGCCGTACAAGGCTGAGTCGGGATATCCTCCTCGCGACTTTGCTTACGCGGCCTTCAACCTACTCATCGCAACTCTGAATGGAGAGACAAGCCCAACGACGCAGGTCGTTGTGGGTTACCCTCCAATCGAGCCTTCGATCGAGGGCATTGACACGTGGCTGAAAGAACAGTACCCCGGATAGCGGGAGAGCAAGGAGCTGTGGCTCCGGCGAGAAAATCCTCGCCGGGGCCCAGTCCCCTCCTCTCCGCGCGAAAGCTCGAAAAGTTCTTTCCGGGCGTCACAGCGCTTCAGGGTGTTGATGTTGAAGTCTTCCCTGGAGAGATTCAATGCTGGATTGGTGAGAACGGGGCGGGCAAGTCCACTCTGATTAAGGTTTTTGCTGGCTACTATCAGAAGGATTCTGGCACCACTTATGTCAACGGGGCTGCGGTGGATATTGAGGATCCGATACATTCCCTGTCTCTCGGAATGAGCTTTATCCTCCAAGAACTTTCTGTCGTGCCCGGTCTAACAGTGATGGACAACATCCTGTTGGGGCATGAGGTTTCGCTTGGCGGAATCGTCCTAAGAAACCAGCAAGCAAACCGAGCGAAAACACTCCTTGAAAGCATTGGATTTGGTTCGATTAGTCCCCGCGAACTGGTGTCATCGCTATCAGTCGCAGAGCGTCAGGCTGTGATGGTGGCTCGGGCCCTTCACCTCGAGGCCAACGTCATTTTCTTTGATGAGACGACTGCGTCTCTCGGGGCCGAAGAAGCGCAAAAGATTTTTAACGTAATGGAGAAAATCAAGGCAGAGAACAAAGCCGTGGTTTTTGTCACCCATAGGTTAGACGAGGTCATGCGGGTTGCTGACCGGATCACTGTCTTCAAGGACGGCGAGATTGTCGAAAGTGGACTCGCATCCAAGTTTTCTCTGGAATCTATGGTCACAAAAATGGTCGGTCGTGAGATTTCCAACGTCTTTCCTGGAAAAAATCGGCAGCCTGGTGAGGTAGTGCTTGAGCTGGATTCGGTGACGACTCAGCATGTTCAGAATGTCTCTTTTGCCCTTCGCGAAGGAGAAGTGGTCGCCCTTGCTGGCCTTGTTGGGTCCGGGCGGACCGAGGTACTCGAATCAATTTTCGGGCTTGAGAGGCTCACTTCCGGCGACATCCGTCTCAACGGTCAGCGAGTTAATCCGGCCAATCCGGTAGCGGCCATCAATTCCGGGATCGGACTAGTCCCTGAAGACCGACGAAGTCAGGGCATCGTTGCTCTGAGGTCGGTGGAGGAAAATCTCACTCTTTCGTGGGCGGGGCGCACCCAGAAAAAGGGTTGGCGAAAAAAGGGCGTCGGTTTAGCTAAAGACTTCATAGAAAAGATGGCAATTCGTACCCCGTCTCAAAAACAATTGATTGGACTCCTGTCTGGTGGTAACCAGCAAAAGGTCGTTGTTTCGCGATGGTTGGCAACCAACCCAAAGGTCCTATTGCTCGATGAGCCAACCAGAGGAATCGATGTCGGTGCAAAATCGGAGATGTATCGGCTAATCGACTCCCTAGCCAGAGACGGTCTTGCGATTTTGCTGGTTTCCTCAGAAATGACCGAGGTTTTGGGCCTAGCGGATCGGATTCTGGTCATGAGGAGGGGTCAAATCGCGGGGGAACTAGAGGGAAGCACGTCCGAAGAAAATATTTTGAAATTGGCAATGCTTGAGATGGAGACAACATGAGTTCAATTTGGGAGCGAGTTACTGAGTTTTTGGTTCGGCACCGCAACAACCCGGCCATCGCGACTATTTCTATTTTGATTGCGTTAGTAGTTGTATTTTCTTCTCTAACCGATCGATTTTTGACGATAGAGAATTTTCAGAACGTGAGCCGATCGGTCTCCGCGATTGTTATTGTGGGGTGCGCGGTAACGCTGGTGATGGTCGCTAGGGGACTAGATCTTTCTGTCGGCAGTGTCCTTGCCGCTACAGCTGTCACGGCAGCATTCCTGGCGGCCAACGGGGTAAATATCTGGCTGTCTTACCTTGCGGCCTTGGGCCTTGGACTAGCGCTTGGGGCTCTGAACGCCGTATTCGTTGTTGGCCTGAAGGTGACGCCAATTATTTCAACCCTTGGCACAATGAATATCGCGAGAGGTATTGCATACCTGATTACGCCAAGCGCGATTCTCGTAGGCCTGCCAACTGAGTGGGCCCTTCTGGGGACAGGCAGCTATTTTGGTCTCCCGTCGCCGACTCTTTTCGCGATAGCTTTCGTGATTTTCTTCAGCTGGATTCTCAACAGGACCGTTCTAGGGCGCCACGTTTACGCAATTGGCGGGAACGAGGAAGCTGCTCGACTCGCTGGTGTGAACGTCAACAGAACACTTTTCCTTCTTTACACAACGACAGGGTTTTCTGTTGCGATAGCAGCGATTGTCCTCAGTTCCCGGTTGGGCAGTGGTGACCCCAACATTGGCATCGGTTTTGAGTTCGATGTAATCGTTGCGGTCATCTTGGGAGGAACTAGCCTTGCCGGCGGCGTCGGCCGAATCTCAGGCACGGTGATTGGGGCACTTATTGTCGGCTTCCTCAGTAACGGCCTCAATCTTGTTGGGGTGGAACCTTTCTGGCAATACATCGCGAAAGGTTCAGCGCTTGTGGTTGCGGTCGTTCTTGACCGATTCGCAGGGCGTGAAGGTCGATCGAAAAAAACTAAAGAAGCTCCGAAAGGTAAATGATGGTTAAGGCTCCTCCTGGCAGTGAAGATTCTCCCGTGGCATTGGTTGTCGGGGGCGGCAGAGGAATAGGTCGTGCGTCAGTTACCGCTTTGGAAAGGGCGGGGTGGACGGTTGAGGTGGCCGACAAAAACACCCAACGGGGTGACACAAGCTCGAGACCCATTCACTATGTTGATGTAACAGATTCAGAGTCTGTAGGTTCCGTGTTCTCCGCAGTTTTCGCTACGCATGGCCGAATTGATTCGGTTGTGAATTCTGCGGGCTATACCAAACAAGCACCTACACCCGAGGTCTCAGACAGAGATTGGGACGAGATGATTGGGGTTCACCTCTCCGGAACATTTCGGGTCGCGCGCGAAGCCATTGGATTCTTGAAGGCAAGAGGTGGGTCTATTGTGAATTTCTCCTCCATTGCAGGTTCAATGGGCTTGCCTTATCGAGCGTCGTACTGCGCCTCCAAGGCGGGGATAGAAGGCTTAAGTCGATCTTTGGCGGTCGAGCTCGCGGAATTTGGGATTCGCGTCAACGCGGTAGCCCCAGGCTGGATTGACAGTGATTTGATTGATAAAGATCTAGACTCGGGCCTAGTGTCTGAGGCTGTACTGCGCACGCGAATCAGCTTGCGGCGGTTTGGAACAGTGGATGAAGTTGCGAGCCTGGTCGCTTTCTTGTGCTCGCCCGACTCGTCCTACATCACAGGTCAGACAATTGGAATAGACGGCGGGCTTTCGGTTGACTTAGACCCGGGCGACAGACGAGCAGCCCTCGCTGGGGCGTAGAGCCCTCCGGCGGAGAAATAAGCGAAGAGAGGTGCAGGATGCAGGTTAGGCAAGTTGTTGAAGGCCTCGACCATCCAGAGTGCGTCACAGTCGACCGAGACGGGAATCTATTTTGTGGCGGAGAAGCTGGCCAAATATATGCAATCAGCGATGAGAAATCTGAAGTGAATCAGATCGCCTCCCATGGTGGACTTATTTTGGGTCTCTGTGTAAATGGTAACGGGACAATCTATGCGTGTGATGCGTCAGGGAAGAAGGTCTTTGCTCGCACTCTGGACGGAGGTATTAGGGACATTTCCTCCGGCTCTCCCGACAGACCGATGAGTATCCCAAACTTCCCCGTGTTGGATCAGAAAGGGAATCTCTTCGTTTCTGATTCAGGAAGCTGGCCCGAGGGGAGAGGATGCATTTACAAAATCTCACCCGACGGCACATGCTCCGTCTGGAGCGAAGCTGCTCCGCGATTTACGAACGGATTAGCTATTCATCCGTCGGGAGACTTTATCTACGTTGCTGAGTCGCTTCTTCCAGGAGTGTCTCGTATTGCGATACTTCCCGACGGTTCGGCCGGTGAATGCGAAACGATCTGTCTTATGCCCGGAACGGTCCCCGATGGGCTTGCGTTTGATGTTGAGGAAAGCCTTTACATCTCCTGTTACCGGCCCGACAGGGTTTATCGGCTCAAATTTCCTGGAGAATTGGAGGTTGTGGTCGATGATTTTCAGGGAACTGACGTAGCGGCTCCCACCAATATTGTCTTTGCTGGAGAGAACAAGTCGACTCTCTACCTCGCTAGCCTCGCTCGCTGGCATATCGCGGCGCTTGACATGGAAGTTTCGGGCGCGCCGTTGAATTACCCTGACAACTCTTTTGAAGGGAGAGGTTAAACCGTGGTGGAGGAGCTATTTCAGAACTTAACGCAGAACAAAGCCACGGACCTAATCGTGTCTGAGGTGCAGGACCTCATCGTCTCAAGGAGACTCAGCCCAGGCGACAAATTGCCGTCGGAACGAGAGCTGGCTCTCAAATTCAATGTGAGCAGAAATGTCCTTCGGGAGGCATTGGGTGTTTTGCGTCAACGAGGACTTGTAGACGTTCTTCCCGGTCGAGGCACGGTTGTGACTAGCCCCTCCATGGATTCGATGCAAGACACAGTCTCTTTGCTCCTTAAGTTGAAGCACGTAAGTCTGACTGAACTTTGTGATGCTCGAATGCTCATTGAGCCCGAGTTGGCCTGGAGAGCAGCAAGTCTCCCAAAGACAGTCAACTTGGAGAAGCTGACTCACCTGGGAGAGATGCTCATTAAGAGCTCACACAGTGCAGAGCGACACGTCAGGGCTGATCTCGAATTCCATGAAGAAATAGCCCACCTATCAGGCCACGGGGTCTTCGCCGCCTTCGTCGGCGCTGTTCGCGAACCTGTCACAAGAAGCATGGTTTTTGGAACAAAGGTGCCTCGTGCAATTGATGCCTCTGACGAACAGCACGCTGCCATACTCAGGGCGATTTTGGAGCGGAACCCGAAGGAAGCCCGTTGGGCAATGAGTGAGCACATTCGTTACGTCTCAGAGTACATACGAGACAACGATGTGGTCCTGGTTGATTGAAAAAGAGGTTGGTGCTGTTTTGGAACTCCAAGAAATTGCTGATGGGCCAGCGCGGGTAGTCATCGATGTCTCTCGTGGCGGCGAGATTGTCTCCTTCGTTGACGAGAGGATTGCAGGCGAGATTTTTTGGAAGCCTGACGTGCAAGCCAACCGCAGCGAAATTTCGGCGATCAATCAGAATACACAGGCGTTTTACGATGATTACAGAGGAGGGGTTCAGGAGCTCTTTCCAAACACGGCGGACGCAACTAAAGTCCTGGGCGCCGAGCTGCCATTTCACGGCGAGCTCACCGCGACACCGCTGAATATCGTCGCCAAAACCAGTAGCTCACTCGCACTTAAGGCAGAACTTCGGCGTTTTCCTATAGAGGTTACAAAACAGATCTCCGTGAGTGATTCCGGAAGCCTAAAGATTGAAAGCCAAGTAAAGAATTTGAGCCCTCGGCGCTTGCCCTATTCGTGGGGTTTACATCCGGTCTTTTCCGATTACTTCACTGGTAGCGGGTCGAATCTTGTCGGTTTATTTGACGGAGTCACAGCCCACCCGACAAGTTTTGGGGCTAGTCAACAATTTCTGCCCGGAAGCACTGTGGAATCTGAAACAGGAAGCACTGGAGAATCAGTACTCAACTTAGTCAGTGCCGAGTCTGGAAGCGCCGACCTTATTTACGTCAACCTAAAAGAACCATGGTTCAGGATCGGAAGGCCCGAGCGGCTCGGCCTTGAAGTTAAGTGGGACAATAAAGATTTCAACTGCCTCTGGCTTTGGCAAGAATGTCACGACGCCTCAGATTGGCCCTGGTGGGGACGCCACCACATTGTGGGTGTAGAACCGCATACGGCTTATCCTGCGCAATCTCTTGAAGCGCACATTGAGGATGGCAAGGCCCTTTTCTTGGAGCCTTACGCTTCGGCCAAAGTCACGTTCGAATTCGACTTGATTGAAAAAACCTAGACGAGCCGAGAGGAATATGAGATATGAACAGTGAAAAAGCCGGCATGTGTGCCGTAACGGGTGGTGCTTCTGGAATCGGAAAGGCAGTCGCGGAAAAGTTTGCGTCCGAGGGCCACGATGTTGCGATTATTGACGTTAACGAAACCGGTGCGGCCGCTGTTGCCAAGCGTATAAGCCACGAATTCGACGTAGAAGTCCAAGTCTTTATTGCCGATTTGTCCGATAGAGACGCTTGCCGCAGTTTGGCGGATCAAGTCTTTGCGTGGAAGCATCCCGGCATCTGGGTAAACAATGCTGGTATTTTGCGGCTTGAGCCGGCGTTGGAGTCGTCGGATTCCGTATTTGATTCGGTCATGGACACGAATTTCCGAAGCATGTTCGTACTCTCAGTTGAATATGCGAAACGCATGATCGCTGCCGCTCAACGCGGCTCCATCGTCAACATATCCTCGATTCATGCCGTGCTGAGCGAACCCAACGCCTCCGTGTACACAGCCGCGAAAGGAGCAATCGAGGCCAGTGCGAGGACATTCGCAAGCGAATGGGCGTCACGGGGTATTCGAGTCAACTGCGTGCGGCCAGGTGCAACATATACAGAACTAACGAACCCCATATACACCGAGGAAATCAAGAATGCGGTCTACTCGAGAGTCCCCATGAGAAGAATCGCGGATGCAAGCGAAATCGCCGAAGCTGTCTATTTTCTTGGATCGGATCGAGCTTCTTACTGCACCGGGACAACCCTAGATGTGGACGGCGGCTACGTGATGGACGGGAGCCTCCCCGGGACTGAATACGAATAGCCGGCGCAGGTTCCTCGCGGGCCGGTGCTGTGACCTCGCCTAGAGCAAAGAACGCAGCACGTACTGGAGGATTCCACCGTTTCGGTAGTAGTCAGCCTCCGCGGGGGTATCAATACGGACCACCGCGTCGAAGGAAACCGGGGCCTTGCCCGCCGCCGAGTGAGCGGTGGGGTTGGCGCTCACTCGGAGCGTGGCGGGAACAGGACCGTCATTGAGGGCAACGATGCCGTCAATGCTGAACTCTTCCGTGCCATCCAAGCCCAGCGATGAGGCGTTCTGACCACCCGGGAACTGCAGGGGAACAACGCCCATGCCAATCAAGTTTGATCGGTGGATGCGCTCGAAACTCTCGGCGATCACTGCGCGAACACCCAGGAGACTCGTGCCCTTTGCCGCCCAGTCCCTCGAGGATCCAGAGCCGTATTCTTTGCCGGCAAGGATCACGAGGGGCGTTCCGCCAGCGGCATAGCGCTCCGAGGCGTCGTAGATGGTCGCCTGTGGACCCTCGGGTGTGGTGAAGTCCCTCGTGAACCCGCCTTCAACGCCCTGGAGCAGGAGGTTCTTCAAGCGAATATTGGCGAAGGTTCCGCGAATCATGACCTCGTGGTTTCCGCGGCGAGAACCATAGGAGTTGAAGTCCAAGCGGTCGATTCCGCGGTCGCTGAGGTAACGACCGGCGGGGCTGTCGGCCTTGATCGAACCAGCGGGGCTGATGTGGTCGGTAGTAACCGAATCACCCAGCAAAGCGAGAACCCGGGCTCCGGAAATGTCGGTTACTGCCGCCGGCGCCTTGGTCATGCCCTCGAAATACGGGGGTTTTCTGACATACGTCGATGCGTCATCCCACTCAAACGTGTCACCGGTGGGAGTGGGCAATGAGCGCCAGCGGTCATCACCATCGAACACACTCGCGTACTGCTTGAGGAACATGTCGGTGTCGATCGACGAGTCGATGGTGGCTTGAACCTCAGCGGCATCCGGCCACACATCGGCCAGGAAGACATCCTTGCCCTGCTGATCTTGGCCGAGAGGTTGGGCGTCGAAATCAAAGTCCATCGTGCCAGCCAGAGCGTATGCGATGACGAGGGGTGGGCTCGCCAGGTAGTTCATCTTCACGTCTGGATTAATACGACCCTCAAAGTTCCGGTTACCCGAGAGCACCGCAGTGACGGCAAGGTCGTTGTCGTTGATGGCCTGCGAAATCTCATCGGCGAGGGGGCCGGAGTTACCAATGCAGGTGGTGCAGCCATAGCCGACCAAATAGAAGCCAAGCGCTTCCAGGTCATCCATCAGCCCCGCCTTCTCGTAGTAGTCGGTGACCACTTTCGAGCCGGGAGCAAGAGTTGTTTTGACCCACGGCTTGGACTTCAGGCCCTTCTTCGCAGCGTTGCGTGCGAGCAGACCCGCGGCCAACATCACCGAGGGGTTTGACGTGTTGGTGCACGACGTAATGGCGGCGATGGTGACCGCACCGTTTTCCAACTCAAAGTTCGAACCGCCAACGCTCACGGGGACGCCCGTAGTCGCTGTTTCCTTGGACAGGAAGCCCTCTAGGTCTTTGTGGAACTGATCCTGGGCGTGATCCAAAGCAATACGGTCCTGCGGCCTACGAGGCCCAGCAATGCTCGGCACGACAGTCTGAAGATCAAGCTCCATGTATTCGCTGTAACGAGGCTCAATAGCGGGGTCGTGCCAGAGGCCCTGCTCCTTCGAGTAAGCCTCCACCAAAGCAATCTGCTCTGCACTGCGGCCTGTGAGGCGCAGGTAATCGAGCGTGACCTCGTCAATCGGGAACATCGCCGCCGTGGAACCAAACTCCGGGCTCATATTTCCAATGGTCGCCCGGTTCGCCAGTGGCACGTGGGTAACGCCAGCTCCGTAGAACTCGACAAATTTGCCCACAACTCCGTGAGCTCGAAGCATCTGGGTAATGGTCAAGACCACATCGGTTGCGGTGACGCCGGCCGGGATCATTCCGGTGAGCTTGAAGCCCACAACGCGAGGAATGAGCATCGACACGGGTTGGCCGAGCATCGCTGCCTCGGCTTCGATTCCGCCAACACCCCAACCCAAAACACCGAGACCATTGACCATGGTGGTGTGGGAGTCGGTTCCCACACAGGTGTCGGGGAAGGCTTGGGTGACTCTGCCGAGGTCTTTCGTGTAGGTCACCTTGGCCAGGTTCTCGATGTTCACCTGGTGGACGATTCCGGTGCCAGGTGGCACCACCTTGAAGTTGTTGAATGCGGTCTGACCCCACCGCAAGAACTGGTAGCGCTCACCGTTTCGTTCATACTCAATGTCGACGTTGCGGGTGAAGGAGTCGGGCTGCCCAAAGAGATCTGCAATGACCGAATGGTCGATCACCAGTTCGGCGGGCGACAGCGGGTTCACTTTGCCGGGGTCGCCACCCAAATCAACAATTGCCTCGCGCATGGTCGCAAGGTCCACGATGCAAGGAACACCGGTGAAATCCTGCAGCACGACACGGGCTGGCGTGAACTGAATCTCGGTGGAGGGTTCGGCTTTCGGATCCCAACTACCCAGAGCACTGATCTGGTCTTTGGTGATGTTGGCGCCATCTTCAGTGCGCAGGAGATTTTCTAGGAGCACTTTAAGGCTAAAGGGCAACGTCTCGTGGCCCTCGACCTTGCTCGTGCGGTAAATCTCGAAGTCTTTGCCCCCGACGTTCAGTGTGGCTTTAGCGCCAAAGCTGTTGAGTGAACTCACGAGAGATTCTCCTTGTCTGCGAAATGCGCAGTTATCTTGACATCAAGACAAATACTATCACTGGGCTTTGACCTCACGGCCTCGATAAACCGCCCTCATTAGCAGCCAGGTGAACCAGAGTGCTGCCGCATACAGCGGGATTCCCATCATGAGTTTGGCGAGCGCCAGCGCGCTCACGTGCCCCGCAAAATAGAGCGGCAACTGCACAGCCAAGCGCGCCGAAAAGACCCCCACCCAGAGCCAGGTCGCACTCGTTGCCACCCGACGAGTGGCCGGGTCACTTCGCCACGATTCATCACCGACCAACACTGCAGCAAAGACGCCAACGAGTGGCCGCCGCACTACAAGCGAAATGAGGAGCCCCAACACCCAGAGGCCATTGACAACGAAACCGAGGAGGAAATTGTCTTCAGCTCGCCCCGACCACAGCGCAACTCCAGCAGACGCCGCTATTCCCACGAGTCCCGCAAGGGCAGGCATGACGGGAGATTTCTGCACCAAGCGGGCAAGGATGAATGCCACCGCCACGGCCAATGGCGCGCTGACCGACCACAGTAGATCCTGAGTCAGGGTGTAAGCGACTAGGAAGCCAATACCGGGCAACAGCGCCTCAATGACTCCCCTGGTCCTTCCCACCGCCGCCCACAGCGCCTCGCTGGTCGGCGCTTCGCCTGGTCTTACGGTGCCAAAAGCAGACTCTCCCAGCGCCTTGGCCACCCGATTGGACTCGGGTGTTTCCACCGGCTAGACCTCCTCGGTCACGCCAGGGGCGTTATTCGCCGGAACTCTCAAGGGCAACAGTTCCCTCGGGGGCATCGGCACTTCACCCCGAACCACGACAACGCTGCGCAGCATGGTGTGAATCACCTCGGCCGCCTCAGGGTTTGTTGCTGCCGTGCCGCCAATCACCCCGCGGAGGAACCAGCGCGGGCCATCAATTCCGACGAAGCGAACCTTCCTCGAGCTAAAAGAACTGCCGGCTTGGACGGGGACGTCTGCCTGAACCTCCGGCCCAAAAGGCCCATCGTGCTCAAGCGCCTTGCCGCCCTGCTTGGTGATCTGGTCAATAATCTGCGCCCTAATGCCGTGCCACAGACCACTGGAGCGTGGCGCAGCAAAGGGCTGAATCTGGAGGGTTGAGCCTTCATACTCGAGGGTCACAGCGATCACTCGCTGCGAAGTCTTCTCCACCTCGAGGCGTAACTGCATGCCACGCTTGGGGTCAATGCGGAGACTTCCCAAATCGACGGAGGGTTTCACGGAGCCGGCCTCGCTGTCATCGAGCGGGCCAGTCAGATGCCGGTCGGCGGGAGCAGACTTCGGGTAGTCGCCCTCGAAGTCCTCAACCGTGGTGGGAATGTCTGTCACTGGGTTCTCCTTCGATCAGGCGTGCTGTCCGGTTGATCCAAATCCACCGGCAGCGCGTTCGGTTCCCGGCAAACGCTCCACCTCGTGAAAACGTGCCTGCGCCATGGGAGAAACTACCAGCTGGGCAATCCGGTCGCCGGGCTCAACCCTAAAACTCTCGGTGAGGTCTGTATTAATGAGGACCACTTTGATCTCACCGCGATATCCCGCGTCGATGACGCCCGGTGCATTGACCAAGCTAATGCCGTGTTTTGCGGCGAGACCGCTGCGCGGCATCACGTAGCCGACAAACCCCTCCGGAAGGGCAATGGACGTTCCGGTGGACACCACCGCACGTTCACCAGGCCCCAGCGTGAAGGATTCACTGCTCGACAAATCGCAACCGGCATCGCCTGGCTTGGCATAACGGGGAACGTTTCCGACCACCAAAACGTCGGGCCTTTGCGTCTCTTCCACAGTCTCCAGGGTATACGTGGTGCAATAGAGCCATGAACGCTTATCGCGAGAAGCTAAGCCCCTCCTGGTGGATGGTCGTGGCAACCGGGCTTTTTCTCCCCGCCACCACGCTCATTTTTCTTCCGCTGAGTATCCCTCTGGGCCTGGGTGTTGGGGCAGCGCTGTGGGGAGGCTCAATTGGCGTGCTCTGGGCCCTCTCCCCCAGCATTTCGACTGATGGGCAGACCATCAGCGCAGGGCGCGCTCAGATCGAGCGAAAGTTTGTGACCGGCTTAGAAGCCTTCCACCGCGAGGAGGCCCGCCAAGAGCGCGGACCACGGCTCGACGCGAGAGCGTGGCTTGTCATTCGCCCGTGGGTGGATGCGGTGATCAGAGTGACAATCTCGGACCCAGAAGACCCGACGCCCTACTGGATTGTGTCATCCCGATACCCCGAGCGGTTCATCGCCGCCTGGCAAGCCGGCGAAACTACCTAGAGCACTCAGAACACACAGGGCCAAGTTTGGTGTCGTGATCGAGCTGCGAGCGGTGCTTCACCAAGAAGCACTCCACGCAGGTGAACTCATCGGCCTGCGGAGGAAGTACGACAACATCGAGTTCAACATTGGCAAGATCCTGACCGGCAAGTTCAAGGGAACCGAGATTGTCGGCATCCTCGGCGTCAACGACCCCAGAGAGTTTGTCTGGCACGCGCTCCTGGAGCGCCTGGATAGATTCAGTGTCTTCTTCGGACTTACGCGGTGCGTCGTAGTCGGTGGCCATTGTGGCGCTCGCTCCCTCAGTTCAGGTGGTGGGAATGTGCGGCGCTAGTTTGCCTGATAAACCTTGGAAAATCCACAACGCACGTCCCAACACCGCCCTAGGGTAGCCGGCCCGGCCGAATCTCCGTCGCGCCACACCCAACAATATTTCGATATCTCTCTGGCAGGCGTGCCAAGCTACTACTACACCGCCGAAGGAGGGAGAGCTCAGATGGAAAACTTGAGCGTTGTTGGCGCCAGCGATGGCCACATCATCCTTGTCTCCTCCGATGGGGAGCGCT
>JBIILX010000111.1:0-3246 GCA_044338275.1 Pontimonas sp.
AAATCCCCATCAACGATGCTCTCCTGGGCGCTCTGCGCACACCCTCCCCCGGCCCTGGTGCCACCCACCGCTCAAGCCCAAAGGACATCCAGGCTCACATCCGGCGCGGTCTCACAGCCCGCCAAGTGGCGGATCTCACCGGCGAAGAGCTCCCCTATATCGAAAAGTTTGAAGGCCCAGTCCTTGCTGAGCGCCAGTTCGTTGTGGACCAAGCGCTCGCGGTGACCGTGACTCAGAAGAACGGCCCCGAGATGACCTTCGGTGCCGCGGTGCGATCCAGGCTTGCGGACATCACCGCTGCCGAAGACTCGTGGTCTGCGTGGAAAGAAGAATCAGGGTGGCAGGTTGAGCTTCTGTTTCACGAAGGCGATGTCGAACATCGTGCGCGCTGGGCTTTTGATCCCAGGAAGCACCTGATTTCTCCCGTCAATGATGACGCCGCAGTGTTGTCCCGGCACGAACCCATGCCCACTACCCTGATCCCCAAGCTGAGCGCAGTCCCTTCAGCTGACCGTCCAGACCGTTTCGATTCAGACATTTTTGAAGCTTCCGACCTGGGCGAAACGGGCCCCATGCTCGAGCCAGTGCCCTATGGCCGGCAGGGTGATGGCCCAGATGGTGACCGAATGGCCGATACCGCCGACCTTCTTGAGGTTCTGCGGCGCAAGCGTGGCGAGCGCGATGGAGCCCAGGAGAGCGAACCAGACACCTCTCGTGCAGGGCACCCCTCCACCGGGGGCATCCACCTGGTTGAGGATGACAGTCACACCGCGGAGGTCACCCCCATCGGCCACACCAGCGACGATGATTCTGAGGACGATCCTGAGCCTCCACCCACCACCAAAAAGACCCGCCCAGCAATGCCGAGCTGGGACGACATTGTCTTTGGTGCAAGAAGCGACGACGATCCGGCCTAGGCCCACGCCCCGATCGGAATGACGGGGATTTCCCTTTCCCTCGCGGTCAGAGAACCGTGCTGTCCCACCATCGCCATGGAAGTCACGGAGGCGGTGGATTCTCTGTAGGCCACGAGGCTGTCGATACAGGCGACCGTAATGTCACCGACTCGCTCAAGCACACCCTCAGCCAGTGGCCCTAGCCACCCCTCGTCGACAAGCTGTTCTCTCGTCATCACTTTTGCCGCGCCACCGAGGCCCTCGTCCCACGCGGCATGGACGTCAGCCAGCGCGTCAGGGGTGTCCAAGTACAGCTGGGGAACCCGTGGCTCACCACCCCAAGCAGCGACCCTCTGGAGCAATGGGGAGTCCTCCGCGATGATCAGCTTGTGTTCCTCCGGAACATCGATCATGCCGTGATCAGCCGTGATGACAAGACCCTCATCGTCCCGGAGCGCGCCCGACAGGGCTTCGAGTGAAGCATCGAGCTCCTCTAGGCGGTGGGTCCAGGATTCTGAGGCAACACCTTGGGAGTGGCCAGTGCGGTCAAGTGCTGGCCAGTAAAGATAAGCCAACGCCCGATCGTTGCCATCAAAAAACTCCCGCATGGCTTCTGCCTGTTCTTCGAGCGTCTTGACACCTCGAAAAGTAGCGCCGCGCCAGACGGCTTTGGTGAAGTCGCTGCCGTGGAACCGCGCTTCGCCGAGCGCTAGTGAGGGAATCCCCTGCCCTGCAGCCGTCTCGAAAATCGTCGGTCGTAACTGCCAGGTATCGGGATCCAGGTGGGGAGCCCAGTCCTTCAGGTGATTGATCATCACGCCGGATCTTGGGTCCCGGATCGTGTACCCGACGATTCCGTGCTGACCAGCGCCAACACCGGTGGTTAGCGATGTTAGGGCGCTGGCAGTGGTTGAGGGGAAGCCGGAATCGGCGATGAGATTTCTCTGCGACCAGGCACTGTGCAGCCAGCGCGCGTGGCCCTTGCGATCGCGAAAATTTGCGGCACCAAGACCATCAACAACCAACACCGCGGCCTTGTTAACTCGGCCCAGGGCCAGCGGATTCTCCTCGCCAAGGACTGCGCGGTAACAACTCTCCAGCACGTCGGCAAGCCTCAGTGGCGTCGACGCCTGACCCAGTACCATAGGCGCCATCCTATGACTGCCCCGACTTCTCCCTCCCCTGCCCTGCCCTCGGAACGAATCGTCGACGTCGAACTGACCGATGAGATGCAGGGTTCATTCCTGGAATACGCCTATTCGGTCATCTACTCCAGGGCTCTCCCCGACGCGAGAGACGGCCTCAAACCCGTCCAGCGTCGCATCATCTACCAGATGGCCCAGATGGGGCTCTCCCCAGAAAAGGGACACGTCAAGTCGGCCCGCGTAGTGGGCGAGGTCATGGGAAAGCTTCACCCGCACGGCGATAGTGCGATTTATGACGCGCTCGTGCGCTTGGCGCAAAATTTCAGCTTGAGAATCCCCATGGTGGATGGACATGGCAACTTCGGCTCACTGGATGATGGGCCCGCAGCCGCCAGGTATACGGAGGCCCGTTTACGGCCCGAGGCCATGGCCATGGTCGCCGACCTCGACGAGGACGTCGTGGATTTTGTACCCAACTACGACAATCAACTTCTGCAGCCGAGCGTTCTGCCAGCGGCGATTCCCCACCTTCTCGTCAACGGCGCCAGCGGTATTGCCGTGGGTATGGCCACCAATATGGCACCCCACAACCTCGGTGAAGTTGTCGAAGCGCTGCGTCATCTCATCGACCACCCCGATGCCACCCTCGAATCGCTCATGGCTTTCCTGCCGGGTCCAGACCTCCCCACCGGTGGCACGATTGTTGGCCTCGAGGGCATCACAGAGGCCTACGAAACCGGTCGCGGAAGCTTCAAGACACGGGCGACAGTCAGCGTTGAGAATGTCGGCCCCAGGAAAACCGGCCTCGTCATCACCGAACTCCCCTACCTTGTTGGACCCGAGCGCGTCATTGACAAGATCAAGGACGCCGTCAACAGCAAGAAGCTCACCGGCATCAGCGATGTGACAGACCTCACTGACCGACACAACGGGCTGCGGCTCGTCATTAGCCTGAAGAGTGGCTTTGATCCCCCAGCGGTCTTGGCCGAGCTATACCGACTGACGCCCCTGGAAGAGAGCTTCTCCATCAACTCGGTGGCGCTGGTTGACGGACAACCTCATACGCTTGGCCTCAAAGAGTTGCTCGAAGTCTTCCTGGAACACCGAGTGGCCGTGGTTACCAGGCGATCCGTGTTCCGACTCGACCAGAGGACGCAGCGGCTGCACCTGGTCGAGGGTCTTCTCATCGCGATGACCGACATTGA
>JBIILX010000004.1:0-27436 GCA_044338275.1 Pontimonas sp.
CGATGACCCGCGCACCCACTCGGGATCGAGAGGGTCAATCCCTAAGACTCTCACCATTGCGCGGACCTCGCTCGCGGAGGACTCAGCTAGTGCACGATCGCCCGCGTCCAGAGCGTTGTTTCCAGCCCTCACCGTCTCGTGAACAACGGCAAGAGCCGCTGGCACGGACAGGTCCTCGTCCATCGCCGAGGCGAAGGCGGTGGGGACCACGGTCCCCTCGATATCAAAGCCTTCTTGACGGGCCCTCGACAAGAAACCTTCAATCCGAGAAAAAGAAGCGGTTGCTTCATCCAGGAAACCGTCGTGAAGATCGAGCTCAGAACGATAATGCGCAGAAGCCAGTGCGTACCGGACAATGATTGCTGGCGCCTTATCCAGCAGGTCTGTGGCATACACGCTGTTGCCGAGCGACTTTGACATTTTCTGCCCGCCCACCACAACCAGGGCGTTGTGTAACCAGTGTCTGGCGTATCCATGTCCGGCAGCAGCGGACTGGGCTAGTTCGTTTTCGTGGTGCGGGAAGCGAAGATCGATCCCACCGCCGTGAATATCGAATTCACCACCGAGATAGCGCATGGACATCGCTGAGCACTCAATATGCCAGCCGGGCCGCCCAGCACCCCACGGTGCCGGCCAGGAGGCGGTGGCCGGCTCGCCAGCATTGTGTCCTTTCCAGAGCGCAAAGTCTTCGGGATTGCGCTTGGTGCCCGGAGCGTCAGTGCCCCCTCGAAGATTCTCAACACTTTGGTGAGTGAGCTCACCGTAGTTTGGCCAGCGGGCGACGTCGAAATAGACGTCCCCAGAGCCATTGTCTGTGGCATAAGCGTGACCGGTAGCCATGAGCTGGCCGATGAGCTCAATCATGGCGGGGATATCGCCGGTTGCCCGGGGCTCACGGGTGGGCGGAAGGATGTGCAACGCGCTAGTCGCGTCGTGGAATTCTCGTTCGACTCTCTCGGCAAGCGCCCACCACGCTTCGCCCGTTTCCGCTGACTTTTCTAGGATCTTGTCATCAATGTCCGTGATATTGCGCACCAGTGTCACCTGAAGTCCGCGGTGAGTGAACCAGCGCGACCACAGGTCGTAGACGAGCGCACTTCTCAGGTGACCCACGTGGGGAGCCGACTGAACAGTCGGTCCACACACATAGAGCGACACATGGCCTGGCAGGAGTGGGGCAAAGTCCACCACATCCTGGCGTTTCGAGTCATAGAGTCTGATGGCCACCGCTTCATGGTAGCGAGAGAGTGCTCTCTAGCCCGGTCGGCCTGCCGAGAAGGGGCCGAGCCTAAATGGCGGCCAAGACAACTGTTGCCAGGGCAGCAGCGCCCTCGCCGCGACCGGTAAAGCCAAGCCCGTCGCTGGTGGTGGCACCCAGTGCTACCGGGCACCCGATGAGTTCACTCAAGAGGGTTTGCGCTTCGAGCCGGCGTGGCCCAATCTTGGGCTTCTGCGCAATGACCTGAACCCCCACGGAACTGACCACATATCCAGCGTCTCTCACCTGGGTTAGTGCGTGCCCCAGGAACACGCGACTATTCGCGCCTTCAAACTCAGGGCGACTGGCACCAAAGTGGGTGCCAAGATCGCCCAGGCCGGCAGCCTGCAGAATCGCGTCAACAATGGCGTGGATGACAACGTCGCCATCGCTGTGACCGGCAAGTCCGTCTTCCCCAGGCCAGACCAGGCCAGCTAACGTCAGCGGAACGTCTTTGTCGAACTGGTGAACATCCACCGCGGTTCCTACCCGGTGGCCGCCAGAGCCGCCGAGCAATGAGGCCGCGCGCTTCAGATCAGCGGGATACGTAATTTTGAAGCTCATGGCATCGCCATCGACCGCGACCACGTCGTGGCCGGCTGCCCGAAGGACTGCTGCATCGTCGGTGAAGTCCCCCTCTATGGCCTCGTATGCGGCAATCAGCGACGCTGCCTGGAAACCCTGCGGTGTCTGGACAGCACCGAGCGCAGACCGGTCTACTGAATCACCGGTCGTCATCGAGGAGCGGTCAACATTGATCAGGGTGTCCACCACCGGAATCTGGGGGACAACGCCCTGCGCGCCACTAGTCAGGGCATCCACTACACGATCAAACACGGCTACTGGGGTGAGTGCCCGAGCCGCATCGTGAATCAGGACGGTCGCAGTGCCAGCTGGCAGTGCGGCAAGACCAGCCCGAACGCTGTCGGTGCGGGTGTCACCACCGGTGACGACCGTGACGTCGCCGTGGGGTCCCAATAACTGACGAGCTGGGGTTTCCCACCCTGGAGGGGCAACCACAACCAGAGAGAAAGGCCTGGACCAGGCCTGGAGACTCCTTACGCACTGCTCGAGCAAGGTCGCACCCGCGAGTGACACAAAGGCTTTCGGCTGGCTAGAGCCAAGTCTCGTGCCGCTGCCGGCCGCGACAATGACTACCGCAGTGGTCACCAGTCGTGGCCTTAGAGTTCGACCTAGGAGGCGAGAACTTCGTCGAGAACCGTCGAAGCCTTCTCTTCATCCGTTTTTTCGGCAAGAGCAAGCTCAGAGATCAGAATCTGGCGTGCCTTGGCAAGCATTCTCTTCTCACCAGCACTCAAACCACGATCTTGATCGCGACGCCAGAGGTCGCGGACAACTTCGGAGACCTTGATGACGTCGCCGGAGGCGAGTTTCTCAAGGTTTGCCTTGTAACGCCTGGACCAGTTGGTGGGCTCTTCGGTGAAAGGTGCGCGCAGAACTTCGAAAACCTTGTCGAGGCCCTCTTTGCCGATAACGTCACGGACGCCGACTAGATCAACGTTCTCCGCGGGAACCTCGATAGTGAGATCGCCCTGCTTCACATTGAGCTTGAGGTACATCTTCTTCTCGCCCCGAATGGTGCGAGTCTTGACCTCGGTGATGGTAGCCGCTCCGTGGTGGGGATATACGACTGTCTCGCCAACTTCAAACAGCATGCTTGCCAACCTTTCCCAACTTTCCATTTTAGCACAGTGAGCTACCCGCACTAACCCCCTCTTGTGCGGGCTGGAGGAGCCCTGTGGCGCCGGTCTCGGCGCCCATTCCAGTAGGCTGGAAGCGTTCACTAGTGCAGTGGACACCACAGGCGGTAAGCCTCACCAGCCATCGGAAGGATGTTTCGTGCGACGCCGTTTCTTTGCGCCACTTGTCTTGGCAGCCGCCGTAATCACCGGCACCACAGGGTGCACTCTTTCGGCTGACATTGCGACGATGAAGGAATATGACCCCTCCGACGGTGTTGGCGCTGACCTTGGTGATCTCGCACTACGCAATATCCTCTTGATCACTAACGACGCTGGCGAAGCCAACCTCGTCATGACTGTGGTGAACATCAGCGGTGAAGACCTCACCCTGAATGTTCAATTCGATGAGGGTTCGACTCGAATCACCGAACCACTCAGGCTTCCCGCGGTTCCTGAGCGCACCCGTGTTGGCGATGACCCGAGCGCTGGGATTCTGATGTCGGGGCCAGACCTCATTGTCGGCGGCTTGTTCCCCGTCTACTTCGAGTACGGCAGCGTCCCGGGCGAGCTCGTGTATGTCCCCGTGCTCGATGGCACATTGCCCGAGTACGAGCTTCTCGTTCCTTAAGCTTCGAAGCGGTATCCCAGCCCTCGAACCGTGACAATCATGGTCGGCTCGGAAGGGTTGTCCTCGATTTTTGATCGCAAACGCTTGATGTGAACATCGAGCGTTTTGGTGTCTCCGAAGTAATCGGAGCCCCAGACACGATCAATAATCTGGCCACGGGTGAGAACACGGCCGGCGTTGAGCATCAAGAGCTCAAGAAGCTCAAACTCCTTGAGCGGCAGGGACACGGGGGTGCCGCGCACCACCAGCTGGTGGCGATCACTATCGAGAACAATGCCGTGGTATTCCAAGATGCTCTGTGACGCGTGGGGGTCTTCAGCCCGGCGACGAAGGACCGCTTTGATTCTGGCCAGTAACTCGCGCGAGGAATAGGGCTTGGTGACATAGTCATCGGCGCCAAGTTCCAAGCCGACAACTATGTCCACCTCAGAATCTTTGGCCGTCAACATAATGATCGGCAACGACGAGCGTTGCCGAACCTCGCGACAGACTTCGGTGCCGGGCAAGCCCGGCAACATGAGGTCCAGAAGCATCAGGTCAGGTGGCGCTGCCTCTACCGCACTCACTGCGGCGAGGCCGTTGTCGACGACCTGGACCTCATATCCCTCTCTGCGTAGCAGGTAGGACAACGGTTCACTGAGTGACTTCTCGTCTTCGACTAGCAGGATTCTCGTCATGCGCTGCCTCTCAGTGGTGTCTCGTCGTCGTCCACGCGAAGCATCGGTATCTCATCGGTTGCGAGATACTCGGCAGGTCGCGGAAGTTTCTTGGGCTTGAGCTCCGTAATCGGACCGGTCTGGCTGAGGCGCTCTGACACCACATCCGCAGGCGCCTCGCGCAGGCGGATTGTGAAGGTCGAACCCTTGCCGAGCTGGGACCACACTCGAACGTCTCCCTGGTGGTTGTTCACCACGTGCTTCACGATGGCGAGACCAAGCCCTGTTCCGCCGGTTTCGCGAGACCGGGCTGGATCGCTGCGATAGAAGCGCTCAAAGATTCTCTCGAGATCGTTATTCGCAATGCCTTGGCCTTGGTCTGTCACAGAGATTTCCACGATTCCGTTCTTCACCACGGCCCCCACCCCCACCCGAGAGGGCCCGCGGGAGTAGGTAATCGCGTTGCGCACAAGATTGTGCACCGCTGTCACTAGCGACGTGCCATCTCCCAGGACATAGGCGCCGGTGCTTGCGGAGACCGCCACTGTGATGCCCGACTTCTTCGACAGAACAGAGTTAGAGGAAATTGCCTGCTCCACCACCGAGTCAATGGAGACCACATCGGGGTCTTGAATGGTGCCCACTGATTGAAGCCTGGTGAGTTCAATAATGTCGTTGGTCATCTCGGCAAGCCTGTGACCTTCCCGCTCGAGGGTTTCGGCGAAGGAGCGAACTTGGTCTGGGTCATCGGCTGAATACTGGAGCGCTTCGGCGAGCAATGACACAGCGCCAATGGGTGTCTTCAGCTCGTGGGAAATATTGGCCACAAAATCGCGTCGAACAGCGTCAAGGCGATACATTTCCGATCGGTCGTCAGCTACCACCAACATCAGCCGAAGACCCAGCGGGGCGACTCTCACCAGCAAGTGAACGAGGGGCGCGTCGCGCCCCGTTCCAGGAAGTTCAAATTCTCGTGCTGCAGGCACGCCTTCGACGCGTGCCTCCTTCACCAGGTCAAGAATCGGCTGATAAACAATGTCTCGGTTGTCGACAATGCCAAGCGCCACCGCAGACTTTGACACCCTCAGCACTCTGTTGTCAGCATCGAGCACCACGCCGGTAGCACCAATCACTTCAAGGGCGGTGTCGACACCATCTGGGACGGGGGGCTCAAGCACTTGCTCGGCACGCCGATGCCATCCTGCACCAGCCCAGACCAGGGCGGCAACGCCAAGTCCGAGGAGGACGCCAAGGAGCAGCATCCAGGCGGGTGACCAGAAAGACTCCATACCCCAAGCCTACGGTGCGCGC
Organism: Pontimonas sp.; assembly: GCA_044338275.1. Classification (GTDB taxonomy): domain Bacteria; phylum Actinomycetota; class Actinomycetes; order Actinomycetales; family Microbacteriaceae; genus Pontimonas. The sequence continues at coordinate 5,557 of JBIILX010000004.1, forward strand.
TCCTGCCAAAGAAGTGACCTCAGCGCTAAACTCAAGCAAAAGAAGCGAGTGTTAAGCGAAATCTCACTGTTTGTTAACCCAACTGCGAGAAGTTATGACCACCCGAATACCGCTCGATTGAGGAGCACCATGCGCGAGCTATTCCAGCAAGAACTCCACGAGGTCCAAGATCGCCTTGTTGAGATCGCCGAACTGGTTGTCGATGCCATTACCGACGCTGTTGAGGCGTTCAACAAATCAGATGTGACCCTGGCCGAGTCTGTCATCGTCCGGGACAACAAAATTGACGACGCGGTAGTGGCTCTCGATGAGCTTGCCATCGCCATCATGGCACGGCAGGCCCCAGTCGCCAAAGACTTGCGCATTGTCGTCAGCGCGTTGCGCATCAGTGCCTCTTTGGAGCGCATGGGCGACATGGCAGAGCACCTCGCTCAGCTTGCCCGCTACCGCTTCCCCGAGAAGGTTGTTCCCAAGACGATTCGACCTATCTTCAAAGAGATGGGCTCGCTCGACATTGAGCTTGCGAAGATGCTTGTCGTTCTCTTGAAGACCGAAGATGTTGCGGTCGCTGAGAAGATCCGCGACGAAGACGACAAGGTCGACGCTTTGCACCTCTCCGTATTCGAGACGGTTCTCAGCGACTCATGGAGCCAGGAAACCGAGACCACTGTTGATGCAACGCTCGCGTCTCGCTACCTTGAGCGCTTTGCGGACCACGCGGTCTCGATCGCCAAGAAGATGATGTATCTCGCTACTGGTGAGTGGAACCCACCCAAGCACTAGAGCTTCCGAGCTCCCTGTTCTGCCACAGCAGCGGCTCCCGCAGCGGCGGCAGCAGGGTCTAGATACTCCCCGGGCTTGGTCGGCTTCATGTTCTTGTTCAAGTGATAGACCAGCGGTATTCCGGTGGGGATGTTCAGCTCGGCGATGTCCTCGTCGCTGATGCCCTCAAGGTGCTTCACCAAACCGCGAAGACTGTTTCCGTGGGCGACGACGAGCGTCACCTTACCCACCGCAACATCCGAGGCGATATCTGACTTCCAGTAGGGCAACATCCGATCAATGACAAGCTTCAACGACTCGGTCTTCGGCACGAAGGCTTCGATGTCCACGTAGCGGGGGTCGCCCTGCTGCGCGTAGGTGTCTTTGGGGTCAATCGGGGGCGGGGGGACATCGAAGCTCCGGCGCCACAGCTGAAATTGCTCATCACCGTACTGGGAAAGGGTTGCCGCCTTGTCTTTGCCCTGGAGCGCACCGTAGTGGCGCTCATTGAGCCGCCACGAGCGATTGACGGGAATCCATAAACGATCGGCGGCGTCCAAAGCGTCATTAGCGGTCTGGATGGCTCGTGTGAGGAGTGAGGTGTGAACAACATCGGGAAGCAGTTTGTGTTGGACCATCAGCTCACCGGCCCGCTTGGCCTCTCTGTGACCCTGATCGGTGAGGCGAACATCTACCCATCCGGTGAACAGGTTTTTGTTGTTCCACTCGGATTGACCGTGGCGAAGAAGAATGAGCGTGTGAGCCATAACCCAAGCCTACCGATTAGCCGCGGCTACCCAACCGAGGCAGCCTCGGGAGGGCTCTGGTCGCACCGGCGTCGACGGGAACAAGCACTTCTTGGTTTCCTGGAATCCGGGTGTTGCCGCTAATAACCTCGAGCTCGCTACTCGAATCGATAGAGCGCTTCACCAAAGCGAGCGCGATCGGGCCAAGTTCGTAGTGCCATGCCGCGCGGGTAATGGATCCGATGTCGCGCTCCCCCGCCATGACGCGGTCTCCGGTAATCGGAATCAATGACTCAGACCCATCGAGGTGCAGAAGAACTAGACGCCTCGGTGGGTGACCGAGATTATGGACTTTCGCGACCGTCTCTTGCCCTCGGTAGCAACCCTTGTTCAGGTGCACCGCAGTCCTCAACCAGTCACACTCGTGCGGCAGGGCCTTGTCATCAACCTCATGGACCGATGGCCTACCCGCGGCAATCTCCAGACCTTCAAGAGCGAGGGTTCCAGCCTTGCTCACACCCTGAAGGCGTGGCGCGGTGGCCTGGGAATAGACGCTGTAGCTCATGGCAAAATCGGCTCCCGGGTGAGGTTCGGGAGCGTAACCGACGGATCCCTCCTGCACCGTGGGCCACGGATCAACAAGGCGAACGCGCGGTGTTTCGGGGCCCGGTAGTTCACTGCTCGCCGACGCTGCGATAAACCAGCGACCTGGCTCGTGAGCGAGGGCCACCTGCATTCGAAACTTCATTGACTCAAGCCAGGCAAGCAGCGCCGCTGCCCGGCCAGGGGTGGTCAAGAGCCACGAACACTCGCCATCGTCGTGAATGAGGAACACATGCTCGATGTGACCGTGGGGATCGAGAATCAAGCTTTCTTTCGTGACACCTGGCACCAAGTCCAGGACTAACTGGGTAATCAGGCTGTTCAGCCACACCAACCGATCGGGCCCTGTGACCTGGACAATCTCGCGCTCAGAGACGTCGACAAAAGATTCACCTCTGGCAAGGCCCCTCATCTCGCCAAGAATGTCGCCGAAATGTTCACCTGTCATCTGGTGATCACCCCGAGCGTTGAGTCAGTGATTAGCGCTGACCCCGGAAGAGGTTCAGCACAACAATTCCCGCCACCCACGCAATCCCAAGAGCTGCGAGAACGAGGAGTCCCAGGAAGAAGATTTCGATGGCGAGAAGCATGGCTTTAGTCTACGACGGTGAGCACCTGAAACACCACGGCGGCAAGCGCAGTTAACAGCGCACTCCCGGTTATCGCCAGGGACAGCCTGCGCACCAGCCCCTCGGATTGGTAGGCGAAAACCTGCAGGATGAACGCGATCAGGAGCGACCCCGCCAGGACGGCAACCATGCTGGCCACACGGTTGTCTTCGCTGACCGCAAAACCCACCAAGCCCACACCAATAGCGGTGACAACCCAGACGGGGACGACATTAATCAATAACTTGGCCACACCACCATGCTAGAGCGCGGTTACACTGGAGTCTGAAACCAAGTCAGCCGGGGGTGATGCCACAGTGGCAAGCATTCTTGTGTTGAGCCCTGACGACGCCTCCCAGGTGTTGCCCTCACTGAGCCTTTTGAACCACCGGGTTCGCACAATTCCCGCTGAGCCAGCGGCTCTCGTGAATGCACCTCACTCTGATGTGGTGATGGTGGATGCCAGGGGTGACTTGGTTCAGGCCAAGGCTCTCTGTCGGATTCTGACGACCACGGGCATTTCTGCAGCTTTGATCGTTGTGGTGACAGAAGCAGCAATGCCGGCGCTCAACTCCGAGTGGGGCTTTGACGACATTGTGCTGACCTCCGCCGGTCCCGGCGAGGTGGATGCCAGAGTGCGTCTGGTCACCACCAGGAGCCAACCAGGCCCTGAAGACCAGATGATTTCTGCCTCCGGGGTCACCATTGATGAGGTGAGCTATCAGGCGAAGGTGAACGGCAAAGCCCTTGACCTCACCTATAAGGAGTTTGAGCTCCTGAGATTCCTCGCTGGCCACCCCCAACGAGTCTTCACCAGGGAGCAGCTGCTCAGTGAAGTGTGGGGCTATGACTACTTTGGTGGCACGAGAACCGTCGATGTGCACGTGAGACGCCTGAGGGCCAAGCTCGGTGACATGGAATCTCTTATTGGCACAGTGCGCAACGTGGGATACCGCTTCACGGTTGCTGAGGCCTCAGATGAGGTCAAAGAAAAGCAACAGTCAGCCTCGGATGCCACCACGTCCACTTCTGGCGCGTAACCTCCTGTTCACCTTTTTCCTAGTGCCCGGGCGCCCGGGGGTGACACAATGACTGGCGTGAACGAGTTGCGTCCCGGCTATGACGTCTCCACCGGTGTGGGTGGAGACTTTGCCGACGATTTCGATGAGGGCGAAGCCCCAGCGAGCGACGATCTGCCGGTTGAACGGTTCCTCGATCGCGAGATTAGCTGGTTGGCCTTTAATCAGCGGGTCCTTGAGCTCGCTGAAGACCCGAGCACTCCACTGCTCGAGCGGGTCAACTTTTTGGCTATCTTTGCCAGCAATCTGGACGAGTTCTTTATGGTCCGTGTTGCCGGCCTCAAGAGACGCATCGTCACCGGTATCGCTGTGCCCACAAACACTGGTCGCTCGCCCCAGGCTGTGCTGGACGACATTTTCACTACCGCAGAGGCGCTCCAGCAGCGCCACGCTTCAGCGTTCCGGGAGCTCGTGAAGCCAGCACTCGATGAAGAGAACATTCACATCGAAACCTGGGCTGATCTGGCTGAGAGCGACCGTGAAGGGCTCGATGAGTTCTTTACCGAGCAAATCTTCCCGGTGTTGATGCCACTCGCTGTGGACCCGGCACACCCTTTCCCCTATATCTCTGGACTGTCGCTGAACTTGTCGGTACGGATTCGAAACCCGAAGACCGACAGCGTGGATTTCGCGAGGCTCAAGGTTCCCCCCATCCTCTCGAGGTTCGTTCCCTTGCCCGACGATGGGTCCGGTCGCCTGCGATTCATTGCGATTGAGGACCTCATTTCCCAGCACGTGGGTGAGCTCTTCCCCGGCATGGAGGTGCTCGAGCACCACGAATTCCGGGTCACCCGCAATGAGGATGTCGAAGTCGACGAAGACGAATCGGAGAATCTGATTCAAGCTCTCGAGCGGGAGTTGCTGCGCCGGCGATTCGGACCACCGATTCGCCTGGAAATCACGGATGACATGGACCCGGTCACACTCGAGCTGCTGATTACGGAGCTGGGTATCACGAGCCACGAAGTCTTTAGGTTGCCAGCGCCACTCGGGCTCACCGGGTTATTCGACATCGCAGGTCTCGATCGGCCAGATCTCAAGTACGCCCCACACTTGCCGGTGACGGCAACGCAGTTGTTGCCCTCAGAGCCGACCGAAGAGCCAGACATCTTCCGCTCCATCAGGGCCGGGGATGTTCTTGTTCATCACCCCTACGAGTCTTTTGCTACCAGCGTGCAGGCCTTTCTGGAGCAGGCGGCACTGGATTCCCAGGTGCTTGCCATCAAGCAAACGCTGTATCGAACAAGCGGTGACAGCCCCATCATCGAAGCCCTGATTCGGGCCGCCGAATCAGGCAAGTCGGTGTTGGCGCTGGTGGAAATCAAGGCCCGTTTTGATGAGCAGGCCAACATCTCGTGGGCGCGGAAGCTCGAGAAGGCCGGCGTCCACGTCGTCTATGGTCTTGTGGGTCTCAAGACCCACTGCAAGCTTGCCCTGGTCATTCGACAAGAAGATGATGGGACGCTTGGCCACTATTCCCACGTGGGCACAGGAAACTACAACCCCAAGACCAGTCGCATCTATGAGGACTACGGATACTTCAGTGCCGACAAGCAGGTCGGAAAAGAACTGACCAGGCTGTTCAACGAACTCTCTGGCTATGCCATTGAGAAGAAGTACAAGCGTATGTTGGTTGCACCCCGCTATCTGCGCGAGGGTCTCCTGCGCCACATCTCCGCAGAGATCAAGAACAAGAAGGCCGGCAAGCCGGCGAGGATTCGACTCAAGCTCAACTCACTGGTCGATGAAATCATCATCGACGCTCTCTACCGGGCGGGCATTGCTGGCGTTCCAGTGGAAATCTGGGTGCGCGGAATTTGTGCGCTGGTTCCTGGCCAGCCGGGGCTCAGCGAGAACATCACGGTCAAGAGTGTGCTCGGTCGATACCTGGAGCACTCGCGGGTGTTCTGGTTTGATAACGCTGGTGAGCCGACTGTCTATATCGGCAGTGCCGACATGATGCACCGCAACCTGGATCGACGCATTGAAGCGTTGTTGCAGGTGACTGATTCCGGCCACATCGACCAAATCGACCGTCAACTCAGCCGGGGAATGAGTGATGACGTGCAGTCCTGGTCGCTGGAACCCTCAGGCCAATGGGTTCGACACTCCACAGCAAAGGACGGTAATCCCCTTCTGGATGTCCAGAATGAGACGATGACCGAAATTATGACGAGAAAACGCGGAGCCGCCCCCCGATGAGTCCTTCTCCGGAGACGGTGGTCGCCGGCGGAGCAGTCTGTTGGAAGGTCGTCGATAACGAAGTGCGGGTTCTTCTGGTGTACAGAACCCAACACAAGGATGTTTCGTTGCCGAAGGGCAAATGTGATCCGGGCGAGACTGTTCCAGAAACTGCCCAGCGCGAGATCCTCGAGGAAACCGGCCTTCACATCACACTCGGTGCTTATCTCGGTCGCGTCGATTACCTTTTGCCGAGCAATAAGCCCAAAGAGGTCTACTACTGGGCCGCCGAGGTTGACCCCGGCGAGGCGGAGCGATCACCGTTTGAATCCAATGATGAAATCTTTGCTCTCGAATGGATGCCCATTAAGAAAGCAATGAAGAAGCTCACTTATGAACACGATGTCGACATCCTGGAGAACTTCGACTCTCTCTATGAAAGTGGTCGAGCCAGAACCTTTCCCGTGATCTTCCTGCGCCATGCCAAAGCAATGCCCGCTGAGGCATGGGACGGACCAGATCACACCAGGCCACTGCTCCACAAAGGTCTCACGCAAGCAAAAAAAGTCGCCCGCGGCATTCTCGCTTTTGGCCCGGTGAAGGTGATCAGCAGCACCGCTGCGCGCTGCATCGCCACGGTGGAACCACTCCTGGAGAAAGGCCAGCTCGAGCTCAAGACCTCAGCGGGGATCAGCCAAGATTCCTACGAATCCAAGGGCACAAAAGCCTTCGCCGCAGTCGAAAAGAGGGTGTCGAAGCGTCAGGGCGCCGTGCTCTGTTCACACGGGCCAGTACTGCCCCAACTTGTCTCCGCTGCCGCCGAAATCGGCCACGGGGGCTCCAGCAAGAGCCTCCAGAAGGCAGCAAGCCTCAACGTCGGGAGCTTCAGCGTGATTCACTTCTCACGGGAAACACCAACCCCCCAGATTGTGGCAGTGGAAACCCACGAACCACCTAAAGCAACCTAAAAACGAGCCGAACCGCAGAACGCCTCTCGGCGCGAGGCCGCTCGAAGCGGCTAATGATGGAGCCCGGGGTTACTGCGGTTCGGCAGACAAATTCTAGCCCTCCAAGCTGGTTTTCCTCAGTCCAGTTGGCCGGAGCGCGCCATCGAGGCAGCCTGCTGGAGCTCGTCGGCGATGACACTCCAGTTGAGCGATCGACCGGTCAAATAGTGAGCATGCTCCTCTGACAACCACGCCAAAGAGATTGCCCCCGCAGACACCGCACGGGCAACAGCAGAGGCGCGGCTGAGCGCCTCAGAGAGTTCGCCCACGAAAGCGCCGCGGAGGATGTCATCGAGAAGCCCAGAGAACCCCTCGGCACTCAAGGGATTGGGCGCTCCGGCAACAACCTGATCAATGGTGGTGAGATCGTCGACGCCCCGTTGGAATAACTGGCTAGCATCCTCGGGGTTGTGTTGCACAATCGCACGGACCAGATAAAGCCGCCAGAGTGCTCCAGGAAGGCTGGTCGCTAAGGAGCGGGCCCAGAGCTCGGCGAGGGTGTCGAGGCCGTGCCCATCAGCAAAGGCAACCAGCCGTTGCACTAACTCGTCACTCTCGGAATCCCTCCCCCTGGCCAAGAGCGCTCGCGCCGTGTGGCTGGCAATGGCGGCGGCCTCTGCGGGGTCCAGAACACAGTCTGCGGGGTCGCCAGAGAGCGACGTCTCCAGGCGCTCTACGGTCATCCGGACTGGCCGGTGAAAGTTCTGATTCATCACTACCTACGCTAGGGGACCTCGCTGTCCACCTGTCACACGGCAGTGAGGCCTAACATGTGGCCATGACAACACAACCCCATCGGCAAGCCCGCTTCGTCTTCTTCTTGGCCCTCGCGATCATCGGCTTGGTCACCGCCATGATCTTCAATGGCATTGCCAGTGTGCAGGGACAGAACTACCTGGATGCCTGGTTTGGCAGCGCTGTTGACTGGGTGCTCTCGCTTGACATCCTGATTGTTGCGATCGCCGGATCAGCTCTGATGATCATGGAAGCCAAGCGGTTGGGGATGAAAAGAGTGTGGGTCTACATCCTCGCCTCAGGGGTGACGGCCTTCGCCTTCACTTTCCCTCTTTTTCTCGCGATGCGCGAGCGCAAGCTCGCACAGCTGGAATCACAGAGTCCTGTTGACTAGAAGTTGACTACAGTTTCCTGACCGTCGCTAGTGAACCTCAGGAGACCTGGCTCGACTCCTCCTGCGGTCGAGCCCTCCCCGGGCGCTAGAAGGACAAAAGACTTGCCCGGAGCTAGCAGGGCCGGATTGCCATCAAGGTCGGTGAACTGCAACGGTGACTTGGGACTAGTGGACGTGAAACGTCCCTCAAGAATGTAACCACCGGTGGCAACATATGCCCTGTCGCTCTTGCCACCAATCTGGGCCGAGGGCAGGCCCTCAACGTCAATGTAGTTCGGGGACATGATGATCACGTTGGTCGCCGAAATTTGCTGGCCATTTGCATCGTTATCTGGCGAGCCGTCAAGGAGGAACTTCAGATAAGTCCCTGAGGTCGCATCCCATTCCCACACCGATTCCACGCCCGAGCTGAATAGAGCGCTCAGTGAGGACACGGGGACGCCCGCTACCACAGCGCTCGCTGCCGCAGGGTCACTCGTGTACTGGAACTGCTGGGCTGGAGAAGGAAGGCTGGAATAGCTCCCCAGGAGGCTCGCTGCCTCGATGTGCAGGTTCAAAGGTGCAGGCTTACGGTCACTCCTGAAGAAAAACGCACCGTCAGGGGTCCCCCCCGATGTGTCGTGCTCCACAAGAGTTGCACCGCTAGCTTCGATAATTTGGCGTACATTGCTGTTGCCCACACCGGAAAATACAAAAACTCCACCCAGCGAGGCGACCAAATCAGAGTCCTGTGGACGACCGGAGCGAACTGGGCCCACCTCATCAGGAATCGCGGTGTGGAATACCGCCAAGTAGCGGGTTACGCCACCCTCGACAAGCTCCTCAAAGACCAGATCAGCCGCGGCGATCCCGACCTGGGGGCGGCCAGCGGCCGTGTTATCAATTTTCACGGCAATGCTCGGGCCGGCCACCATCGCGCCCCCGAGTTCAAGACCCGTCAGCGGGTGACGGGGAACATCGGGTGCGACAACTTCTTCGACTGCGTCAACAGGCTCCTCGACCGGTTCGACCTCCACGGCGGAAGCACAACCAGCGAGAACAAGAGACAGGGCTACCAACACTGATGAGGTGGATTTGATTTTCACAAGAAGTCCTTTTTCGAGAAATTTTGTCGACTCCAAACTCTAGTACACACCGGGGCCTATCGGCTGCATCGGTTCGGCCCCTAGACCCCCCATAGAATATTCGCAGGGCCTCTAGCTCAGTTGGTAGAGCAACGGACTTTTAATCCGTGGGTCGTCGGTTCGAGCCCGACGGGGCCCACTCGGTTTCCGTGCGGCAAAGGAGCCTCGTGCCAACACTCAGTATCCAAGCCCCTTATCTGCTATTCGTGGGGTCCGAAACGTCTCCCATATACGCCAAGACCGCGGCAGGTTTAGCTCAATGGCGGCCAGAGCTTTGCATGGGACAGCTCAGGCTGAGCACCGACGCTGTCGACCTCGGCCTACCCGACTACGACCTGAGATCTGCTGCGAAGAACGGCGCAAGGACCTTCGTCATAGGAACGGCCGTCGTCGGCGGGGCAATTCCCGACGCCTGGATTGACTTGCTAGTCGAGGCTCTTCAGGCCGGGCTCGATGTAGCAGCGGGAGTGCACACCAGACTCTCCTCACTCGATCGCTTGGTCACGGCGGCGACCAGCTCAGGACGCAACCTCATCGACTTCAGGGTGCCACCTCCCCACATTCCGGTGGGAACAGGTGTTAAGCGCTCCGGCAAGCGCCTCCTCACGGTGGGAACCGACTGTGCTGTGGGAAAGAAATACACGGCACTTGCCCTGGAAAAAGAGATGGATGCCAGGGGGCTCAGCGTTGATTTTCGGGCGACGGGACAGACCGGCATCATGATTGCCGGCTCCGGCATACCGATTGACGCGGTCGTCGCCGATTTTGTATCCGGCGCCGCCGAAATGGTGTCCCCGGCCAACGGCGACGACCACTGGGACGTGATTGAAGGACAAGGCAGTGTGTTCCACCCGGGCTACTCGGCTGTCAGCGTTGGTCTGCTGGTGGGGTCGCAACCCGATGCTTTTGTGGTGTGCACCGAGGCGGGTCGAACCCACATCAAAGGGTGGCCAAGCTTTGCCCTTCCGAGCATCGAGCAGGTTATTGAACGAACTCTGGATATCGGCCGGCAGGTGAACCCCGACATTCGGTGCGTGGGAATCAGCGTGAATACCGCCATGCTGGACGAAATCGAGCGGGCTGCGTATCTAGCAAACCTGTCCGCAACCTTTGGCCTACCAGCCGTTGACCCGATTGCCCTCGGTGTGGGGGCAATCGTCGATACCCTCATCAGGAATTAATTCATGAAAATGACCGTGGAGACGGTGCGACGGCCCCTCGCCGCACCATTCGTGATCACCGGATACACCTTCTCCCACCTCGATGCCGTGTGGGTCGTCCTTGAGCACGGGGGTGCCAGAGGACGAGGTGAAGGGGTTGGTATGTACTACCTCGGTGAGAACCCGGAAACGATGTCGCTCCAGCTGGAGGGCGTGCGCGATGCAGTCGAGTCCGGTGCCACACGTCACGACATCCAGTCACTGCTCCCGCCGGGTGGCGCCAGAAATGCCCTCGACTGCGCGTATTGGGACCTGGAGTGCAAAGCGACTGGCCAGACAATTTGGCAAATTCTCGACGTTACGCCCCACGCTCTGGTGACCGTGGCAACCATTGGAATGGGAACGCCGGAAGAGATGGCGGCAAAAGCTCGGGCTTTCGCCCAATACCCCCAGCTGAAGGTCAAGCTCGATGGGCACCAACCGATCGAGCGTCTCGGGGCTATCCGCGACGCTCGGCCGGACTCGACGCTCGTCATTGACGTTAATCAAGGGTGGTCGATGACGGATTTGGAGGCTTACACCCCAGAGCTTGCAAATCTTGGGGTTGCGATGATCGAACAACCGCTCCCCAGAGGTGGTGACGCTGAGCTTGAGGGATACCACTCGCCCATTCCTCTTGGCGCAGACGAAAGCTGCGTAGATCTTTCCGAATACGACGAAGCCGCTTCTCGCTATGACGTCATCAATATCAAGCTCGATAAGTGTGGTGGACTGACCGAGGCTTTGGCCATCGCCCAGCGCGCTCGCGACGAGGGCAAAAATCTCATGGTGGGCAATATGACCGGGACGTCACTGTCCATGGCACCAAGCCACGTCATTGGCCAAACCTGCAGATTCGTCGATATCGATGGGCCACTGCTGCTGGCATCAGACATTGCCGAGGGCCTCACCCATAACGAGGGCGGTTGGGTCGACCCCCCCAGTCCTACTCTGTGGGGGTAGCAAGCCTGAATCAGCCCCGGCAGGGTATTCTGATAGGCCACATCACTCTCGGGCGTCTCGCGCCCGAGAACCAGGGGAAGCCTCCGCACTGGTGAGCTAAGTCCAGCCACTGAACCGGGAGACTCCAATGGCACAATCCGCCGACACTGTGGCTGTCTCGTTTGAGGTTTACCCTCCGCGAAACGCCGAGAAAATGCCGGATCTCCAAGAGTCCATCCGGATCTTGGATTCCGTGGCTCCTGATTTCATCTCGGTCACCTTTGGTGCTGGTGGATCATCAACGAGGGATTCCCTCGATGTGTTGCGCTTCATCAGGGATGAATCGAGCGCGACACCCCTGGCTCATCTCACCTGTGTCGGCACGACCCGACGCGAAGCCCAAGAACTGGTTGTCAGTTTCCTTGCAGAGGGCATTACCCACTTCCTTGCCCTCAGAGGTGACCTTCCGGAGGGCGCGCTCGAACACCACGGGGAGCTCCACCACGCGGTCGACCTGGTAACGCTGATGCACGAGCTCCCTGATGCGCCCAAGCCCTTAGGGCGGATTGCTGTGGCGGCATTCCCCAACGGGCACCCCGAGTCTGATTCTCTCGATCACGATGTTCAGACCCTGCTTCGCAAACAAGAGGCCGGGGCGACTCTGGCCATCACTCAGCTTTTCTTTTACCCCGAGGACTACCTGCGCTTCGTTGATAAGGCTCATTCAGCGGGAGTCACCATTCCGATAGTGCCTGGCCTCATGCCGATTGTCTCGCCCGGTCGTCTCAATCGCGTTCTGGAACTGAGCGGTGAAGACCGTCCCGTCGAACTCTCCGAGGCGCTGTCTTCCACCGAGGATTCCGCCGCGCGAGAGACCATCGGTGTGGACTGGACCGCAAAAATGGTGAGGGAACTAGTTGACGCTGGTGCCCCGGGAATTCACCTTTATGCGTTCAACCAGCACCGCACAGTACTCTCCGTTCTAGAGCAATCGGGGGTGCGCTAATGCATACAGTGAAGTCACTGCCGCTTCCCCCGCGATCGGAAGCTTTGCTCCAAGAAATGGCCAGCCGTGTCATCATCGCCGATGGTGCCATGGGCACCATGTTGCAGGACGCTGCGCCCACACTGGAGGACTTCCAAGGGCTTGAGGGGTGTAATGAGATTCTCAACGTCACACGTCCCGACATCATTACGGGTGTTCACAACGCCTATTTCGACACCGGGGTCGATGCGGTGGAAACCAACACTTTTGGCGCTAACTGGTCAAACCTGTCCGATTACGACATCGATGATCGAATTGAAGAACTGGCGAGAGCGGGTGCCGAAATCGCCCGCGCCAGTGCCGAATCCTACGAAGCAAACGATGGCCGGATGCGCTGGGTATTGGGATCCATGGGGCCGGGGACCAAACTCCCCTCGCTGGGTCACACCACCTATGACCACCTGAAGCAGACCTTTGCCACTCAGGCGCTTGGCCTCATCAAGGGTGGCGCTGACGCCTTCATGATTGAGACTTCTCAGGATCTCCTGCAAACCAAAGCAGCCATCAATGGCTGCAAGGTTGCGATGGCGGAGCTTGGCATCCAACTGCCACTGTTTGTTGAGGTCACCGTAGAAACCACCGGCACCATGCTGATGGGCTCAGAAATCAACGCCGCGCTCACAGCACTCGAGCCCTTAGAAATCGACATGATTGGGTTGAATTGCGCGACGGGGCCGCAAGAAATGAGCGAGCACCTGCGCCAGCTCTCCCAACACTCGACAATTCCGGTCATGGTGATGCCAAACGCTGGTCTTCCCGTGCTCACAGCCACCGGAGCCAGCTACCCTCTGGGGCCCGAGGACTTAGCCATCGCGCACGAACAATTCGCAAAAGAATTTGGTTTGTCTCTGGTGGGCGGTTGCTGCGGAACAACTCCGGCCCACATGAGTGCGGTTGTCAAGCGCCTTGGCGGCAAAGCCCCCGGCACCAGAGCCCCCCAGTCTGAACCCGGCGTTGCGAGCCTGTATCAACACGTCAGCCTCACCCAGGACAACACCTATCTCGCCATCGGCGAGCGCACCAATGCCAATGGTTCCAGGGCATTCCGTGACGCCCTGCTCGAAGGACGAATCGATGACTGCGTCGAAATCGCCAAGAAGCAGGTTCGTGACGGAGCGCACCTGCTGGACGTCTGCGTCGACTATGTGGGCCGCGACGGCGTTGCAGATATTCAAGAGATTGTGACCAAACTGGCCAGTGCATCAACACTGCCACTCGTTATTGATTCCACCGAGCCAGCCGTCATCAAGGCCGGCATGGAACTCATCGGTGGGCGCCCGGTCGTGAACTCCGTGAACTTCGAAGATGGTGATGGCCCGGGTTCCAGGTTCGCCACCGTCATGCCACTGGTCAAGGAACACGGGGCGGCAGTGATTGCCCTCACCATTGACGAACAGGGCCAAGCGCGAACCGCCTCGGACAAAGTCCGCATCGCGAGCCGTCTGGTCGACACGCTGGTCGATGAGTGGGGTCTGCGGGTTGAGGACATCATCGTCGACACATTGACGTTCCCGATCGCAACAGGGCAAGAAGAAACTCGCCGCGACGCGATTGAAACTATCCACGCCATCACAGAAATCACAGCCAAATACCCTGGCCTTCACACCACCTTGGGCGTCTCCAACGTGTCATTTGGCCTGAACCCGGCGTCGCGCATGGTGTTGAACTCGGTGTTCCTGAACGAAGCCACGGAGGCTGGCCTGGACACCGCAATCATCGATGCAGCGAAGATTCTCCCGCTGGCCAATATTCCCGATGAACAACGCCGGGTCGCTCTTGACCTAATTTGGGACCGTCGCGAATACGACACTGATGGCAACGTCACCTATGACCCCCTGTCACGGATGTTGGAAATCTTCGACGGCGTGGATTCAGCGGCGCTCAAAGACCAACGCGCGGCCGAGCTCGCGGCACTGCCTGTGACGGAGCGCCTAGAGCGACGCATCATCGACGGCGAGTCAAAAGGCCTAGAGGGTGACCTCGATCTCGCCCGCGACGGTGGCCTCAGCGCCCTAGAAATCATTAACCAGCATCTTTTGGCAGGAATGCAGGTGGTGGGCCAACGATTTGCCAGTGGTGAAATGCAATTACCCTTCGTTCTGCAGTCAGCCGAGGTGATGAAGGCGGCCGTGGCGCTTCTCGAACCCCACATGGAAAAGACCACGGAAGCAGGCAAAGGGACCATGGTCCTCGCCACAGTTCGCGGCGATGTCCATGACATCGGCAAGAACCTTGTCGACATTATCTTGACCAACAACGGCTACGACGTCGTGAATATCGGTATCAAGCAGAGCATCAACGACATCATTGCTGCGGCTGAAGAACACAATGCTGACGTCATCGGCATGAGCGGACTGTTGGTGAAATCCACTGTCGTGATGAAAGAAAACCTCGCCGAGCTCACCTCCCGTGGTCTTGCCGCTCGTTGGCCCATCATCTTGGGTGGTGCAGCCTTGACGCGGTCGTTTGTCGAAGAAGATCTGGCCGATTTGTTCCCGGGCGTCGTTCGCTATGCAAAGGATGCCTTTGAAGGTCTCGATCTTATGGAGCCACTCGTGAGCATTGCTCGTGGGGCCAAGCCCGACGAAGTTGGCCTGCCCCCCCTCAAGAAGCGCATCCACAAAAAGAGCCAGCTCATCGTGACCGAGCCCGAAAACATGCCTGCACGCTCCGATGTGGCGTTTGATAACCCGGTTCCGGCACCGCCCTTCTGGGGCACAAGAATTGTCAAGGGCATGCCCTTGGCCGACTTTGCCGCTTTCCTCGATGAGCGGGCAACCTTTATGGGCCAATGGGGGCTGAAGCCCGGACGTGGTGAAGGTGGTGCAACACATGAAGAGCTGGTTGCCACCGAAGGTAAGCCTCGTCTTCGCTATTGGATGGACAGGCTACTCTCCGAGAAAGTCATGGACCCAGCCGTCGTCTATGGCTACTTCCCTGTGGTCTCGGAAGGTGACGACGTGGTCGTCCTGCACCACGGCACTGATGACGCTGGCGTCCTAGGGGTTCCTGGGCTTCTAGCGCCAGATGGCGGTTCCGGAGGCACTATGGGAACCGAACGTGCGCGCTTTAGCTTTCCTCGCCAGCGCCGCGACCGGCACCTGTGTTTAGCGGACTTCGTCAAGTCGCGCGAATCCGGACAGGTGGACGTCATGGCGTTCCAATTGGTGACTGCCGGTGCCAACATCGACACCTTCGCCAGCGGTCTCTTCGCCGGTGATTCCTACCGTGACTACTTGGAACTCAACGGTCTTGCAATGCAGTTGACCGAAGCACTGGCTGAGTACTGGCACTCCCAAATTCGGGCGGAATGGGGCTTCGGCTCTGAAGACCCGGCGAATCTTGATGACATTCTGGGCGTCAAATACCGTGGCGCTAGGTTCTCGCTCGGTTATCCAGCATGCCCGGAGATGGAAGACCGTAAGAAAGTGGTCGAATTGCTCAACCCCGGTCGCATTGGCGTTGTTCTCTCCGAAGAGCTCCAATTACACCCGGAGCAGTCCACGGATGCTTTCGTCTTCCACCACCCAGAGGCCAAATACTTCTCGGTCTAGGCAGCTACTGGAACGGCCCTCACATGAGCGCGCCTGAGCGCCTGCAGCGCTGGCTTGCCCACCAGGGCAAGCCCCACGACGGTCGTGATCGCTCGAACTGTGTCCCACGTCAGCGTTGAGCTCGCCAGGCTATACACAACAAAGCTCGTGATGTTCTCAAGAAAACCAGCCCCCTCAACGAAAGAGACGGTGGTGCCAGGGCCCACAGCAATAGGCCAGAACCACAGGTTCATGATCAGTCCAAAGGCGTAGGAAGCAAACACGCCATAGACCATCAGCATCACGAGTTCTCGTGTCCGACCACGCGGTGTGACAGGGTCTCCAAGCTGCGGTAACAAACCGGCACCAGCTGCCACCCACCCCACAGCAAACATCTGGAAGGCCGTCCAGGGTCCAAACCCTCCCCAGACCAGGGAAGACAGCCCCACAGCAATCACGCCCACAATGAACCCCAGTCGTGCGCCGAGTATACGGCCGGCCAGAATCACGACAATAAAGACAAACTCGATCCCACCGACCCCGGCAGAGAGCACCCGCGCACCGGCCGCCAGAGCGGACAGGACCGCAACGAGGGCCAGCACTGTCGTCGAGCGCAGGCTTCCATCCAGTGCCAGGGTTGCCAATGCCACCACCACAGGCAGGCCAACCAGGGCGATTGTCATTCCTAGCCCCCCTGGAACCAAAAGCGCTCCGGCCACCAGCGGCCAGGCAAAGAACACCAGCGCGACCGCGCTGGTGGCGACTAGGGCGCTGCGTCCCAGCAGGTCCTGGGGTGCCCCAATTAGCGTCATGCCACTACCTGCTTCAGTGAATCTTGAATGAGGTGGCCAGCTTCCAGTCGAAGCACGCGGGAAGCGACGAGGCTGCCGGAATCGCGGTGGTGAGCTGCAATGACCACGGCTGTTCCGGTCTCCACCACACACCCGACGACCTCTGCGAAGGCTGCCTCGGCTGCCTCATCAAGACCCCGTGTCGGCTCATCGAGCAACACAACAGCAGGCTTCTGTGACATTTGCAGAGCGATGCCCAGGCAGGCTTGCTGGCCCCTGGAGAGGTCTCTGGGATGTGTCGCGCCAAGCACCTCGGTCCCCCGAGCCAACAGCGACTCGAAGGTGAGAGCGGTAAACCCTTCTGGCACGCCGGCAACCTTGTCAGCAAGCGCCAGTTCCTCCGCAACCGAGGAACACAAGAACAGGGAACTAGGTTCGCTAGGAACCAGTGTGACCCTCGCGACACGATCGTGGGGCGTGCGCTCACTCAACGCCCGGGAATCGTGAGGTGTCCTGGTGTTCTGGCCCGTGGCGATGGCCTCGAGCAGTGTGGACTTACCCGCCCCGTTATCCCCAGTAATGAGGACCGTCTCGCCCCGGCGAACTTCAAGAGACACAGAATCGAGGACTGAGTGCCCCTCGTAGGCGACCGAGAGGTCCTGAACGACAAGCACCGTGTCAGGCTCCGGCAAAGCTGGCGGGATGCGCTCCTGAAAACTAGGTGTGCTCGTAAACCGACCCGGAATGAGCCCCAGCTGACCGATCTGCCATGCCTCGAATCCACTGGGAACACAACGCTGGCGGGGGTGATCAGTCATGATGATGGCAACGTCGGTGGTGTGCACATAGTCATCCAGCAACCGCAGGAACACGGTTTTGTGACCTTCATCCAGGGCGCTCAGTGGTTCATCGAGTAGCAACAAAGTTGGCTTCGTCGCCACAAGCACGCAGAGCGCCGCCAGTGCCGCTTCACCACTCGAAAGAGTGGAAGGGTCACGATCGGCTAGATTCCGAAGACCTGCATCTTCTAGGGCTGCGCTGGCGAAGTTCCTGGCGTCATCCCTTCCGTGGCCCCTGGCAATGAGGCCAAGGGCAACATCATCGACGACCCGAGAAGTTAGAAAAATCGCGCGCGGGTCGTGGGGCAAATACGCAAGGCCCTCCGCTGCCACACCGCGATGCAGTGTGCCAAGCGAGCCGGTTTCGGCTCGAAGTTCAAGAACCCCTGCAATGGCCTGGAGCACTGTGGTTTTACCGGAGCCAGTCGCTCCCGTGAGGAGAATTCTTGCGCCCGGGTCGATAGTTCCAGTGAGCGGCCACGTGATTCTGCCAGGAACACCGAATGCCTCCAGGGTCACCGGGGACCCTGGCTCCACCGGGCGCTTGTGACCACGGATTCCACGGGACTCGAGAGCCACCGCCATTCCGAGTGCCTTCTCCAAGGTGAGCTCAAGGACCGACACCAGGCTTCTCACACCGGGCTTGATGCCCCGAAGTCGGCTGATCTCACGCGCGCGACTGACGCTCTGCACAATGACCGGAAATGTTGATACGGCCAGCCCCACCGCCAAAACGAGTGATGAGCCCACTCGCAGGCGTGGGGCGAGGACAACCAGGCCACGAGGGTCAAACAGCGCGACCAGAGCCCCAGTAGCAATAATGGCCAGCGCAAAGGGAACAGCGGAGAGAGCTGCAAGGCCTATGCCCTCCAGGGTCAATGGGCCAAAGAGCACGATGTGAGAAAAGGGCCCTGAGAGCTGAATTCGAGGCAAGCTTGGCAGCGGTGTCGCGCCAGAAGCTGCCCCACCAAAAATGACTCGATACAACAGCCGAGCGAACACAAAGGCAAGGCCAGCAGCCAGGCTGACCACGATCAGAGTTCGCGGACGGTGCACCATTGGGTCTACTCGTCCGTGGGAGTGGGGGTTTCGCCCCCGGTGGAGAACACCAGGCCTAGAGTCTGGCCAGGCTGCACAGGCAGCGTTCCCACACCCTCTTCGGCATAGGCCCACTGCGCGCTCGGGTCAGATTTGACCCACAGAGCCCAGTAGCCAAAAGCCGGGGGCATGTCGGCGCACGTTTCGATGTGTGGCTCCTCGCCCTCGACCACAAAGGGTTCAGAGTCTGAAGGCAAATCATTGACCCGGCAGACCACCTGGTCGCCATAGGTCGCGGTGCCCTCGATTTCGTAACCGGCAACGCTCAACACGTCGCGAGCAATGGCCGAGCCGTTCTCGAGATTGACGCACTCTGTGTCGCGATTTTCAGAGAGCAAACCGAAGTTCACCACCACAGTGACCCCAGCACAGTTGGCTGGGTCACCAGCGCTAAGGCCTGGGGCCTCGGTGGAGCAGGCGCCAAGCGCCGCGACGAGGAATGATGTCGCGAGCAATCCGGTGAGCCTCATGTCCGACCCCTTGTCGTGTAGATAACGAAACCGGGGCTCCGGTAGAACCAGACTAGCGGCTTGCGTCCGCGTCCTGAAGGTGCTTGTCGGCCTTCGGGCGCCCAGGCCTCGTCAAGACTATGAAGAGCGGAACAATCAGCAAGCTCACCAGGTTTGAGGCGCCCCACTCGAGAGATTCAGTGGTGTACAAAGCCTCAGCCGGCAACGCTCCGCCTTCATATCCGATGACGAGTGCCGCAAAGAGGTTATTGGAGAGGTGGGCACCGATTGCCACTTCCAGCGATCGATCCCGCACTGTGACCCAACCGAGTGCGAAGCCAACACTGAAGTAGCCAAAGAAGGCGCCGACGATGTCACCAGCGGCCTCGGGGTTCAACAAATGTGGCAGGGAGAACAACACACCGCTCAAAACAGACAGCCACAGAATGTTGCCACTACCTCGTGCGGCCCACTGGATGACCCATCCCCTGAAGAACAGCTCCTCCGAGGTCGTTTGAATAGGCAGTAACAGCAGCGCGATGATCAGGTAGGGCAAGAAGGTCACCGGGTTGAATGAGAAGCTGTAATCCTCCGAGCCGGCGGCGACCGAGATGAAGGCTGGGCCCCCGACCAAAATAATCCAGACCCAGAAACCCATGGCCACCCGCCACCATCGGAATTCGTTGATGGTGGAAAACAAGTAGCGCACCTTGATACCAAGAATGAAGCGATAGGCAATCAGGGTGGCAAGAAACAACGGCACGAAAGTAATCAGGGCAAAGAACAAATACCCCCAGGAGGGCATCGCTCCCAGGATGTCCTCAGTGGTGAACAGTGCGAGGGGGTCCACCCCGGTATAGGGCAGGAGGGCAAGGCCGAGAAGGCTACCGCCGAGTAGCCACGAGACCAGAATGAACACCGTACCCACGATCCATCGCCATGGCCTGATGGGCCGGGGAGTTGTGTACAGAGCTAGAGAGCTGCTGAAAGGGTTTCGCACCCCTCCATCATCACAAACGAGACTGTGTGCGCGGTGGACATTTGGCCACTGGTCACCGTGCCTCACCCAGATAGGTGAGAATGGAGGTTCTTGCCCCGAGGAGTTCCACTTAGCCCATGAGCGATATTCGAGACGATACGCGTGCTGGCTTTGCCGAAATCTTCGGTTATGAACCCCACGGCCTCTGGTCGGCCCCCGGGGAACTCAGTCTCCTCGGCGATGATTCCGATTATGCAGAAGGCCACGTGCTCTCGATTGCGATTGACCGCAGGACCGTCATTGCCGCTGGTGTCAGGAAAGACCGGAAACTCCGCGTGGCCAGCACCGAAGCTGACGAAATTGCCGAAATCTCTCTCGATAACCTTGAACCCGACCAGGTCCACGGTTGGGCCGCTTACCCGCTCGGCGTTGCCTGGGCTCTAGGTCAAGTGGGAGCTGATCTCTCTGCAGTTCCAGGTCTCGACATTTTTGTCGACTCGGATGTCCCAGTCGGGGTGGGTCTTGGCTCGTCCGCCGCTCTGGAAACCGCGGTAGCCGTCGCGCTCAATGACGCCTGGCAACTCTCTCTGGACACCCTCGGGTTGGCCCGTGTATGCCAGAAGGCGGAAAAGTCCGTAGTCGGTCGCGTTACGGGCCTTGCCGACCACATCCCCACTCTCATTGCAGAAGACGACCACGCGATCCTCTTCGACAGCCGCTCGCTCGATAGCGACCAGATAAAGCTCGGTTTCCTAGACCACGGGCTTGTGATTCTGGTGATGGACACTGGAGTCGAACGCGCGATTGATATCTCGACCGAGAGGTTCTCCGAGCGAGAAGCAGCGGTCGATCTTCTTGATATCCCCTCTCTTCGGGATATGGCGCCTAAGCGCTTGCCCGAGTTCCGGGATGCACTCTCTGCTGGTGTGTATCGCCGGGCCGAGCACGTAGTGAACGAAAACCAACGGGTTCTCGATGTCGCGCGGACGCTGCGCAACGAAGGCCCACAGTCCATTGGTGACATCATTTCTGCATCCCAAGCCTCGCTGCGGGACGACTATGACGCCTCGGGTCCAGAAATCGACTTAGCCATCGACACAGCACTTGCTAACGGGGCGCTCGGGGCGCGCATGATTGGCCTGGGAAACTCAGGCACGCTCTATGCGTTAGTCCACGAGAGTGAAGTGTCGCTACTGCAGGTTGCCCTCGATGGAGCTTTTTCTGAACACGGGGTTCAAGCACCCGCCACGTACATCGTGAGGCCCTCGCGCGGAGCCGTGAAGCACTAACTAGAGCTTCAACACGCTTGCGGTGTGTGAGGTCGAGCGGTAGGCAAGGTCCGGATCGTCGGAGAGCTTGGTTCCATAGCTCGGGACCATTCCGCGGAGCTTCTGTGACCACCCCCCAAGACGCTCGGGAAAACACCGCTCGAGAACATCAATCATGATGGCCACCGCGGTAGATGCGCCAGGTGATGCACCGAGCAACCCTGCAATAGAACCATCCGCGCTGGTGACGACTTCAGTACCAAACTGCAAGACCCCCAGCTTCTTGGAATCTGGCTTAATCACCTGAACTCGCTGGCCTGCGGTGAGTTCATACCAATCATCGGGATCGGCTGCGGGGTAGAAATCCCACAAGGCTTGCAGGCGCTTGCCCCTCGAGGCGAAGACCTCACTGACGAGATAGCGGACGAGCGAAAAGTTGCCAAGGGCGACTGCGAGCATCGGCACGATGTTGTGAAAACGAAGCGAAGCAAATAGATC
>JBIILX010000005.1:0-27348 GCA_044338275.1 Pontimonas sp.
GAGGCGTTGAGCGCGAGGTTGCGAAACGCCGTCACGGTGTACCAATTGGTGTCGGCATCCGCCCACCCGCCAGCGCTCTTGTCAAAGCGCCGCTGTTGGGAGGCCAGGCGAAAGCTGGTGATGGCCAGGCCCTCGGAGGTAACGATGTGTCGCGGGGTGGTGGCAACAAGGCCGGTGAGAGTGAGTTGGTCAGTCATGGTAGTGCTCCTTGGCTAGGCGAGTTTCACGGCGTTCTGGCGCCACCACCCGCCAATCAAGTGACGCCAGCCGCTACTGTGCTCGCTTCGCGCGCAAGGGCGGGCCTCATGGTCCGATCAGAGTAGAAAGCCAATTCCAGTGGAGGCTGTGGACAGCTAGGCGCTTCGCAGATAGGAAGCGAAGCTAGCGCGAACCTTGGAGACCTTGGGCACCGCTACTGCCAAGCAATAACCCTGGGTGGGGTTCTTGGCAAAGAAATCCTGGTGATACTCCTCGGCGTCGTAGTAGGTACCCAGAGGAACAATCTCCGTCACTACACCACCGGCCCACATGGTCTCTGCGCGATCTCTCGCGGCCTCGAACAGCACGTGGTCCTCGGGAGAGGCGTAGAACATGGCCGAGCGGTACTGGGTGCCCACATCATTGCCCTGGCGATTGAGTTGCCGCGGATCATGCATCGTGAAGAAAGCATCGAGGATGACATCCGAGGGGATGACATCGGGGTCAAAGGTGACCGCCACTGCCTCCGCGTGACCGGTGCTCCCGGTGCAGACCTGCTCATAGGAGGGGTGGTCCACCTCGCCTCCGGTGTATCCGGAGACGACCGAGTGCACGCCCCGAAGGACACGATAGGCGGCATCGAGACACCAGAAACAACCACCGGCGAGCACGTATGTTTTCATGCCCCCAGGCTAATCCTGGTGGGCTGAAAAAGGCCCGATATTTCGCCACAGACAATGACGCTGGCAGGCTCTCACACCCCCTACGCTTAGGTCGTTGGGCTCCACTACGACACAGAAAACCGGCGGTCTTTAATTCATCATGGGTTACGTTTACGCGCTGTTGGCAGCGTTTCTCTTCGGGGCTAACGGCTCCGTCAGCAAGGTAATCATCCAGGCCGGCTTTTCAGCAATGCAGCTCACTCAAATGCGTGTGCTCGGCGCTGCGCTGATCTCCGGGCTTGTCCTTCTCATCATCGACAAGAAGTCGTTCCGGCTTCCGCCACGTCAATGGCCGGTAGTGGTCGTCCTCGGTGTTGTCGGTGTGGCGATGCTGCAGGTCACCTATGCCCTCGCCATTGAATTGCTTCCCGTGGGTATTGCGTTGCTGCTGGAATACCTCGCTGTTTTGCTGGTGGCCCTCGTTGCGTTCTTCGTATTCAAGGAGAAAGTTCGCCTTCGCCTGTGGGTGGCAATCGCCTTCGTGATGGCTGGGCTTGTCGTGGTGGCAGAGATATGGGCCAGCACGCTCAACCCGATTGGTGTGATGTGGGGATTGCTCGCGGCCATTACCCTGGCCACCTATTTCCTGGTGGGAGAGAAGCAGCTGAAGACCATCTCGCCTCTCGCACTTTCCTTCTGGACGATGACGATTGCCGCTGTGTTCTGGCTACCGTTCTCCGGGTGGTGGGAACTAGACGCGTCAAGTTTCACGACTCTCGCCCCGCTCGGGTCGGACCCAGATAGCGCCGTAGTGCCGCTCTGGGCACTGCTCGCCTGGAACGTTGTGCTTGGTTCCTTCGCTCCCTTCCTGCTCTCATTGAGCGCTCTCAAGCGCCTCTCGGCAACGGCGTCGGGTATTGTGGCGACCAGTGAGATTGCCTTTGCGTTTGTCACCGCGTGGCTGTGGCTCCAAGAATCACTCAGCCTCTTGCAGGTTGTGGGCGCCTCGATAGTCTTAGGGGGAATCGTCATTGCACAAACAGCGAGATCCAGCGACGTTGTTGTCCAAGCAGATCTCGCACTAGAAACCGGGCCCATAACTCTCCCCGACCGAACGCAACTCACCAAGGAGTCACCATGAAAGACGTATTTCGCCCCCTCGTCGTCGCCTCACTGATCGCGGCCGTTATCAACCAGGCTCTCTACTTCCTCGCCACCGAGTTCTTCCAGGTGGAATTCATCCTGACCAGTCCCGCTGGGGAGCTGATCCCGTTCTTTGCTCCCGCACTCTTTAGCGTCTTCCAGGGAATTGTCGGCGGCGTTATCGTCGCCTGGATTGCCGCCCGCACCAAGTCGCCGAAGAACGTGTGGCTCTCTATTAGCTTGATCGCCCTGGCCCTCAGCTTCGTCATGCCCTTCGGCGGGATGTCTAGTATCGAAAGCGCACTGTGGCTGAACCTCATGCACGTTGTCGCTGGCGCACTTGTGATTCCGATGGTGCGCAGCGCATTACCTGGCGCAGCAGCGCAGGAGTAATGGCGAAGCGAGGCTGAATCCCCCAGCGGGTTAAGCCTCGATGACCACCGGGATGATCATCGGTCGTCTCCGGAGTTGGGTGCTGACCCAATGTCCGACTGTGCGCCTGACAACCTGCTGGAACGAATGAGTGTCCCTCGTGCCATTGGCGGAGGCCTCTTCGAGGGCCTTCACAATGGCAGGTCGGACATCATCGAAGACGGAATCATCCGGGGCGAAACCGCGGGCGTGAATCTCAGGCCCCACGATGATGGTTCCTGTCTGAGCATCAATGGCGATGAAGATGGAGATGAAGCCCTCCTCAGCCAAGATGCGACGATCCTTGAGATCGGCTTCGGTAATCTCACCCACGGTCGAACCATCCACATAGACAAAACCAATATCTAGTTGCCCGACGCGGGTGACCTGGCCATCACGCATGTCGATGACCGTGCCGTTCTCGCCGATAAACGTGTTCTCCGGCGTAACACCCGATTCGATGGCGATGGTGGCGTTAGCCCTCAAGTGGCGGGCCTCACCGTGAACCGGCATGACTGCGCGCGGCTTCACGATGTTGTAGCAGTAGAGCAACTCGCCAGCGGCCGCGTGACCGGAGACATGGACTTTTGCGTTGCCCTTGTGGACCACGTTGGCGCCCAAATCGATCAGACCGTTGATCACCCGATAGACAGCGTTCTCATTGCCAGGAATCAAACTCGAGGCGAGGATGACCGTGTCGCCAGGCCCAATCTCAATTGTGGGGTGCTCACGGTTCGCCATCCTGGAAAGCCCCGCCATCGGCTCACCCTGTGAACCGGTAGTCATATAGAGGACGCGATCGTCGGGCATATCGACTGCTTTTTTCGCATCGACCAAAACGCCCTCGGGCACGCTCAAGTAACCAAGCTCCTGCGCGATACCCATGTTGCGCACCATGGAACGGCCGACGAGTGCGACCCGACGGTTGTTCGAGGCGGCTGAGTCAATAACTTGCTGCACCCGGTGAACATGGGAGGCAAAGCTTGCGACAATCACACGTCTGGGAGCGCGGTGAACAATCTGGTCGAGGACCGGGCCAATGTCGGCTTCGGTGGGAGTAAAGCCTGGAACATCCGCGTTGGTGGAGTCCACGAGGAAGAGGTCAACGCCTTCTTCACCCAGGCGCGCAAACGCACGCAAATCCGTCAGGCGGCCATCGAGTGGCAGCTGATCCATCTTGAAGTCACCCGTGTGCAACAGCGTTCCTGCCGCGGTGCGCATCATCACAGCGAGGGCGTCGGGAATCGAGTGGTTGACCGCAACAAACTCCAGGTCAAAAGGCCCGAGCTTCTCTCGTCCGCCCTCGCTCACCGCAAGCGTGAGTGGTGCGATGCGGTGTTCCTTGAGCTTGGCTTCAATGAGCGCGAGCGTCAGAGTTGAGCCAATGAGCGGAATGTCGTCCCTGAGCTTCAGGAGATAGGGGACGGCGCCAATGTGGTCCTCGTGGCCGTGGGTCAGAACCACCGCAACAACGTCATCAAGACGGTGACGGATAGGTTCGAAGTCCGGCAAAATCAGGTCAACGCCTGGCTGGGTTTCCTCGGGGAAGAGAACACCGCAGTCGATGATGAGCAACTTCCCATCGAGTTCAAAGACGGTCATGTTGCGACCGATTTCGCCAATTCCCCCGAGAGGAATGATGCGAAGAATTCCAGGTTCGAGAGCGGGCGGTTCCAGCAAAGACTGGGGCATAGCGTCCTTAAGTTAGCGGGTGGTCCCCGCGACCTTCGGCAATGCGCCACCGGCGGCAGCGTTACGGTCTGGTCGGAAGTTGGTGAAGTCAACACCTGGCACATCGTGCACCAGGGAGATCCCGTTCTCGATCTCGGCGGCCTCGGACTCTTCGGGGCCAACCAGTGGAAGGCGAACTCGGGGAGAAGCAATACGGCCCAGCCCGTGAAGAATGTATTTGACCGCCACGGTTCCTGGAACGTGCGTCATAGTCGCGCGAACCAGCGGTTCCAGCAACTTGTGCTGGGCGGTGGCCGTGGCAAGGTCGCCCTCATTCACCGCGTTAATGATCATTCGATAGGGCTCAGGCGCAATGTTGGCGGTGACACCAATCAACCCCGTGCCACCGATGGCCAGAGTCGGCAAAGCGTTAGCGTCATCGCCGGCAAAATACATCAGGTCGGTCTGGTTCATCACTCGAGATACTTCGCTCAAATCGCCCTTGGCGTCTTTGACAGCGACGATGTTGGGGTGCTTCGCGGCCCGAAGAATCGTGTCGTAGGTGATTTGAATACCAGAGCGGCCGGGGATGTCATACATGATCATCGGCAACTCGGTGGCGTCAGCGATCATGCGGAAGTGGGTGAGCACACCAGCCTGGGTGGGCTTGTTGTAATAGGGGGTGACGACCATGACACCGTCAGCACCTGCTTTTTCACTCGCCTTGTAGAGCTCGATGGCGTGGGCGGTTTCGTTAGATCCGCCGCCCGTGATGATGCGAGCACGGCCGGCGGCAACTGTTTTCCCCGTCTTGACGAGCTGGATTTTCTCGGCGTCGGTGAGGGTGCTGGTCTCTCCCGTTGTGCCAGTGACCACAAGCCCGTCGGCTCCGTGGCTGATGAGGTGGTCCATGAGGGACTCGACCGCAGGCCAATCCACTTCGCCATCTTTGGTCATCGGTGTGACCATGGCGATGAGTACCTGGCCAAAAGGGTTAGAAGCTAGCACCCGTCAAGGCTAGCGCCCTGGGCCCCTCCCCGCACCCCGGGGCTACGGAGCGACTCGACCGTTAGCGCTGAACGTCGCAGCAGTCATCGGCATGAGCGGCTCCCAGAGCGCTTCCATCTTCTCGGCGACCATTTCGATTTCGCGCTGAGGGAAAGAGGGGAAGTGGGTTCCCTCGCGCTTCGTACGAAGACTCAAGAAGTTCATCAGGCTGCGGGCGTTCATCGTCACATACATGCTCGAATACAGCGTCACGGGAAGCACGGCTCTGGCGACCTCTCGGGCCACTCCAGCATCGAGCATCCGCTGGTAGCTGGCATAGGCCTCGGTGCAGACGCTGCGCACTTCCTGGTCGACAAGAGCAGTCTGCTCAGGGGTGCCCTGTTCAAAATCGTAGGCTCCGGGCTTGCCAACCTGGACAAGCTTGCGGTCAGGGCCTGGAACATAGAACACGGGACGCAGTTCGCGGTAGCGCCCGCTTTCCTCGTTATAGGAGGCAATCCGGTGGCGCATGAATTCGCGGAACACGAAGATGGGCGCCTGGACATAGAAGGTCATGGAATTGTGCTCAAAAGGCGAGCCGTGGCGATCGCGCATCAGGTAGTTGATGAGGCCGCGGTCGCGCTCGCTTGCCTCTTGGCCAGAGGCAGCAGAATCCAATGTCTGCTCGCCCTGCGTGCTCACGCGTGCCGCAAACAAAACGTCTGCATCACTCGCGCTGTGTCGGATGAGCTCCACCGTCACATCGGACCGGAATTCAATGTCTTCGACTGCCACCGTCATACCCTTCCACGTTTCGCCCCAAGCCTAGCTAGGCCGGGGCGTAACGCTTCGTCATCTCCCAGCGCGCCGTGGCCCTGAGCGCCTACATTGGTGTCCTGATGGACCCGTTGCAGATTGTCGTCATCTTGGCCGCGTTGCTTCTTGTGGCAACGCTGCTCGGCTTTGCCTGGCAAAACGCGCAAGGGCGAGTCTTGAGGCACAAACCCTCATCTCTGCCACCGGATGTCCCCTTGGAGTTTGTCGACCAGAACACTCGGTTCACACTGCTGCAGTTCTCTGGCCCGTTTTGCTCGTACTGCGATGCCATGCGCGGCGTTCTCCAACGAGCTGCAGCAGCACACCCCGGGGTTGTGTCCCACCGGGAGATTGACATCACCGACCACCTTGAACTCACCAGTGCGCTGCGGGTCAGTCAAACGCCGACCACCTTCATTGTCACCACCACGGGGCACCTGGTGTCCCGAATTTCGGGAGCGGCGAAACCGCCCGTTGTCGAAGCCGAAATACACAACGCCCTCACCGCTAGAAAGGCAGCATCCGATGAATACCTCATCTAAAGCAAGACCCCAGATTGACCCTCGTGGCCCGCGCTTTGGCGCTGGTATCACGACCGTCTTGTTGTTGATCACCATCGCGCTCGGCTTGCAGGCTCCGATCGCTTCGGACCTGGCAGCACGCGCAGCCGAGCCGGCATTCCTGTTGTTGGCGCTTCTCACGCTGATCTTTGCGTGGGGTGCCTTCGCGGGTATTGCCCGCCACCCCTACGGTCTAATCTTCAAGGCTCTGGTGCGTCCGCGCCTTGGCGCCCCTGATTTCATGGAGGCCCCAGAACCCCCCACGTTTGCGCAACTGATCGGATTTTTGGTCTCTGCCACCGGCATTGTGCTTCACCTCATGGGCGTGCCCTCAGGTTTGGTGGTCGCAGCCTCGGTGGCATTCCTCGCGGCGTTCTTGAACGCCGTGTTTGGACTATGCCTCGGATGCGAAATGTATGCCCTGCTCGTGCGGGCAAAGCTGATTAGGCCCTCGGTCTAATCAGCTGAGAATTTTCCTTGGGGCCTGCCATCACGGGGGGAAGTGTGGTTCTATGACTTACACAAACCTCGACCAAGGAGTACACCATGGCAGTAACCAGTGAAGCAAAGACACAGTGGGCGGGAAGCCTGGTCGAGGGGTCGGGAAACACGTCCCTCGTCTCCTCGGGTGCTGGATCATTTGAAGTGACCTGGGCCGCCCGGAGCGAAGGCCAGACCGGTATCACCAACCCCGAAGAACTCCTCGGTGCTGCGCACTCCGCCTGCTATTCGATGGCGCTCTCTCACGCGCTCACCGGAGCAGGAATGCCCCCAGAAAAGCTTGAAGTGACCGCGGCCGTCACCTTCGTCCCCGGCGAGGGAGTGACAGGATCACACTTGCTACTCTCGGCAACTATCCCAGGGATTGACGAGGCAACCTTCCAGAGTTTCGCGGAGGAAGCCAAGGCAAACTGTCCCATCTCTAAGGCGTTAGCCGGTGTCCCCGTCACGCTTGAGGCATCTCTCGCGTAATGGTCGCTGACCTTCCTAGCGACGCCAGGGAGCGTCGAATTCTCCTCGCGGGAGCGAGCGGAATGATTGGGATTCCTCTGAGGCGTTCGCTCGTTGAAGCGGGGCACGTCGTCCACACTCTGGTCAGACGAGCTCCCCAAGGTCCGAGCGAGCACCAGTGGGATCCCGACGCCGAGACAATCGACTCAGGAATCATCGACTACATCGATGTGGTCATTAATCTCTCCGGGGCCTCAATTGGAAAAATCCCCTGGACGAAGCGCCACAAGAACCTCATTATGAGCTCACGGGTGAACGCCACCCGCACACTCGCAACGGCCATCACGCAAGCAGCGAACTCTCCCTCGCTCCTGATTCAGGGCAGCGCGGTCGGGTTTTATGGCGACCGGGGTGACGAGGAGCTCACAGAGTTCAGCCCGCGGGGGCCTGGCTTTTTGGCCGATGTGGTGGAGGCATGGGAGGCAGAAGCTCAGGTCGCCTCCAGTCAGAAGACCCGCGTCTGTTTTGCTCGCACCGGACTCGTCGTCGGTCGCGGTGGGGCACTGGCTCCACTAGCTCTGCAAACCCGACTCGGCGTGGGAGGGAACATAGGGTCTGGAACACAGTGGTGGCCCTGGATTAGCCTCCACGACGAGGTTCGGGCACTCAGTTACCTGGTCACCCACGACACCGACCAGACCGTCTTCAACCTCGTGGGGCCAACGCCCGCCACAGCAACTGATCTGACCAAAGAGCTAGCGCGAGCACTGCGTCGCCCCCACCTTCTAGGGCTACCCACGATTGCCCTCAAGGCGCTCATGGGTGAGGCCGGGGAAGAGTTGCTGCTGAGTTCGCAGCGCGTCATCAATCAGCGCCTGGACATCATCGGCTTCCGCTTCGATGACGTCACCATCGCCGATGCCATTGCCCGGATGCTGGGGCGACGCTAGGGAGTATCGGCTAGGTCTCCTCAGCCAGAGCGATTGCTCTGCGCACGGCCCACCTAGCTCGGCGCCGATCGCCACACGCGTCGTAGGCAAGCCCCAGTCGAAGCCATGACTGCCATGATTCGGGGTTCGCTTGGAGCGCTGCGGAAAACTCGGGGAACACTGCGTCGGCCACGGAGCGATCTGGCCGGCCGCTGGGCAAACGAGGTAGCTCTTTCTCCGGGAGTAAGCCTTCCTGCTCCAGTCGCTTCATCAGGGCCTGTGATCTGAAGGCAAAGCGCATCTCTGCGACGAGTCCCCAAGCTCCGAGCACCGGCAAAACGAGGAGGGCATATCCCATGGCGTTTGCCAGCCGAGAGGCGTCCGAGATGAGAATCCACGCGTAGTTGACGCTAAAGCCTAGGTAGATGACCAAAAGGACCGCCATGAATATGGCACCCACCATCGGCCGGTTCACGGGGCGGAAACCCCTAGAGCGTGCTCAAGGCCGACGGCAACGCCCGTGTGGTTCTTCATAAACGCAAGCGCTGCAACAATTCCTACCTGATAAGCGTCGCGAGAGTGAGTCTCGTGGGAAATGGTGAGGGTTTCACCCACACCACCAAAAACAATGTCCTGCTTGGCGAGCACACCACTCAAGCGAAGGGAGTGGACGGGAACACCTGCAATCAGTTCCCCACGAGCGCTCTGGTTGGAATGGGGCGCAATCACACCGCCGAGCTCTTTGCGCACCTCGGCGATTTGCTCAGCGACTCGAACGGCAGTGCCAGAGGGGGAATCGACTTTGCCGGCGTGATGAGTTTCGACAATTTCGATGGACTCAAACTGAGCGGCGAGGACACGTGCCGCCACGGCCTGCAGGGTCGCACCGAGAGAGAAGTTAGGGACCACAAAAACGCCGGTTCCAGGGTGTGCCTCCACCACAGCCGAGAGCGAGGCAATCTTGTCGTGATTCCAACCACTGGTTCCCACGAGCACTTTCAGCCCTTGGCCTAGCGCGAACTCGACAACTTTCGCAGAAACACCGGGAAGCGTGGCATCAACAACAATGTCGGAGCCAATCATCTCCTGCAGGTCGCTGCGCGAATCAAGGCGGGCGACTAGCTCAAAGTCCGGGAGTGCGTCGACAACCTCACACACGTGGGATCCGAGGCGACCAGTCGCCCCCACCACTGCAATCCGGGTTGGCATGGCCCCAGCCTACAATCCCTGGGAGAAGGTCTGGGCCCTAGGAAAGGCTCAGGAAGAGCTTCTCGAGGTCTTCAACAGCCAAAGCGCCCTCTTTTTGGGGCTTACCTTCCTCGGCCACGCACTCTTTCATGGCGGTCGCAATAATGGCGAAGCCGGCCTTGTCGAGAGCGCCGGAGACCGCGGAGAGTTGGGTGACCACAGAGCGGCAGTCTTTGCCCTGCTCCACCATGGTGATCACGGCCGCAAGTTGCCCGTGGGCTCGACGCAGACGGTTAATGACCGGCTTCATGTCGGTAGTGGAGTTCTCGCTCATGGTGATGCCCTTCTCTCGCTAGTTTCTAGTGTGCCGTGACAAGTTCAGGAGTGGTGGCAGCAACGCCCATCTGCCAGGTGAGATAACCACCATCGAGGTTCGCCACCTCGATGCCCTCGTGACCAAGAATGCTGGCTGCCGTGTGGCCACGCTGGCCCACGCGACAGGCAACAATGACTTTGTGTCCACGAAGCTCCTCAACGTGTTCGCGAAGCTGGTCGAGGGTCATCAACCGTGAGCCAGGAATTGCTCCTCTGGTGTGCTCACCATCGGTTCGAACGTCGATGAGCTGCCACCCTTGTTCAAGGAAGGCCTCAACTTCGTGCCACTGAACACTGGCTTCACCTCGTGCGCGGTTGTCGTTGACATAGCCCAGCATGTTCACCGGGTCTTTGGCCGAGGCGAACTGGGGCGCATAGGACAACTCAAGATCCATCAAATCGCTCGCCCTCAAACCCGCCGCCATCGCCGTGGCGATGACATCAATGCGCTTATCGACACCCTCTTCGCCCACAACCTGGGCGCCAAGAATCGCGTCGGTCTCCGGGTCCACAATCAACTTCATCGCCATTTGGCTCGCATCCGGGTAATACCCCGCGTGGTTGATGGGGTGGGTGTGAATGACGCGCATCGCGCGGCCCTTCCCCTTCAGCACTCTCTCGGTATATCCGGTGGATGCCGCGGCGATTCCGAAGAATCCGACAATTGACGTGCCAAAAGCGGTGACCGCTTTCGCGGGCCGACCCATGATCGAATCCGCAGCCAATCGCCCGTGGCGATTCGCAAGGCCTGCGAGTGGCACCAAGCTGTAGCCATCGGGGCGAGGCTTCTCGGCAACGTCCCCTACTGCCCAGATGTGTGGGTTTGAGGTGCGCTGCTGTTCATCGACCCGCACTCCCCCGGCGTCACCCATCTCGAGGCCCGCTGCGATAGCAAGTTCGGTGTTGGGCCTGGCGCCCACGGCAACCACGGTGAAGTCAGCGGCAAGGTGTTCGCCGGTTGCCAAAGTGACGCCTTCGGCAGTGATCTCCGTCACTTGAGCTTGGAGTTTCACATCGAGACCTTTGAATCCCGCGCGCTCCACCAAGGGCCACGCCATTTCCACGTCCAAGGTGGGCATCAATTGCGGCAGTGCTTCAACGAGGGTCGTGCGAATACCGCGGTGAACGAGGTTCTCCGCAAGTTCCAGTCCAATAAAGCCGCCACCGACAACGATCGCGCTCGTTGCTGTCTCAGCTGCGGCAATGAGGCGATCCATGTCATCGAGATTCCAGAGCACGTGCGCGGTCTCAACTCCAGGAATGGGTGGCCTAAACGGGGTGGACCCTGGACTGAGAACCAAGGCGTCATAGCCAATCTCCCTGGTTGCGCCAGATTCCAGATCCTTCACGCTCACCGTCTTGGCCGCTACGTTGATAGCAGTCGCTTCGGTGCGCAAGTGAACGTCAATGTTGAAGCGTTTCTTCAGCTGAGCGGGTTGCTGCAGAACCAAAGAACTGCGATTCGGAATGACCCCACCCACGTGGTACGGAAGACCACAATTGGCAAAGGACACAGCGCCACCGCGCTCCAGGACGATGATTTCTGCGTCTTCGTTAATGCGGCGGAGCCTGGTCGCGGCCGACATTCCACCGGCAACCCCTCCGATGATGACGACAGTTTGAGGGCTAGATGTTTCCACGTTCATGCCTCCACTATATACCCCCTAGGGTATTGTCCCTTCTATCAGCACACCTCTGGCACTCTGGTGTCGTGCCGTCTCTTCGCCAGCAGTATCGGGCCCAACTTCTCACCATGCTCTCCGGCGACCCGATGGGCGAACCAGACTGGGTCCACAAGATCGCCGAGGGTGATGACGCAGGCCACTTTGGGCCTGGTTCCGCCGTCTGGCACGTGAACGGGGGCGTCCCCGTGATTGTCGCCGGCGTTCGCGCGCTATTGATGCAAACACTCCACCCGGGTGCTATGGCAGGCGTTCACGACCATTCCCGTTACGCCGAGGACCCACTCGGGCGATTGGCCGGAACCGTGCGGTGGGTAGTGACCACCACTTTTGGCTCGACGCAGACAGTAGACCAAGAAACGTCCCGGGTCGCGCGCCTCCACGATCGCGTCAAGGGCACCTATCCCTCAGCCCACCAGGAGCGCCAGGCAACCCAGTACTCAGCCAAAGACCAGGACCTGGTCGCCTGGGTTCACAGTGTCTTCACCGACGCTTTTCTCGCAGCTCACCGCCAGTGGGGAGACGCCATTCCCATCACCGCCCCCGGAGAGTCCGGGGAGGACAGCTATGTCCGCGAATGGGCAACCGCTGGAGAGCTCATGGGGCTCGAGGCTCCCCCGCGCTCACGCGCTGAACTCCAGAGTGCTCTCGAGGCCTTCCAACCAGTACTTCGCGCCGATGATCGGGTCACAGAAGCGCTGCGGTTCCTGAGAAAACCACCCCTTCCCGGGCCAGCACGGATTCCCTACGCCATCATGGTGGGCGGCGCGATTGCAACGATGGAGCCCCGCTACCGGGACATGTTGGGCCTCAAGCGGCCGTGGTGGCCAGCAGTAACCCTCACTGGTCTAGTCCTGTGGCTCACAGGCGTGGTGCTCGGCACCGAGTCGACCAGTCGTCGCCGAGCCAAGGAACGACTCGATCGTCTCGGCCTGTCGGCTGAGTAAGACCTACTGAACTCCGAGAATGTCGACGACGAAAACGATGGTGTCTTCAGCCCCAATCGCTCCGTCACCTGTTCCACCAGAGGGGCCGTAACCGAGGTCTGGCGGAATCACAATGATCACCCGCGATCCCACAGTCTGACCAATCAAGCCATCGCGGAATCCCGGAATCACTCCACTGGTGGGGAAGGTTGCCGCCTCATTTCTGGACCAGCTGGAATCAAATACCTCACCCGTGTTCCAGTTCACACCCTGGTAGTGGACCACAACAATGTCACCAGCGCCAACCTCGGCACCCGTGCCGGTAATCACCGTGGACAGGGCGAACTCAGTGGGAACATCGCCTTCTGGAATAACGACGGTGGGCTCACCAGACTCGCCGTACTCCACGGAGGGGAAGCCCTCACCCGGGTCGCTGGCTTCGCCATCAATGCGATCTAGTGGCGGAACTGCAGGGGGCTTAATGGAAATCACATCGACGACAAAAACGAGACCGTGTCCAGCTTCAAGACCAAGCTCGGGGGCGCCTTCAGGACCAAACGCCTCAGCAGCCGGAATCACTCCGACCACACGGGACCCGACACTCGAGCACACAGTGGTCAGTGAAACTCCCATGAAGACCGGCGCCACAGTGTCCACCCGCAAGACAGTGGGGCTGAACTCGTCATAGCCGGAATCTTCGATGTCGGCTCCGGTGGTTGCATTAAACAACGCGTAGTCGACAACAACGTCATCCCCGTTCTCGACCAGTTCACCGTCACCCTCGATGACAACAGCGCGCTGGGTGGCGGTCACCTCGAGCGGAGCGGTGAAGTTAACCTCGGGCCTGGCCCCAAAATCACCGGCGACCGTAATCGACTCAACAACCTCGCCGCTAGGGGCGCACCCCTCGGCAAGCTCGGAAACGGCGGCCACCTCTTCGCTGGCGTCGTTCGTGCAACCAGATAGGACCAAAAGTGCGCTCGCACAGAGTGCGAGGCTTGCGAATTTATTCACGAGTGCCTTCCACGACGTCGCGCCGTGCGACCCCGCTATCTTGACAGCTTGGAGCCTGCTAATCAAAGCGAGTCAACGACGCGCACACTCGGTTGATGGGTGACGGGGAAATTGACCGAGTTGGCGATGAAACAGAGTTCGCTCGCTCTGTGATGAAGAGCGTCCATCGAGTGGGGTAGCTCCCCGACAATCTCAACCTCAGGGGCCAAACGAACCTCGGTCATGCGGCCACCGCCCTCTGAATTCAGCGTCAGCGTACCCGAGGCGTGGTCCGTGTATCCGACGACGATCACACCCGCGTTCGCGGCCACGTGCAGGAAGCTCAGCATGTGGCATTGAGAGAGCGCAGCGATTAACAACTCTTCGGGATTCCAGCGGTCCACATCGCCAAAGAACGATGTGTCGGCCGAACCGGCGATATCGTGTTTGCCCGGTGCGCTCACGATGTGATCGCGACCATAATCTCTGTAACCGCTGGTACCAGTCCCGCGGTTCCCGCTCCAGGTGAGGGAGACCTCGTAGTGGTGGCCTGACATGGCTTCCCCATCCCGACGACGCTCAATGATTCTTCGAGGTTACCGGTCTACACTGTGGGTTTATGACTGACACTCTCTCCCCCCGGGTTGCCGCATCGTCCGCGCGACACATCGTCACGGAAATTCCAGGTCCCGAGTCCCAAAAACTCCACGCCAGGCGAGTCGCAGCTGTATCCGCTGGTGTCTCAGCCACCTTCCCCATTTATGTTGACCACGCCCACGACGCTCTTGTGGTGGATGTCGATGGCAACCAGTTCATCGACTTCACCGGCGGCATCGGAGTGATGACCATCGGTCACACTAACGAGGCTCTCGTCCAGGCCGTGACCGACCAAGTGTCGAAAGTCACCCACACGCTCTTCGCTGTCGCTGGCTATGAGCCCTACATCGCCGTCTGTGAGCTTCTCGCCAAGCACACGCCTGGCAAGTTTGCCAAGAAGTCCGTGCTCGTGAACTCTGGCGCTGAAGCGGTCGAGAACGCCGTGAAGATTGCCCGCAAGCACACCGGGCGCACCGAGATTGCCGTCCTGCACCACGGTTACCACGGTCGCACGAACTTGACGGCCTCCATGAACTACAACATGCACCCCTACGGAACAGGCTTTGGCCCGCTGGCTGGTTCTGTTCACCACGCGCCCAACTCGTCGCCCTTCCACGATGGGCTCACTGGTGCCGAGGCAGCTGAGCGCACCATTACCCACCTGGAGAAGCGCGTGGGCGCCAGCCAAATTGCGTGCCTCGTGGTCGAGCCCATCCAGGGCGAGGGCGGGTTCATTATTCCTGCAGAGGGTTACCTCCAGGCGCTCGTCAACTGGTGTCACGCCAATGGCATTGTCTATGTCTCCGATGAGGTGCAGAGTGGCATGGCCCGAACCGGCGCTTATTTTGCGAGCGAGCACTTTGGTATTGAGCCAGACCTGATCACGAGCGCCAAGGGCATCGGCGGCGGGATGCCCATCGCTGCTGTCACCGGTCGCGCCGACATCATGGACGCGTCTCACCCCGGCGGCCTCGGAGGAACCTTCGGGGGAAACCCGGTGTCCTCCGCAGCGGTAGTCGCAGTTTTCAGCGAGGTGGAAAAACGGAATCTTTTGGGTGAAGCCAAGCGGGTTGAGAAAACCTTGAAGCCCCTGCTGCTCGAGTTGCAGAAGAAGCACCCCGTCATTGGCGATGTCCGAGGCATGGGTGCGATGCTCGCACTGGAGTTTGTTGACCCCGCCACGGGCAAACCAGCCACCGATGTCACCAAGGCAGTGCAGACCCACGCTCTACACCAGGGTGTGTTGATTCTGACTGCTGGCACCTTCGGTAATGTCTTGCGGTTCCTACCCCCAGTGGTCATCACCGACGATCAGCTCCGCGAAGCGGTTGCCGTGATGGACGACGCCCTCAGCTCTCTCTAGAGTCCATGTCATTACTGAGCGGCGCCTCGGGCGCTGTTGTCGCAGAGCTAGTGCGAGATGGGCACGTGGAATCGGTGCACCACGGCATCGTCGCGGTGGTCGATAGCGCTGGCGAACTTCTCCTCGAGCGGGGCGATTCACGCATCGCGGTATATCCGCGGTCCACGCTCAAGCCCCTTCAAACACTTGCCATACTGGGAACCGGAGTGGAACTCACTCCCCTAGAAATCGCGCTGAGCACCGCTAGCCACTGCGGCTCGATCGCGCATCGCGACGCCATCAAAGCCTTCCTGCAGCGCCACGGGCTTGGTCCAGAGAGCCTTCAGTGCCCGGTGGATTGGCCGCTCGGAGCCTCCGAGCGTGCCGACATGCTTGCCACAGAGGGAGCACCGTCTCGCCTAGCGATGAACTGCTCGGGCAAACACGCAGGTTTTCTCGCAGCGACCAGACACTCGGGCTGGGACGAGGCCACCTATCTCGAGGTCACCCATCCCCTCCAGCGCGCAATACTCGAGACCATCGAGACCTGGAGTGGCGAGTCGGTGGCCTTTAGTTCCACCGACGGTTGTGGTGCACCGCTGCATGCGCTCAGCACCCGCGGCCTCGCTCGCGCGATTGCCTCTGTTGCCTCGGGCAAGACCCCGGGCGCCCGCTCACTGTTGGATGCTGTGTCCGCACATGCCTGGGCACTCGATGGGGAGGGCCGTGCCAACACCATCACTATCCAGACAATTGGCGGCATCGCGAAGATTGGGGCCGAGGGTCTTGTGGTGATCGGAACGCCCGATGGCGTCGCCGTTGCCGTCAAGATCATTGATGGCTCAATGCGCGCGACCACCCCCGTTGCACTCGAGGCGCTGGTTTCTGTAGGCGCTATCGAGAGCGCTCAGAGGGACAAAATTCTTGCCGGCATGGCGGACCCTGTGATGGGTGGGGACCGGATTATCGGGGGCCTCCGAGTCCAGATATAGACTCGTTGGTGGATGCTCCAAGGGGCATTCTTGTGTCCCAGAGGCGAGGATGCCAACAGGACACATCAAACAACAATGAGGTGAAAGTAATGAAGATTTCCGTCCCCCGTGAAATCAAAAACAATGAGTTTCGTGTTGCGATGACTCCCGCTGGAGTTCGCGACCTCACCCAGGCTGGACACCAGGTCATGGTGGAAACCGGAGCCGGTGTCGGCTCCGGAATCTTAGACGCCGACTATGCCGAACAGGGCGCCACGGTCGTCGCTGACGCAGCGACTGCCTGGAACTCAGCCGAGATGGTCGTCAAGGTCAAAGAGCCCATCGAATCCGAATATGGCTATTTCCGTGATGACCTCCTACTCTTCGCCTACCTTCACCTCGCAGCAGAACCACACCTGACCACTGCGCTCTTGTCATCGGGCATTACTGCCATTGCGTATGAAACAGTGGAGGGCCCCACGGGTGGCCTGCCGCTACTGGCACCCATGAGCGAGGTCGCAGGACGGCTTTCCGCGATTGTCGGAGCGAACACGTTGATGAAGTCTGCTGGCGGGATGGGACTCCTCGTTCCCGGTGTCCCAGGAACCAGGCCTGCCAAGGTTGTCGTGTTGGGCGGAGGCGTCGCTGGAACCAACGCAGTCTCAGTGGCCGTGGGCCTTGGCGCCGAGGTCACCGTCATCGACACGAACCTCACCAGGCTCAAAGAACTCGATGCCCTCTATGCCGGGCGTATCAAGACCGCTGCGTCTAACTCGCTCGAAATTGAACGAGCGTGCATCCATGCCGACCTCGTGATCGGTTCGGTGTTGATTCCAGGAGCAAAGGCCCCCAAGCTCGTCTCTCTCGACCTCGTGTCACGGATGAAGCCAGGGAGCGTCCTGGTGGACATCGCCGTCGATCAGGGTGGGTGTTTTGAAGGCTCCAAGCCCACCACTCACGCAGATCCGACGTTCGCCGTGCACTCGAGCATTTATTACTGCGTGGCCAACATGCCAGGCGCTGTCCCTGCAACCTCGACGGTTGCGCTCACCAACGCCACCATGCGCCACGTCAACGCTTTGGCCGGCAAAGGGTGGAAGGACGCGCTTCGCGCGGACGCCGGCTTGGCCAAGGGTTTGAACACCACCTCGGGATTACTGACCAACGAGCCCGTGGGTGTGGCGCACAGCATGGAGAGCGTCACCCTCGCCAGCGTTCTCGCTTAGTAAGGACGGGTTTAGACCCGTCCCACAACCAGAGTGACCCCTCCGGGGGCACCAGCGGTGGAATCCAGGCTCCAGTCTGGAGGAGGGATCGAAGGTCACGGTAGTTCAGACCATCGATGAGGATTGGTTGACTGCCGCGATACTTCGCAAGGGCAGCCCACGCACCCGCCTGATCCGCGGAATCGATGACCACCGCTACTGGGCAATCAGACCACTCCTCCGGCGCATTCGTCACCACGAGTGGCTCTAGCGCCAGGCGTGGTTCCGGTTCCGCGAAACGCTCTGGTGCCGGCGCTCCGTAGACGACCTGAACATCGTCGCCCCTCCAGAACCCAGCGCCCGGGCCAGTTCTGGAAGGCCCTCCCCACAGGTCACGATCTTCCGGTTTAGCAATCGGCAACACCAGCACGTCGCTTGCAAGCCGGGACAACGACCGCGAGAGCCGATGTCGGACACTCATGGTCATCACGAGGGCTCCGGTGAAGCCCTCCAGGGCGTCGACAAGGAACGCCTCGCCCTCTGAGCCACAGGCGTGGAGGAGGAGATCGAGATCATCCACCACGAGCAACCGTTCTGTCCCAGAGAGTTCCTCCAGAGCAGTCCAGAGCGAGGCGCCATCACGGGGCGCGAGGAAAGGCTGGCGCCCAGCGCGTGCCATGGCATACGCTGCACTTGTTCGACCGGAGCCTTGGTCCCCGACAATAGCCACAGACCCGGTGGGGCCCAGAACCGCCACCGCGCTGTGCGTATCGAGGCATTCGCGCCATGCCCACACTGACTCGCCCCCACCATCATCACTCCAGGGGATGAGCGAGGGCAGCGCCTCTCCCCAGACTTTCCAGGTGGAGGGTGGGCCATCATGGACGATCTCCCCCGCGGGCTCCACCGAACACATCTGTGGGGAACTAATGGCACCGGCAACGACCACCTGCCCCGGGCGCACATGGCGCAGTGCGCCGACTAGAGATCCCGCGGCATCGAGCATGCCCTCTCGCAGCTCCGCCTCGTCTGCGACGCGCCCGCAGACCCGAAAAGCAATGTTGGCCATCATTGCCCGAGTAATCACTCCGCTAAGGCGCTGTGTAGAGAGAACTAGATGAACACCGAGCGAGCGGCCGCGGGCCGCAATATCGGTGATGGCCTCTGCCCAGAGTGGCTGGTTCGTAAACAACCAGGCCACCTCATCAACGACAACAACGAGGCGTGGGCCGTGTTGGGAGGGGTCAAGCTCGGACCAGTCCGCGCGCTCTGCCGCCGCGAGAATTCTCTCTCTTCTCGTCATCTCGGCACGCAAGCCTCTCAGTGCTCGACTGCTGGTCTCGGGTGCTAAGTCAGTCACCCAGCCCACGGTGTGGGGCAGGGAGTGGAGTGGGGCAAGCCCCGCGCCGCCCTTGAAATCAACCAATACACAGACCACACGCTTTGGTGAATAGTGGTTGGCCAGCGAGACAATCAGTGCGACCACGCTGACACTTTTTCCACTGCCCGTGGCTCCCCACACGATCGTGTGGGGGCCCTCGGCCAGCAGATCAAAGAATGGCCCTTCAGCAGCCAAAGACACCCAGAGCTGATCAAGGCGTGAGAGATCTGGTGGAGTGACGACCACGTCACTGATCCCAAGGCGCTCTCGGGGGATTCTCATCGCCTCAGCGTGACTCAGCGATTCCAGCTGAATATCCTGGGGTGGCTCGCCTGGGGTGTGAAGCACGGACATCAGTCCGCCCCGGTGAATGACCATGGCCTGGCACTCTTCTGGAACATCGGAGGGGGCGTTGACCCAGACCAGTCTGGAGGGTCCCCGGAAATCCCGTGGGGGTTCCCCCGCTAGGTCCCAAGAGGGCACTACGGCATGGGACGAGTGAGCCCTCCACTGCAGAGCGAGCGCGCGCCATAGACCGTGCTGGTCACCAGAAGCCACCAGCGCGAGCCCCGCGGTCGTGTCAACAAGGGCGGGCATGCCAGAAATGCCTCCGGTTCCCGCCAACCGGTGGTTCGGGGGCGGGTGCCAGCGGGTTCGCCCAACGCTCAACACCTGCGCTGTGGGCAGCGGACCGCGCCAGAGCGGGTTCGCCACCCAGTCCCGTATGCCCGGGTGGAGCCTGGTGGCTCTCTCGAGAACATCTCGCCTGGCACGGTCTACCTCACCCTCGTGCTCCAGGAGACGGTCCTGGTGCTCCAGCAGGGCTGCTTCGTGCTTGATTGCACTTCGTCGCCGGGACTCCCACCACCCTCCAAAAACCATGAGAGGTCCGAGCGCTCCCATCAGAAGCGCCAGCACCGACTCAAAGACCAGAGCCAGGACAACTGCCAACGCAACCGGAGCCACCAACGGAAGTAGTGGCAGCGGGGCCTTCTCCGGTGGGACCGGTGGCGCAGGAGGAGGTCCAGGAAACACCGCAACAGTGGAACACAGCGCGACGCCAGTAGAACCCCTGAAGCCTTAGCGCAGCGAATTCACCGGCCAGGCGGGCGTGGTGGACAGCGGGCTACTGAAGAGTGAAAAACAGTGAACCCAAGCCCACCCGAGAGCCTCGCACCACAAAATACTTGTCATAGGGAATGCACTGAAGAGCTGGGGATCCAGGTTCTTCCACGACGGTTCCATTGACAGTTTTCAAATCCTTGACCCAAAACACGCCATTATCAACGCCAAACTCCAGGTGTTCGGGGGCGACAGTGTCTGTGGGGTCCTCAAGGCAAACCCGGAGGAGAGGGTCGTCCTCTGCCACAGGCTTCACCCCCATTACTCCGGGAGTCTCTCCGATCGTGACTGTATGGCCATCATCGAAGGTGACCGTGAAACGAATTGCCGCCTGAGCGCGCCTGGGTGTTTTCTCTTTCGCAACCGCCTCGGCTTGTTCGATGTCGAAAAGCGACATCGCTTCGGTCTTCTGGTCCTGGCTCGCTGGAGCCGGAGATTCCACCACCGCAGGGGCCTCGGGTTTTTTACCCAGGGACAGGCTTCGCCTCAACCACCCCGTGGTGCTGGGCGGAGCATCAGCCGCCGGGGCTGGTTCGGGGGTGACCTCTGGAATGGGGGCTTCCTTGACCGCGGGCGGGGCCGGCTTGGGGCGAACGCTCGACTGACCACACTGTGGGCAAAACAGGCTGCTCGCGTGAACCTGCTCGCCACAGCGCGAACACGGCGCAGGGGGCCGCACCTCGGTGGCGTCAAAAAGACTCATACGCCACAGGGTACCGGGGCGATTCGAGAGAGCCGGGGAGCACACACAGCGCCGCCCGGCCACACTCCTCAGTGTTGAGGGCGGTGTCCAGAGCGGTTTCCAAGGCGCTCTAGGTCACAATGGAAGTGCCAGAAAGGTGGGGACGTGGCAGAACACTCGATGGGGTCACGCGTGGGTCGCGCCGCCCTTGTTCTGCTGGCCACCGCCGCACTTGCCCTTCAAGGTGGTGCGGCCTGGGGTGTTTCGTGGGTCGTCGCGAATGAACGCCACATCAAAGACCAGTTGGTGGCCTACCAGTTCGACGCACCAGAGGAAATCCTGGAATATGCCCGGATCTCTGGAATGTCGCCAACGGGCGAGCTCTACTTTATGACCTCCCTGCCACAGATTGTCCCGGTCTATGAGTTCGATCGTTATTGCACCCGCAACGAGCCGGGGATTGGTGTGCTCGGCTGCTACACGCTACGTGATGGCCGAATCTATCTCTATGACGTCACGGATGAGCGCCTCGTCAGTATCGAACCCGTCGTCGCCGCCCACGAGATGCTCCACGCCGCGTGGGCGCGGCTCTCTAGCGCGGAGCAAGAGCGCTGGGCTGAGCTGTTGGAAGAGGGCTTTGCCACACTGCCCGCAGACCACCAACTCAGGGATCGGATTGCCTCCTATGAGGCGGACAACCCTGCTTCCCGAATCCCTGAGCTCTACGCGATT
Source organism: Pontimonas sp. (assembly GCA_044338275.1). GTDB lineage: Bacteria > Actinomycetota > Actinomycetes > Actinomycetales > Microbacteriaceae > Pontimonas. The sequence continues at coordinate 21,525 of JBIILX010000005.1, forward strand.
CTTGGCACCGAGATTGCTCCGCTTCCGGCGCTGCTCGAGGAGCACTACGCCATCTACTTCGATAACCGCAGCCGAGTGGTTGCCCTCGCCGATGAGCTCTATCGAGTGTTTGACACTGTCGAGGCTGAGCTCAACACCCTCGCCCAGGAGCTTGAATCGCGCGCTGCCGAAATAGAAGGCCTCCGCTTCGCCTACGAGCAGGAGCAGGGCGCCCTCAACGCGGCCATTCTTTCCTTCAACGAACGCGCGTCAACACCCGGCGCGTTTCCCTCGCGCTCGGAGTTCGAATCGACCAGAAACGCACTCACCGAGCGCCAATCGCGCCTCGGATCGATGCGGGTTAGCCTGCAAACAAAGATCGACGAATACAACGAGCGGCTCGACGAGCTCAATCGCCTCAACTCCGAAGTCTCCGAGTTGAACCGGGGCATCAACGTCAGACTCCGCGAAGAAGAAGAACTTTCTCCACAGGACACCGACCTTGAGCAGTCGTCGTTTGGTTTCCGGGGCGCCGGAGGCTGCTGCGGAATCGATGTACCCTCATCACATGAACTCATCGTTGACCATGGATTCGCCGCTCGGCCCGCTGACTATTACCGCGAGCAACCAGACTATCACCGCTGTGACTATTGGGCAAAGCCCCTCGTCTAAACACGGCGTCGACCCCGCCGATGCCGATGTTCTCCACCGCGCCACCGCCCAACTCGGTGAATACTTCGAGGGCTCGCGCACCACGTTTGATCTTCCCCTGAGCTGGTCGGGCACACGATTCCAAGAGGCAATCTGGAGGACACTCTCGAGTATTCCTTTTGGGGAAAAGCTCACTTACGACCAGCTCGGCCAGAAGGCCGGGGTGGGCCGCGCGCCGCGGGCCGTGGGCGGGGCGGTAGGGCGTAACCCGATCCCCATCATTGTCCCCTGCCACCGAGTTCTCGGGGCGAGTGGCACCCTCACTGGCTACAGCGCCGGTGAGGGAATCCCCACCAAAGAGAAGCTCTTGCGCCACGAGGGCATCGAGTTTCGCTAAATCGCGACGACCAACTCAATAAACCCTGACCGAGCGCTCGCCTCATCAAAATTGTGGCCGTGGGCGGCGCCCCACTCGCAGAGCGCGCGAACTGAGGTGATGTCCGCCCCGGACTCCACGAGGTCGCGCACGAGGCGCCCTTTCGTGCCTTTGTTGTGGTGTCCAATCGCTCCCCTTGCCCCTGCGGGGCCAGGTTTCACAAGAGACACAAACACCCCTGCACCCTCTGGCAGCGGGGCAAGGCTTCGATAGCCCTCACTGCGAAGATCCAGAACAAAGTCATCCACTGACGCCCACAGCGCGGGGGCCAGCAATCCCCACAGGGCGCCGGGTTTCCCCCCGGGCACAGCGGAGTCACAGGACAGCCGATAGGCAGGAATCATGTCGCTGGCGCGAGTGAGCCCAAAGAGCGCAGAGAAGATGCCAACACTCGAGAGTGCCCGCTTCTGCGCGGTAGCCTCCAGGGCGTCAAAGCCCAGTGCGTCATAGAGAACACCTGTGTAGCGGGAGAGCGCTGGCATAACCGGGGCGGTCCACAACTCGCGGTTGCGTTCAACCTCGCTCAGCCCCTTGGGCCCCAACTTCAGTGCCCGCAGTGATGCTGCCTGGTCGCTGGCAAGGGAGACCAACGAATCGACCAACTGTTGGCGGGTTGGATTCTGAACGGGAAAACTCAGAGACCCCAAATCCAGATGTGACCCCTCATCCCCTCCCGAAACCTTGGTCTCTGAGGGAGGCAGGAGAATCAGCATGGCTAAATAATCTCTGCCAGTCCGGCAACAATGGTCACCTGATTGTTGTCCACGGAGAGGAATCCATCCTCTGCCTTAGCAGTGACTTTCTCACCGCTGGCCGTCGTGATCCGGACCTCACCGGCGGCGAGAACACCGAGCGTTGGCTCGTGGCCTGCAAGGATTCCAATTTCACCCTCGGTGGTGCGGGCGACAACCATGGTGGCCTCGCCCGACCACACCTCAGCAGTGGCGGACACCACCGTGACCTGAAGGATGCCAGCCACTATTAGCCGTTCTCCTTCTGAATCTTCGCCCACTTCTCTTCCACATCCGAGATGGGGCCAACGTTGAAGAAGGCCTGCTCGGCAACGTGGTCAAACTCACCGCGAGCGATGGCATCGAAGGATTCGATGGTCTCCTTGAGCGGAACAGTCGAACCCTCAACACCGGTGAACTTCTTCGCCATATAGGTGTTCTGGGAAAGGAACTGCTGAATACGACGTGCACGGGAGACCGTAATCCGGTCTTCTTCGCTGAGCTCGTCAACACCCAAGATCGCGATGATTTCCTGGAGTTCCTTGTTCTTCTGCAGAATCTGCTTCACCGTCGTGGCCACACGGTAGTGGTCGTTTCCGATGTAGAGCGGGTCAAGGATGCGGCTGGTGGAGGTCAGTGGGTCCACAGCCGGGTAGAGGCCCTTAGCGGCGATATCGCGGCTCAGTTCCGTGGTTGCATCCAAGTGCGCGAACGTGGTCGCAGGTGCGGGGTCGGTGTAGTCATCAGCTGGCACATAAATGGCCTGCAACGACGTGATCGAGTGACCTCTGGTGGAGGTGATGCGCTCCTGGAGCACACCCATCTCATCTGCGAGGTTTGGCTGGTAACCCACGGCGGAGGGCATACGACCGAGAAGAGTCGAGACCTCGGAGCCGGCCTGGGTGAACCGGAAGATGTTGTCGATGAAGAGCAACACGTCCTGGTTCTGAACATCACGGAAGTACTCGGCCATGGTCAGAGCGGACAGAGCCACGCGCAAACGAGTTCCTGGGGGCTCGTCCATCTGTCCGAAGACGAGTGCGGTCTTGTCGAAGACGCCCGCTTCTTCCATTTCGTGGATGAGGTCGTTACCTTCACGGGTGCGCTCACCAACGCCGGCGAACACTGACACACCACCGTGATCCTGCGCAACGCGCTGGATCATCTCTTGGATCAGAACGGTCTTACCCACACCGGCGCCACCGAAGAGGCCAATCTTTCCACCCAACACGTAGGGGGTGAGCAAGTCGATGACCTTGATACCGGTTTCAAACAGCTGAGTCTTGGACTCGAGCTGGTCGAAGGGTGGGGGCTCGCGGTGGATGCTCCAACGCTCAACACCCTCGAGCTTGTCATCAGAGTTCAAGACCTCGCCGAGGACGTTGAACACCTTGCCCTTGGTGGCATCGCCGACCGGAACCGTGATGGGTCCACCGGTGTCGCGCACTTCCTGGCCACGAACCAAACCGTCGGTGGGCTTCAGAGCGATTGCGCGAACCAGGTCATCGCCGAGGTGCTGGGCGACCTCGAGAGTCAACACAATGGACTCGCCACCCATGGTGATTGTGGTCTGCAGCGCGTTGTAGATCTCGGGGATTGAGTCGTGAGGAAACTCGACGTCAACAACCGGACCGGTAACGCGGGCAACACGACCCGTGGCAGTCGCTTTCTTGGTGGCAGTCTTGCTCATATCGTCTTCTCTTTCTTTACTTCGCCGAAGCGAGGGCGTCGGCGCCGCCCACGATTTCGGAAATCTGTTGGGTGATTTCTGCCTGGCGAGCGTTGTTCGCCAAGCTGGTGTAGGTGCGGATGAGCTTGTCGGCGTTGTCACTTGCCGACTTCATAGCCTTCTGACGAGCAGCGTGCTCGGCAGCAGCGGATTGGAGCATCGCCGAGAAGATTCGGTTTTCGATATACACCGGCAACAGTGCGTTCAGAACTTCCTCGGGCTCAGGCTCAAACTCATAGAGAGGGAACACCTCGGTGCTACCAGGCTCTTCAACGCCCTCGACTACTTCAAGGGGCAGAACGCGCACAACCTCAGGAGACTGCGTGACCAAGGACACGAAACGGTTATAGACGATGTGGATTTCATCCACCCCGCCCTCATCGGTGTCTTGAATGAAGCGCTCGATCACGGTGTCAGCGATGTCTCTGGCCGTTTCGAACTGAGGCTGGTCAGTGTTGCCCATCCACGACTTCTCCACCGGACGCTGACGGAAGGCAAAGTTCTGAACAGCCTTACGCCCAATGACGTAGTGCACGACCTCTTTGCCTTCGTCTTCCAAGCGGGTGCGAAGCTCGCCCGCTTCTCGGAGCACCTGGGCACTAAAAGCACCGGCAAGACCGCGGTCGGAGGTGAAGATCACCATGGCGGCGCGCTTGGGGTTAGTGGCCTCTGTGAGCAAAGGGTGATCAATGTTGGAATAGGTCGCCACAGCTGAGACCGCACGCGTCACCGCACGCGAATACGGCGCAGCCGCTTTCATGCGGCTTTGCGCCTTCTGAATACGCGAGGCGGAGATTAACTCCATTGCCCGCGTAATCTTCTTGGTCGTACTGGCAGAACGAATCTTCTGCCGGTACACCCGAAGTTGCGCGCCCATAGTTGCCTAGTCCTTTAGTTCAGTCTCGTCTAGCGCTTGCGCTTGACGATCTTTTCCTGGTTGATGTCTTGAGCTTCGATAGCGTCGAATTCTTCGCTACCGGGCTTACCGAGACCCTCTGCACCACTGGCCTGGAAGGCAACAACAAACTTGTCGACTTCCTTTTCCAGTTCTGCCTTGGTGTCATCGTCGAGCACGTTCGTCTTGCGCAGAGTGTCAAGAATCTTCGTGTTGCGACGAAGGTGGTCGAGTAGTTCAGCCTCAAACTTCAACACATCCGCAACCGCGATGGTGTCGAGCTTGCCGTTGGTACCAGCCCAAATCGACACGACCTGCTCCTCAACGGGGTAGGGCGAATACTGGGGCTGCTTCAACAGCTCGGTCAGCCTCGCACCGCGCTCGAGCTGACGGCGACTAGCGGCGTCAAGGTCGGAAGCGAACATAGCGAAGGCTTCCAGCGAGCGGTACTGGGCGAGCTCAAGCTTGAGCGTTCCAGAGACCGACTTGATGGATTTCACCTGAGCGTCTCCACCCACACGAGAGACCGAGATACCCACGTCAACAGCAGGACGCTGGTTCGCAAGGAACAGATCTGACTGCAAGAAGATCTGGCCATCGGTAATCGAGATCACGTTGGTGGGGATGAAGGCAGACACGTCGTTCGCCTTGGTCTCAATGATGGGAAGACCCGTCATCGAACCGCCACCCATTTCGTCCGAGAGCTTTGCACAGCGCTCGAGCAGACGGGAGTGCAAGTAGAAAACGTCACCGGGGTAGGCCTCACGGCCCGGGGGACGACGCAGCAACAGAGACACCGCGCGGTAGGCCTCTGCCTGCTTGGACAAGTCATCGAAGATGATCAGCACGTGCTTGGAGTTGTACATCCAGTGCTGGCCAATGGCAGAGCCAGTGTAGGGAGCCAAGTACTTGAAACCTGCGGGGTCAGACGCAGGAGCGGCCACAATCGTGGTGTACTCCATGGCGCCTGCTTCTTCGAGAGCGCCCTTCACACCAGCAATGGTGGAACCCTTCTGGCCGATTGCCACGTAGATGCAGCGAACCTGCTTGGTGGGGTCACCGGTTGCCCAGTTCGCCTTCTGGTTGATGATGGTGTCCACAGCAATAGCGGTCTTACCCGTCTGGCGGTCACCAATGATCAGCTGACGCTGTCCGCGACCTACAGGAATCATGGCGTCAATTGCCTTGATTCCTGTCTGGAGGGGCTCGTGAACGCTGCGCCTAGCCATAACACCAGGGGCTTGAAGCTCAAGGGCACGGCGTCCCTCAGACTTGATCGCGCCAAGGCCGTCAATCGGGTTACCCAGAGGGTCAACAACGCGGCCGAGGTAGCCATCGCCAACGGGGACAGAGAGCACTTCACCAGTTCTGGTGACCTCCATACCGGCCTCAACGCCGGCGAA
>JBIILX010000058.1:0-8193 GCA_044338275.1 Pontimonas sp.
GTGGATACGACGGCAAGGGTGTTCGAGTCATCGCTCATGCGGGGGACGTTGCAGATTGGCTTGATAGCGGTGAGGTGCTGCTGGAGGAAAAAGTTGAATTTGTGACAGAGGTTGCGCAACTTGTGGTCAGAAGACCCTCGGGAGAAATAGCGGCTTGGCCACTGGTCGAAACAGTCCAGAAGCACGGCGTTTGTTCCGAAGTGATGGCTCCGGCGCACGTCGATAAGGCGAGCGAAATTCAGGCCCGGTCGGTCGCCATTCAGATAGCAGAGGGACTTGGAGTCACCGGGGTCTTGGCCGTGGAAATGTTTGTTCTTCCCGATGGGTCAGTGCTTGTCAACGAACTCGCCATGAGGCCGCATAATTCAGGGCACATCTTCACAGAACTGTCCTACACCTCCCAGTTCGAACAACACGTTCGCGCAGTCTTGGATTGGCCGCTGGGTGACACTTCGTTGCTCGCGGCACATGGCGTCATGGTGAATGTTTTCGGCGGAGTTAAGCCGGACAAGGTTTCCTTAGCACTGGGTGTCGATCACCGGGTCAAGCTTCACGACTACGGGAAGGCGCCACGGCCCGGCAGAAAAGCGGGACACGTGAGCGTAGTGGGTAGCGATCGCGAAGAAATTGCTTCCCTTGCGCGGACCGCAGTGGCAGCGGTCGCTGAGGACGGCTTAGCATAGAGGCATGTCGCACTCAACGGTTGCCGTGATTATGGGGTCCGATTCTGATTGGCCCGTAATGAAAGATGCTGTGACGGTTCTCGAATCCTTCGGTGTTTCTGTAGTGAAGGAGGTGGTCTCTGCGCACCGAACGCCCCATGCGATGGTGGAGTTCGCGACTGAAGCCAAAGGGAAAGGCGTCCAGGTGATCATCGCTGGGGCCGGGGGAGCAGCGCACCTTCCGGGAATGGTCGCTTCTCTGACCACGCTTCCCGTCATCGGTGTTCCGGTGCCACTCAAGCACCTTGAGGGCATTGACTCCCTGTTGTCGATTGTCCAAATGCCATCGGGCGTTCCCGTGGCAACTGTTGCTATTGGCGCGGCGAAGAACGCTGGGTACCTTGCGCTTCGCATCTTGGGAACAAACAATGATCACATTGCTCGGCAGCTCGCAGATTTTCAAGAAGACCAGGCAAAGCTGGTGCTCGCAAAAAAATTGGATTAAGCGTTCCGACCCTGGAGGGTTTGAACTGTCCATTGGCGAACGCTGAGCCCCATGTTCAGGACCAAGCGAAGCGGGGCAAAAAGAGTTCCCGGGTAGCGCTTGGCGATGAATCGTTTAGCGCTGGCATGATGCGCTTTCACCATCGTGCTCTTTGATAGGGAAGTGGAGTGGCCGACACTGTGGTGTGCCCTTGCGTCAGGTACATAGACGTTCCGGTATCCGGCCTGCCCTAGTCGCATTCCCAGATCGACGTCTTCCATAAACATGAAGAAGCCTGGATCAAAGCCGCCAATTTTCTCAAAGGCACGGCGGTTTACCAGCACACACGCTCCCGAGAGCCAACCACAGTCTCGGCTCTCGCTGGTTCCATAATGGCCCCGATAAGCCCTGGACCACGGGTTGGTGGTCCAGATTGCAGAGAAAAGAGCGTGGCCTATACCAACACCGATTCCTGGCAGTGCTCTCGCGGAGGGATAGACACTGCCGTCCGTGTTGATGAGAGCAGGACCGATTGACCCCACCGCAGGCTCGTTGGTTGCAACGGTCAAGAGATTGTGGACAGCGCCGGGCTGAAGCTCTACATCAGGGTTGGACACCAGCACCCAGGTAATCTCAGCAGGAACAGCCTGAAATCCTGCATTTACAGCGCTCCCATACCCAGGATTGTCTGGTCGATGTATGAAGGTGATGGGGAAAGGCTGCTGCGCGATACGTGGCTGGTGGGGTCCGTTTTCGACAATAACGACGTGGTCTGGCGTGACGGTTGAGTGAGCCAACGAACTCAGAAAATTGTCTAATTCATCTTCCGAGCCAAATGAGACCACCACAACTGCCCAAGGACTCAACACTTGGCTCATCTGTCATCTCCAGGGGAGAAAACCTGCGGCCAGGCCTCGGCGAACGCTTCTTCCCACCGCCTTGGTAACGGAAGGTCACTCTCAGACCACCGGTCGTGACCCAAGACCGACCAGGCGGGCCTTGGCGCAGGTCGCGGAAAACTAGAGCTCGTGACGGGGCGGACTCGATTCTTGTCCAAGCCAGCCTTGGAGAATATCTCCTGCGCAAAATCCCACCAGCTAGCTTGCCCCGCGTTGGTGCCGTGAAAGATGCCGAATCGAATATCCGATTCGAGGAGGACTTTGATCATCGACGCAAGATCGCGGGACCAGGTGGGTTGGCCGATCTGGTCCATGACGACGTCGATTGTGTCCCGCTGCGACGCAAGAGTCAGCAGTGTCTTGACGAAGTTCGATCCAGCGGCCCCATAAAGCCAGGCAGTGCGGATGATGACGGTGTTGTCGGGGTTGGCGCGAATGGCCCTTTCTTCCCCCTCGGCTTTGCTCTGCCCGTAGACAGACTGAGGGTTTCGCGGGTGGCCCTCGTCGTAGGGGGTCGTGGCCATGCCATCGAAGACGTAATCAGTGGACACATGAATGAGGCGACTTCCGTGGTGATGGCACGCACGGGCGATATTTTCTGGGCCCTCCGCGTTGACCGCGAAGGCCTCAGTTCTCTGGGCCTCAGCCTCATCTACCTTGGTGTAAGCGGTTGCGTTGATCACAGTGTCGAAACCTTGTAGGGCCTGGACAACAGCGTCTGGCTTCGTGACATCGAGGTCAGCACGGGAAAAGCCGGTGACGGACTTGCCAGCAAGAACGCTCACGAGGTCGCGCCCCAGCATTCCCGCGCTGCCAAGTACTGCAACGCGAGTCATAGCGAAGCGCGCGCCTTCAACGGTTCCCACCACTCCCGGTTGTCCCGGTACCACTGGACGACATCGGTAAGGCCCTGTTCGAAAGGAACTTGCGGGGTGTAACCCAAGTCACGAGAAATCTTGTCGATGTTCACACAGTAGCGACGGTCGTGACCTTTCCGATCGTCAACGTTTCGAACGAGGCTCCAATCCCCCCCCGTTGCTTCGAGGAGCAGCCCAGTCAGTTCCTTGTTGGTGAGTTCCGTTCCACCGCCAATGTTGTAAATCTCGCCGGAGTGCCCTTTCGTCAGCACGAGTGCGATTCCGCGACAGTGGTCGTCCACGTGCAGCCAATCCCTGACGTTCTCGCCGTCGCCGTACAGGGGGACAGGATGGTTATCAATGAGGTTGGTGACAAACAGCGGAATCAGTTTCTCCGGGAAATGGTGTGGCCCGTAATTGTTGCTGCACCTGGTTGTCACGACATCTAGGCCATGGGTCTGGTGGTAGCTTCGCACCATCAAGTCGCTCGCCGCCTTGCTTGCAGCGTAGGGGGAGTTCGGCAGGAGCGGCTCTTGCTCATCCCATTCACCCTCGTCGAGTGAGCCATAGACCTCATCGGTCGACACGTGAACGAACCGACCGATCTTAGCTTTCAGCGCGGCATCAAGCAGGCGTTGAGTTCCGAGAACGTTGGTCTCGACGAAGATTCCGGCGTCTGTCACTGACCGGTCAACGTGGCTTTCTGCCGCAAAGTGAATGATTGCGTCGTGGCCTGGAACGAGAGATTCGAGTTCGGCCTCGTCGGTGATGTTCCCGTGCACAAAAGTGAAGCGGGGGTGGTCTGCAATCGTGACCAGATTGGTCAGTGTTCCCGAGTAGGTGAGTGCGTCCAAGACGGTGATTTCTGGATCATCTAGGCCAGGTAATTCGTCAGCGAGAGCCCGCCTCACGAAATTGGATCCGATAAACCCCGCCCCGCCTGTGACTAACAACTTCATAGCATCCCCACCGTGTGCTCACCACGGTGGTGACACCCTCACGGACTTAAACATCCTAGTTCCTTGCCAGATTGGTAAGCTTTGCCAGTGCTGATTAGCCCCCTAGCGATTGCCGGAGCCTGTGAGATTTCGACAACGGTCCACGGTGATAGTCGTGGCGAGTTTGTCGAATGGTTCAAGGCCCCAACGCTGAGGGAAGCAACTGGCAGAGATTTCTCCCTGGCACAGGCCAACTTGTCAGTCTCGTCCAAGGGATCTCTTCGAGGCATTCACTTCGCTGATGTCCCACCTGGCCAGGCAAAATACATCACGTGCCCTGTGGGAAGAATTCTCGATTTTGTTGTCGACATCAGGGTCGGCTCCCCCACTTTTGGGCAGTGGGTGTCGGTGGAGCTCTCCGGCGCGAATCGCAATGCGGTGTTCCTCTCTGAAGGTCTGGGACACGCTTTTCTCGCCCTTGAGGACAACACTGTTGTCACTTATCTGGTCGCTGACGTCTATGCGCCCGAGCGCGAACACGAAATCAACCCCTTGGATGCGACCCTCGGGCTGGACTTCCCGATGCCACAGTCCGAGCTGGAATTGTCGGCCAAAGACGCCGCAGCACCTGGCCTCCTCGAAGCGCAAGAATTGGGTCTTCTCCCCACGTGGTCAGGGGAAGGGGCGCTATGAAAGGCATCATTCTCGCTGGTGGATCTGGCAGCCGGCTGTGGCCAATCACCAGAGGTATTTCCAAGCAGCTGATGCCGATCTACGACAAGCCGATGATTTACTACCCTCTGTCCACTCTGATGATGGCTGGCATCAGGGAAATTTTGGTGATTTCCACCCCCGAATACCAGCAATCGTTTCAGGCTCTTTTAGGGGACGGCTCGGACTGGGGAATTCAGCTGACGTATGCCCTTCAGCCGCAGCCCGAAGGACTGGCCCAAGCATTCATTATTGGCGAAGAGTTTATTGGCGATGACTCGGTCGCTCTTGTCCTCGGCGATAACATTTTCCACGGAACTGGACTGGGGAGTTCTCTTCGCGCCAATACTGAAGTGGCGGGCGGCCTTATTTTCGCTAGCCACGTCGCCAAACCCGAGCAGTATGGTGTTGTCGAATTCGACGACACCATGAGGGCTCTCTCCATTGAAGAGAAGCCCTCCCATCCGAAGAGCAACTTCGCGGTCCCCGGCCTCTATTTTTATGACAATTCTGTGGTCGAGGTCGCCAAGGGGATTGCGCCAAGCGCCCGGGGCGAACTTGAAATAACGGCCGTCAACGAGGCTTATCTGAACCGAGGCACCCTCACAGTCCAGGTGCTGGATCGAGGAATTGCATGGCTTGATACGGGGACGTTTGAATCGATGATGCAGGCTTCTGAGTACGTTCGGGTGATCGAGGAGCGCCAAGGGTTGAAGATTGGGTGTGTGGAAGAAATAGCATGGCGAGCAGGGTGGATTTCTGACGCTCAGCTCTCTGCTCTGGCCAAACCTTTGATGAAAAGCGGCTATGGCCAGTACCTCGAAAGGCTACTCACCCAGAAGTGACCCTAGGAGGCATCGTCCGACAGGTCAGAGAGATAGAGGGTTATGAACGCCATTCACGGGCATGAATCCGGAAAGGGTGTGTTCAGAGACGATATATATCGGATACTCAACCCAGATCTTCGTCACACGTCTACCGATACACAGCGTCACTATCTGCGCCACGGCAAGAAGGAAGGCCGCCGAGTATTTCCCGCCAAGGATGTTGTCCCGGGAACGGCGCAACGGAGGGCCGACGCCCCCCGGCTCGTCATCGTCAGTCCTGATGCCGGCTACGGGGCAGCTACGACAGCTCTGGCGGTGGCAGAGTATTTCAGCGCTTCCCACCAGGTGACAGCAGTCTTTGCTAGCGGAGGCCCTCAGCTGAAAAAGTTTGAGGACCACTGCATCGAAATGTGGGTGTGTCCGAATATTCTCGAAGACTCCTACGAAGCGGAAGCAGTCGCCCAGCTCATTTCTCACGATGTGGGGCCTTCGGTGGTCGTCGCCAACACTGTCTCTTCGTGGCCACTCCTTCCTCACTTGGCTCAAAGGTTCGTCCCGACGATCACCCTCGTTCACGAATTTGCTGATTATGTGCGGCCCGATTTTGTCTTCCACAACGTTGCCTTGTGGTCAACACGGGTTGTTTTCCCTGCGCCTGTGGTGATGAATCGCGCGGCACAGCTGCACCCGCGTGCCATGGTCCGAGACTGTGACCTTGCGCCCCAGGCCGTTCCCACAGGCCCTGGGGGAGAGCGAGCACTCGTTGCTGCAGACTCGCAGGCTTCCGGTTCGCCCTTGGTGGTGGGGGCGGGCACGGTCTCGTTCCGAAAAGGTCTTGACCTCTTTATTGAAACCTGCAGGCTTCTCAAGGCGGGTCAACCGCAGCGGAATTGGCGATTCCGTTGGGTCGGGCCTGGATATGACGAACGCGATGACCTGGGGTACTCCGTGTTTTTGGCAGCGCAGATTGAATCCGCAGGGCTCGCCGGGCACTTCGAGTTTGTCGGTCCTGTTGACGATCTCAACCCTTATCTCCATGACGCGGATGTTTTTCTTCTCACATCTCGCCTTGATCCTTTCCCCAATGTCGCAGTGGAGTCTCTCCGCGCCGGACTTCCCGTGGTCTGTTGGGACGGCGCCAGTGGGGTCGCTGAATTTCTTGCTCTGCACGACTGGGGCGACCAATTGCTGGCTCCTGCTTTCTCGTGCGAGACGATGGCTGATCGCGTGCTGGCCCTCCTGGACTCCAAAGACCTTCCGGGGGCGAAGGCGACCATGCGCGCGTTGTGGGAGAAGTACTTGGCCCTTGATGTGTATGGAGCCAGATTAGACAGTCTTCGGGAGCAGGCCCAGGAGCAAATCCGTCAGGAAGTCGAACACGCTGCCTCTCTCGAGCTCAGCGATTTTGTAGATATGAGGCCGCAGCACATGCTGTCCCCACAGAATCACACACGGACCGAGGCGATTGTCCATTACCTCAGGGCCGAAGCTACGCGCGTTGACCCCTTTCGGCCGAGCCCTGTCTTTAGTCCGCGAATTTGGGAAGAGGTAGGGAAGTCGATCAAGAACGAGAATCGGTTTTTTGGCTACCTCTCCTCTGGCAGGCCGCCGGGACCTTGGGCCCACGATGTTATCGATATCTCGGCAATCGGGCAGGCCGATAAGTCCGTCCTGCGCCTGATCCTGCACATTCACGTCCACTATTTGGACGTGTTCGAGCGGTTACTCGACTCCCTTCTATCTGGTCAAGAAACCTATGAACTCGTGATTTCTGCGACCGATGAAAGCCTGTTGGCTCCTATCCAGAGCGCCCTCGCATCGCGGGGAATCTCGGCCCACTCGGTGGCTCTAGCACCACCGGCGGGGAGAAATTTTGGGTCCCTGTTTGAGCTTGCGCGCAGCGCCGACTGGGATGACAGCGTCGTGGTGTGTCACCTTCACACAAAGAAGTCGCCCCAGTTCGAGGACGAGAAGATCGGAGAACAGTGGCTGAGTTTTCTGGTTCAGTCACTGGGTCACGGTGGGGACGCAGCGGGTATCCGCGCAATTGCGTCCCAGTTTTCACGCAATGACGACTTAGGCCTGGTCTTTCCCGTAGACCCAGTTCTCGTCGGGGTCGAAGGTAATAGAGCTCACATCGACCGCCTTGTGAAGAACTTTGGGCTGGAATCCTCTCCCTATCAGGAAGATTTTCCCGTGGGTGGCATGTTCTGGGTTCGAGGAAATGTGATTCGCTTGGTGGCGGAGCGCTTTGCATCGTTGGAGTTTGATTCAGAACCCATTCCCATCGATGGGTCTGTTCTTCACGCACTGGAACGTGTGATACCTCGGGCAGTCGTGTCCGCGGGGTATTCCAGCGCCCTGTGCTTCCTGCCGGGTGCACGCCGGGAATGAGCCGTTTGTCTGCGTTTCTCTCGGAAGGATGTGAACACTCTGGGCTTAGTATTCGATTGTGGTTGTGGAGGGAAACGGTAGTTTCGCTCGGCAACTTCTCTAGGCCTAGTGCCATGACAAAGGATGTGGTTCTGTGAAGCGGAGAAACACGCCGCAGCACGTCGAGCTGTTACTCCTTCTCGTCAAGAGAGAGCTTGGCGGTAAGTACAAGTCGACGGTGCTTGGCCAACTGTGGTCTCTGGCCAATCCGATTGCCACGATAGTCATTTACTCTCTCGTTTTCGGCCTCATCTTCCGCGTCCAGCCCCCACCTGGTGACCCGAGCGGACTGGACAACTTCGCTATTTTCTTGGTGGTCGGGCTATTGCCTTGGCTGTTTTTCGCCAATGTGCTGAATCAGGCGGCCCAATCCATTGTTGCC
>JBIILX010000081.1:0-5640 GCA_044338275.1 Pontimonas sp.
GCTACCGCAATGGCACTGTACTTCGTCACGATATCTTCCGGGTGATCATGGAGACAGCCAACGAGCAATACGGCGGCGAAGCCTTTCCCGCCCCCCCGGCCCGTTTGTTGCAAGGAAGCGGAATCACCCTTCCCGACATCACTGGACTGACGACCGACGAGGCAACCATTCTGTTGGAGAGCCTGGGACTGAAACTTGAAGTCTCCGCTGGGGCGACCGGTGGGCGCATCAATTCATTTGAACCAGGCGCAGGAACTCTTCTTGCGCGCGGAATGACGGTTCGAGTGGTCTCCGGAGGTGCCGGCGAAGCCCCCCGCATCGACATCACAATGCCCGATCTCATTGGGCTTTCGGTCGCAGCCGCCTATCAAGCTTTGGACTCCCTCGGGCAAACGGGATTCAGGGAGTTGTCCTGCTCGAGTGGCCCGGGTTCTGACCCGACCGATGGAACCATCGCGTCGCAGAGCGTGGCTGCTGGGGCTCTCATGCCCAACTTCAAGGGCGTGAAGTTCGGTGTCGCTTGCGGCACAGCTCCTCCCCCTTCGGACGAAGACCTTTTCCTGGATTAATGGCCCGCAGACCGGGGCTCGTCGTAGCTAGCGCACTAGCGCTCGGTGTCGCGGGGTGGGGAAGCCTGGTGGAAAAGAATCGCTTCACGCTGCGGCACGAAATCGTCCCGATTTTGGACGCGGGTAGTGAGCGCATCACCATCCTTCACTTGAGCGATATTCACATGGCGCCCTGGCACACCTCAGCTATCGCATGGATTCGGGAGCTTGCAGTCACAGCCCCAGACCTGGTCGTTGGCACCGGAGATTTCTTAGGGCATCCCGATGGTCTCTCGGCACTTACCGAGGCGCTTCTTCCCCTTGCTGGCATTCCAGGCGTTGTGACCCATGGCTCCAATGACCGTCTGGCGCCGCGCTTCAAAAACCCTTTCTCGTATCTGGCAGGTCCTTCACAGGTGGACCACAGCTCGGGAACACCTATGGACTTTGCGGGGCTAAAGAATCTCTACGCCACACATCTGGGGTGGACCGATATTGATAACGGCGCCACACGACTCGAGATCAAAGGGCAAACCCTTGACTTCGTCGGAGTGGGCGATGCCCACTACGGCGAGGACGTGCTTGGCGATTTGCCGGCAATCGTCGACGAACTCCGGGAGTCTGCGGAGAGCCCCCGCACGGCCGGCAAGAATTCAATCACGACAATCGGCGTGACGCACGCCCCCTATCGGAGAGTGCTCGACGCGCTGGTGACCAACGGAGCGCAGATGATTTTTGCTGGCCACACCCATGGGGGGCAAGTGTGTTTGCCCGGTGGCCGAGCCCTCACAACGAACTCTGATCTCCCCACAGCGCAGGCCAGGGGCCTCAGCCAGTGGCGCCACGCTGGTCGCTCCAGCCACCTCAATGTCTCCGCGGGCCTTGGCACCAGCATCTACGCACCAATCCGACTTTTCTGCCCGCCAGAGGCAGTTCTCGTGACTCTGGTGGCAGAGGATATCGACTACGCTTGAGGCCCTGCAGGTGGGACATCACCAGTACGGGGTGTGGCGCAGCTTGGTAGCGCGCGTCGTTCGGGACGACGAGGTCGCAGGTTCAAATCCTGTCACCCCGACTCTTAGCTAAAGTCGGAATCCGGTCCTGAAACCTCGGGAACTTCTCCCACTGGCTGGTAACCACTGGCCAGACGGCCGCCGCTTTCATCCAAGTAGCACTCTCCACAGAGCGACTCATAGGTGACATCAACACCATCGATGGCGACCTGCGCACCATCGAAGATGAACTTCCCGTTCGCCTTGCGCGCGTTGAACACAGCCTTTTTGCCACAGCGACAGATTGTTTTGAGCTCCTCCAAGGAGTGGGCGATCTCCAGTAGTCGGCGGGACCCTGGGAACGCAACGGTCTGGAAGTCTGTCCTAATCCCATAGGCGAGAACCGGGATGCCCCGCCTCACCGCGATAATGAACAGGTCATCGACCTGCCGGGGTGAGAGGAACTGTGATTCATCCACCAGAACGCAGGCGGGGGAACCCTTACCCTCACGACTAACTCTGTCCACCTCGTTATCAATCAAGGTAACAACATCGGTGGCTGGGCCAATGACGACGTCCACTTCCCTGGAAACGCCGAGGCGAGAGACAATCATGCGATCGCCCTTGGTGTCAATCATGGGTTTTGCGAGAATTACTCTTTGCCCACGCTCTTCATAGTTGTGGGCGGCCTGCAGCAGCGACGTCGATTTGCCCGAATTCATTGCTCCGTAACGGAAATACAACTTAGCCACCGGACACACTCCTCACTGCCGTATCCACAACATTACGAAGTAACAGAGCCCTCGTCATGGGGCCCACCCCTCCGGGGTTCGGTGACACGTGGGATGCCACCTCCCACACACCTGCATCAACATCCCCGACGACTCGTGGGGCACCATCAACAATCGTCCTACTCACCCCAACATCGAAGACCCAGGCCCCAGGCGCCAACATCTCTCTGGTGACAATGCCAGCGACTCCAGCCGCTGCCACCACCACATCGGCGCTCCTCACGAGTTCTTCAAGGTTTCGGCTCTTGGTGTGAGTGAGGGTGACCGTCGCATCGAGACCACGCCTGGTGAGCAATAAGCCAATCGGACGCCCGACTGTCACACCACGCCCTAGAACGACTACGTGGGCTCCTTCCCAGGGCAGTCCGTAATGGTTCCCCAATTCCACAATGCCCTGCGGGGTGCAGGGCAGCGATGAGGTGATGTCTCCCGACACCCTGTTGACCAGGCGCCCTAGGTTAACCGGGTGAAGCCCATCAGCATCCTTGATCGGGTCGATGCGCTCCAAGACGGCATCGGTGTCTATGTGTGGGGGCAGTGGCAACTGCACGATGTAGCCGGTGACCTCGGGGTCCTGATTGAACTGGTCAATGGCAGCAAACACATCAGCCTGACTGGACGTTGCTGGCAAGTCGATGCGGTGCGAGGCGATGCCGACCTCGGCGCAGTCGTTGTGTTTGCCAGAGACATACCACTGTGAGCCGGGGTCATCGCCGACCAGAATCGTTCCCAAACCGGGCGTGATTCCCTGTTCCCGCAACGAGGTGATGGAGTCTGCCAGCTCGGCCTTCATGGCCGCTGCTGTGGCAACCCCGTCCAGCCGTGTGGCAACCACGCTTGGCTTAACCGAGTTCTGGATAGAGCGGGAAACTCGAGGTCAGCGCGTGAACGCGAGCCTGAAGGGCGGCAACGTCGGGCTTCGGCATCAGAGTGTGAGCAATGATGTCTGCGACCTCGGTGAACTCAGTGTCACCGAAGCCACGAGTGGCAAGTGCTGGCGTTCCAATGCGAACACCTGAGGTCACCATCGGGGGCCTGGGATCAAAGGGAACAGCGTTGCGGTTGACCGTGATTCCCACGTGGTGGAGAAGATCTTCAGCCTGCTGGCCATCGACCGGTGAATTACGCAGGTCGACGAGCGCCAGATGAACATCAGTTCCCCCGGTCAAGACATCCACACCGGCGGACTTCGAATCATCCGCCGTGAGCCTGGAGGTCAGCAGCTGCGCACCACGAATGGTGCGCTCCTGGCGTTCCTTGAAAGCCGGCTCCATCGCGAGCTTGAAGGCCACTGCCTTGGCAGCAATCACATGCATGAGCGGACCACCCTGCTGCCCGGGGAATACGGCGGAGTTCAGTTTCTTCTCGAGGCTCTCATCGCGGCTCAGGATGATTCCCGAGCGCGGTCCGCCGAGTGTTTTGTGGACGGTCGTGGAGACCACATCAGCGTGAGGGATAGGTGAGGGGTGCAACCCGGCTGCGACCAAGCCAGCGAAGTGGGCCATGTCCACCCACAGGAAAGCTCCCACTTCATCAGCAATCGCCCGGAAGGCAGCAAAGTCCGTGTGACGGGAGTACGCGGACCACCCGGCAATAAGAACCTTGGGCTTGTGCTCGAGCGCAGCATCGCGAACCCGATCCATATCAATCAGGAACGTGTTGGGGTCAACACCGTAGGAGGTGGCGTTGTAGACCTTGCCCGAGAAGTTGAGCTTCATACCGTGGGTGAGGTGACCACCGTGGGCTAACTCGAGGCCGAGAATCGTGTCGCCAGGTTGAGCAAGAGCGTGCAACACAGCCGCACTGGCACTGGCACCTGAGTGGGGCTGAACGTTCGCATACGCGGCACCGAAAAGCTTCTTGGCCCGCTCAATAGCGAGGTTTTCGGCGATGTCCACGAATTCGCAACCGCCGTAGTAGCGCTTTCCGGGATAACCCTCGGCGTACTTGTTGGTCAGAACACTGCCCTGGGCTTCCAGGACGGAGTGAGGAACAAAGTTCTCACTGGCAATCATTTCCAGGGTGCCGCGCTGGCGACCTAGTTCCTTATCAAGAACGTCCTGGATCTCTGGGTCAACCTCGGCGAGGGTCTGGCTGAAGGTCTTATCGATGGGGCTCACGGCATTCTCCCTTGTGCACGGTGGATGTTATGTCGTGTCAGCCCAGGCGCACGGCCCACACACTACGCTCCCCGATGGTGACCCATCAATTACGCCAGTTGCGTGAGACCATTCTAAACCCCTCGCTGCGCTGAGTCCTGGACGACCCTCGGCCTCGCCCTAAACTTGAGAAGTGGAGACGGACCCCAAGCACTTTATTGTGACAATTGTCTGCGACGACCAGCCCGGAATCGTCCATGCTCTGAGTGGTGCGATTGTCGGTGCGCGCGGAAATATCACAGAGTCCCAGCAGTTCTCGAGTGATGACACCGGTCGATTCTTCATGCGCCTCGAAGTCGACACCCCCGCCTCCAAGGAAGAGTTTGAGGGTGCACTTGCCCCCGTGGCGACGCACTATTCCATGACACTGGAGGTTCACACGGCCGGGCGACCGCTGCGCACCGTGATTCTTACCTCCCGGGCGGGCCACTGCTTGAGCGATCTGCTCGTTCGGCAACGAGATGGCCACCTCAACATCACGGTACCCCTGGTGATGTCAAACCACGAAGACCTTGCTCCCACGGCCGAGTTCTATGGTGTGCCCTTCTGGTCCCACAAAATCTCTTCCCCTGGGGATAAAGCCACTTTTGAGCAGAAGATGCTCGAAGCGGTGAAATCCCAGGACATCGAGCTCGTAGTCCTTGCCCGCTATATGCAGGTGCTCTCACCCGAGGTGTGTGAAGCACTCGAAGGCCGCATCATCAATATTCACCACTCGTTCTTACCTGGATTCAAGGGCGCTAACCCCTACCGGCAAGCCCATCAACGAGGCGTCAAGCTCATCGGAGCGACTGCGCACTTTGTCACGACGGATCTTGATGAAGGCCCGATTATTGAACAAAACGTAGTGCGGGTTGACCACTCACAATCCCCCGCAGAGCTTGTGCGGATTGGTCAGGACGAGGAATCCCGAACACTGACGCAAGCCGTCCGTTGGTGCGCCGAGCACCGGATCTTGGTGGACGGCGTTCGCACCATCATCTTTAAGTGACATATCCCCGCGGTAGACCGCGGGGATATTCAGGATCTAGTGATCTAGCCGCACTGACAGAGCTCGGTGGGAGCAAAGCCGGCCAATGCTTCGTCGATGTGCTCTCCACATCCTGTCCACGTCACTTTGCTGCAGCGGTTACAGCGCGCTGGGCTACAC
>JBIILX010000012.1:0-21080 GCA_044338275.1 Pontimonas sp.
TTATGAGGCAACTGATGTTTCACCCACCACTATATACCCCCGGGGGTATTTTTGCTACTAGCCCAGGCGCGCCTTCAAGTTGTTATCCAGAGCAGCCAAGAAATCTTCAGTGGTCAACCATTTCTGGTCTTTGCCCACCAGACCGGCCAAGTCCTTAGTCATCGCACCAGACTCGACGGTCTTGATCACAACGTCTTCCAGGGTCTCGGCAAAGGTAATCAGTGCCTGGTTGCTATCGAGCTTCCCGCGGTGCATGAGGCCTCTGGTCCAGGCGAAAATCGAGGCGATCGGGTTAGTCGACGTGGGCTTTCCCGCCTGGTGATCGCGGTAGTGGCGGGTCACTGTTCCGTGCGCAGCTTCTGCTTCCACGATTGAGCCATCCGGTGAGGTCAACACACTGGTCATGAGACCCAAGGATCCAAAGCCCTGAGCGACGGTGTCGCTCTGGACGTCTCCGTCATAGTTCTTGGTCGCCCAGACGTAACCGCCCTCCCACTTCATGGCCGAGGCGACCATGTCATCGATCAATCGGTGCTCATAGGTCAGGCCGGCCTTACCAAAGGCATCCTTGAACTCGGCCTCGAAGATTTCCTCGAAGATGTCTTTGAAGCGGCCGTCGTAAGCCTTCAGGATGGTGTTTTTGGTGGACAGGTAGACCGGGTAGTTTCTGGCAAGACCGTAGTTGAGGGATGCCCTCGCGAAATCGCGGATCGACTCATCGAGGTTATACATCGCCATCGCAACGCCGCCGCCTGGCGCCTGGAAGACCTCAAAGCTCTGAGCTTCGGTGCCATCGGCGGGCTGGAAGCTAATGGTCAATGTTCCCGGGCGGTCAAAGACAAAGTCGGTTGCGCGGTACTGGTCACCAAAGGCATGACGGCCGACGATAATCGGCTTGTTCCAGCCAGGAACAAGCCGTGGGATGTTGGAAATGATGATGGGCTCGCGGAAGATGACGCCACCCAGGATGTTACGGATGGTTCCATTGGGGCTGCGCCACATCTTCTTGAGGCCAAACTCTTCGACTCGTGCCTCATCCGGGGTAATGGTGGCGCACTTGACGCCCACCCCGTGCTTCTTGATGGCGTTGGCAGCATCGATAGTGACCTGGTCATCGGTCTCGTCGCGCTTTTCAATGCTGAGGTCGTAGTACTCGAGCGACACATCGAGGTAGGGGTGGATGAGGCGGTCTTTGATGAACTGCCAAATGATGCGGGTCATTTCGTCGCCATCGAGTTCAACGACAACGCCCTCAACCTTGATTTTCTCCACAGCTTCGTCCTTTCAACGACGAGTACAACACTGCCATCGCCAGTGTAGGGCGAATGGCACCATAAGTATCTTTACATAAAGATACCTTTCTGATGTTCACCCCGAGCGCCTATGGTGAGTAAATGGATGCCTTAACACTGGAAGAGCTCTCCGCCGACACAGCGCAACAGGCCAACACGCTCGAATTGCTGCCCGGCCAAGAGCGCTTTGCGAATCCGGTCACCTATGAACAAGCCGATACAACCATCGATGTTGCCAACACCTGGAACCGTGTGATTCGCTCCGGTGACGAGGTTGTCGGCTTTGTGCGGGCATATTTTGACCCCGACTTCGCCACCGAGGAGCTGCGGTGCTGCGTATGGCGGGTTAGCGTTTCCGCTAGTGCTCAGGGCAAAGGCGTGGGCCGCTTTGCCATCGAGGCCGTCAAGCAGGAAGCACTCCGACGGGGGTTCGAACACTTGTCCGTCCTCTGGCAGGCCGGCGACGAAGGGCCAGGGAACTTTTTCCGCAAGCTCGACTTTATTGAGACCGGGCAGAGCGATTACGGTGACGCTATCGGGTCCCTTCCACTTCGCTAGTGGAAGAAGTGGCGCTCGCCGGTAAAGAACATGGCCACACCGGCATCTGCGGCGGCCTTGATTACCTCGTCGTCTCGCACTGAACCACCGGGCTGAACGATTGCCCTGATCCCTGCGTCAATCACGACGGCAGCGCCATCGGCGAACGGGAAGAACGCATCAGAGGCTGCGACGCTCCCAGCGGCGCGGTCACCCGCGCGGGTTACCGCCAAGTGGCACGAATCAACGCGGTTGACCTGGCCCATACCAATTCCCACACTCGCGGTTCCCTGCGCCAGCAAGATGGCGTTGGACTTGACCGCCCGCACTGCCCTCCACGCAAACTCCAGAGACTCCATCGTTGCCGCGTCCGGCTGCTCCCCCGCAACCAGAGTCCAGTCACCTGCACCAGCAAACTGGCGATCAGCGTCTTGACGGAGGAAGCCCCCAGAAATCTGTCGGATCTCTGAAGACTCTGGGGCAAATCCTTCCGGAAGCTCGACAATACGAACATTGGCCTTCTGGGCAAACACCTCGAGAGCTTCTGGACTAAAGCCGGGTGCCACGACAACTTCAGTGAAGATCTCGACAATCGAGCGCGCAGTATCGGCATCGACGGTTCGATTGGCAGCAATTACTCCCCCAAACGCCGACACCGGGTCACAGGCGTGGGCTAACTGGTGAGCACTCACTAGCCAGTCGGCACTGGCAATGCCGCACGGATTCTGGTGCTTGATGATGGCGACCGTGGGAGCCTCGTGGTCATAGGCAGCGCGGAGCGCCGCATCGGAATCCACGTAGTTGTTATAGGACATCTCTTTGCCCTGAATGACCCTCGCCGAAGCTAAGCCAGGCTGACCCAGGGTGTTGGCAAAGACCGCTGCCGTCTGGTGGGAGTTCTCGCCGTAGCGCAGGGCGCCGAGCTTCTGGCCGTGGAGGCTTGCGAAATCGCCCCCGCTCATCCACCCAGCGACTGCCGCGTCATAGCGGGCAGTGTGCCAGAAGGCGTCGCGGGCCAAAGACTGACGTTGCTCGAGTGTTGTGCCACCCTGCGAGAGCGCCTCGATGATCTCGGGATACGAAGCCGGGTCAACGACGATTGCGACATTGGCGTGGTTTTTCGCAGCGGCACGAACCATGGCGGGCCCGCCAATATCTATCTGCTCAATGACATCCTCGCCCACGGCTCCGGAGGCCACGGTCTGAACGAAGGGATAGAGATTAACGACGACCAACCCAATCGCTGCAATGTCGAGCTCCTCCAATGCCGAAACATGGCTGTCTTTGCGAAGATCGGCCAGGATTCCGCCATGAATCTTCGGGTGCAGCGTCTTGACCCGACCATCGAGTGACTCGGGGAATCCCGTTACCTCGCTCACATCACGCGCCTCAATACCGGCATCACGAAGCGTCTGAGCTGTGGAGCCAGTAGAGATGATCTCAATGCCCGCCTCCGCGAGAGCCCGGCCCAGATCGAGGAGACCGGTCTTGTCACTCACGGAAATCACCGCGCGCCGCGGCATGGTCCTAGGGGCTTCACTCATTGGGCAGAGTCACCTTCCTGATTGCTGATTACCTGGCCGAGCACCTCAAGCAATAACTCCCGCTCCACTATTTTAATGCGCTCGTGGAGCGACGCTTCGGTGTCGCCGGGGTGGATGGGCACGCGCCTCCTCGCTATAATTGGCCCACTGTCGACACCGTCATCGACAACAATGACAGAGGCTCCCGTTTCTTCAACACCAGCCGCCAATGCATCAGCAACACCGTGGGCGCCGGGAAACTCCGGCAAATACGAGGGGTGAGTGTTGAGAATCTTGGGGCTGAACCTGCCGACCACACCCGGGGGCAAAAGCTTCATAAACCCACTCAGAATGATCCAGTCGGGAGCGAAGGACGCAATCGCGTCGCCAAGCGCTTCGCCCCAGGCGTCCGTGTCATAAAATTCACCAGGTGCCACGACGAAAGTCGGGATACCTCGCCTGCTCGCATGCTCAAGCCCACTCGCGTCCTTATCGGAGCCAACGGCAACAACCTCAGTTGGGATTCCAGAGCTTGGCAACGAGGTCACCAGTGCATCAAGGTTGGTGCCGCTCCCGGAAATCAGAACCACAAGCCGTGCCACCGAAGCGCCCACCTATCGCCCCGCCCTCTGGCTGGAGCGATTGAGTACCGCGGCGATGGCCCCCATCAGAACGCCGAGGGTCACCTCAAGCCCCCACCACAGCATGACTGCTCCGGGGTCTGGCCCCACCAACTGGAATCGGCCAGGCCCCAGCGACCCGGATGTCAACGACGCAAGCAGGCCGCCAAACCCGGCGCTCACAGCGCCGGCAACAGCCGCTGTTGCCGCGAGCTTGACGAGCGGTTGGGAGGAAAAATCGGTGCTGGAGGCGCTGCCAATAAGGCCCCCTTTGTCGACAACGCGTGGCCCGACTGCGACACCCAGAATGAAGGCGGCCAACACGGGGAGTGCCACTACGGCGAACGCGAAGGCGGGCGGGTCGGTAGGGACGATGCCAAGAACCGGAAGAGCCGGGACAATCTGAAGATTCGTGCCAAGGGGCGAGACGAGCGCTCCTGTTCCCAGCGTGAACCCGGGCCCCACAATCCACGTGGCAGCCCACACAATGAGGGTGGGCAACAATGCGAGCTGGGCAACAGCAAGGGCAATCAATCCCGTCACGCCTGGCTGCAGTGACTCGAAAATGGTGATCACCGTGGCAAAAGACGCCACCAAGAGAACCGCAACTGCCACTGCTGCGAAGGACACCACACCAGCCACAGCCGCACTACCGGCGGTGAATCCAGCTCGAAGAATGTTGGCCAGGGACTCGGGCAGAGCGCTGTGTAAAAGGCTTTTACCCGAGGAGTGTGGCCCCACCCACGCTGCGACCGCCAAACCGGTTGCCAAGAAGAGTGCTGGTCGGACTAGAGCATCAATCACTGGCATCGACACCACCTGTGCTGGCATGAACACAACCAGCGCAAGCGAGAGCAACACGAGTGTGCCGACCGCCAGCGTCCATACGAGCAGCGGATAAACAGCCGTCGTCTCACGACGCCCGATGCGAAAACCCCAGAGCAGAGTCAGTAGGCCAATGCCGAGCAGCGCAACATCGACGGTGAAATCTCTGCTGAGCGCCCCCAGCGAGAGCGCGTCCGCCAGATCTGGATGAACGGTGAAGGAGAGGGGAACACCGTGACCCAGAAGCCAGATATCGACCGCGGCGGCCCAGGACATCAACAAATCAGTCGAGAAACCATCGTCAAACGCCCAAATGAGCGTGAGCGGCGCAAAGATGATGCCAAGCCCCAAGCCCACTAAAACCACGATGTCGAGCACCGTGGCAAAGCTCACAATCCGGGCATTCATGGCGCCTCGAGCCTATCGCCGAGGGGCCCTGGCAAGAAGGTGCGACCTACAGGCCCTTCATGATCTCGCGCATGAGTGCCGCGGTCTCGCTCGGGGTCTTTCCGACCTTGACGCCGGCAGCTTCCAAAGCTTCTTTCTTGGCCTGCGCCGTGCCAGCCGAACCAGACACGATGGCGCCTGCGTGGCCCATGGTTTTGCCCTCTGGTGCGGTGAATCCAGCAACATAGCCAACAACGGGCTTGGTCACATTGGCCTTGATGAACTCAGCGGCACGCTCTTCAGCGTCGCCACCGATTTCACCGATCATGACGATCGCCTTGGTTTCGGGGTCGTTCTGAAACGCCTCGAGTGCGTCGATGTGGGTTGTTCCCACAATCGGGTCTCCACCAATACCAATGGCGGTCGAGAAGCCGATGTCGCGAAGCTCGTACATCATTTGGTAGGTCAGAGTGCCAGACTTCGACACCAAACCAATGGGGCCCTTGCCCGTGATGTTCGCAGGGGTAATCCCGGCAAGCGCCTCACCCGGAGTGATGATGCCGGGACAGTTGGGGCCAATGATCCGTGTGCCACCGACTTTCTGGGCGTGAGCCCAGAACTCAGCGGTGTCCTGAACGGGAATTCCCTCGGTAATGACCACAAGCAGGGGAATACGTGCGTCGATGGCTTCCATCGCAGCGTCCTTGGCGAACGCCGGTGGCACAAACGCCACCGAGACGGTTGCGCCGGTCTCAGCCATTGCCTCGGCGACGGTGCCAAAGACCGGCAGAGTGACGTCACCGTGGGTGACGGTTTCGCCAGCCTTGCGGGCATTGACACCGCCAACGACCTGAGTGCCAGCGGCCAGCATCAAAGCGGTGTGCTTGCTGCCCTCACCGCCGGTAATGCCCTGAACGATGACTTTCGAATTCTTATCGAGAAAAATTGACATATTCCACTCCCTTACTTCGAAGCCAACGAGGCAGCCATATCGGCGCCCTCGTCCATCGTTGATGCCAAGGTCACCACAGGGTGATTGGCAGCGGCCAAAATTTCGCGGCCCTTTTCGACGCTGTTGCCATCAAGGCGAACAACGAGGGGCTTAGTTGCACCATCCCCGATCATGGCCAGCGCCTGCACGATGCCATTGGCAACCGCGTCACACGCAGTGATTCCGCCGAAAACGTTCACAAACACGCTCTTGACCTGGGGGTCGCTCAGAATTACGTCCAGACCAGCAGCCATAACTTCTGCCGATGCTCCACCACCGATGTCGAGGAAGTTGGCCGGCTTCACACCACCGTGCTTCTCGCCCGCATAGGCAACAACATCGAGTGTTGACATGACGAGACCGGCACCATTACCAATCACACCAACTTCGCCATCGAGCTTCACGTAGTTGAGATCGTGGGCCTTCGCCTTCTCCTCAAGGGGGTCAACAGAGGACGAATCAGCAAGCTCAGCGTGGTGGGGCTGACGGAACTCAGCGTTCTCATCGAGTGTCACCTTGCCATCCAGTGCGATGACATCGCCAGACTTGGTCAGCACCAGCGGGTTGACCTCCACCAGAGTGGCGTCCTCAGCGGTGAAGACCTCATAGAGCTTCACAAACACCGGCGCGACCAGATCAACAAGTTCTGCGGGGAAGTGAGCTGCCTGGGCAATCTCCTTGGCTTTGGCCAGTGAAATCCCTGTCGCTGGATTGATTGCGATGCGCGCGAGGGCGTCGGGACGCTCTTCTGCGAGCTGCTCGATCTCCATGCCGCCCTCATAGCTGCACAGCACCAAGTAGTTGCGGTTGGCGCGATCCAGCAGCACAGAGAAGTAAAACTCTTGATCGATCTCTGCACCGGCGGCCACCATCACCCGGCGGACAACATGGCCCTTGATGTCGAGACCGAGAATTGCTTGCGCTGCGGTGAACGCATCGGCGGGGGTCGGAGCGACCTTCACTCCGCCAGCCTTGCCGCGGCCACCAGTTTTCACCTGAGCCTTGACGACGGTCAGCCCGCCAATCTTCTCGGCGGCAGCCTGTGCCTGCTCTGGGGTGTCAGCGGTAATGCCTGCCAAGACGGGAACGCCGTGGCGCTCGAACATGTCTCTGGCTTGATATTCGTAAAGGTCCACGCCTGTAACGTCCTTCCGGGGATTCGGCTAGGAATGAGATATGACTGCGGCTGCGCAGGAAAAACACTCGACGATGAGGGCCTGCAGCCTCGATTAGCCTACCCCGTGATTGCAGTGCCAACGGCACTGGCGAAGCGCTAAATCTTCGAAATAGGGGCAATCTTAATCAACAGGCGTTTGCGCCCGGCGGTATCAAACTGCACCTCGGCAACGCGCTTGGGGCCCACGCCGGTTACTGCTGTCACACTGCCCTGGCCGAAGTCATCGTGGGCGATCCGATCGCCCACGACTAACGACAAATCGCCGTTGTCCCGAACGCTCGAGGTGACCCGGTTCGCCCACTGCGTTGCCTTCGGGGCCTTGGGCAAAGCGTCGCTCATCTCAAGAGACCGTGGCCTGGACGAACCAGAGCCCTGCCAGCCGGAGCTGCGCACAGACGAACCCAGCACGTGTCCTTGGCCGCCAGTCGCGGCAGAGGATTCCCTCCAGGAGATGAGGTGGGCGGGAATCTCTTGCAAGAACCGGCTGGGGCTCGCAATCGCGGTGTCGCCAAAGGTGCTCCTCGTCATCGCGAGCGAGATGTGCAGTTTCTTCCGCGCCCTCGTGATTCCCACATAGAGAAGGCGTCGTTCTTCCTGCAGACCGCCTGGCTCCAGGGCGCTCATCCGGTGGGGCAAGAGGTCCTCTTCGAGTCCGGTCAAGAACACAACATCGAATTCGAGGCCCTTGGCGGTGTGAAGGGTCATTAGCGATACGGTGCCAGAGGCGTCATCAAGATCATCAGCAGCTGCCACCAACGACACCTCGGTCAAGAAGTCCACCAGTGTTCCATCGGGATTATTGCGGCCAAATTCCCGGGTGACCGAGACAAGTTCTTGAACGTTCTCGGCGCGGGCATTGTCTTGGGGGTCAACACTGGTCTGCAGAATGGTCAGATACCCGGTGGCTTGCAAAATCTTCTCAATGGTCTGCACCGGTGATCCAGACACTGCCACTGCATCCGCTTCGTCAAGCGCCTTCGCCAGGGACAGCATCGCCTGGGTCACCTTGGGCCCAAGCCCCAGCTGGTCAGATCGGCGCAGTGCCTCACGCAGAGTGATGCCCTCTCGATCGGCAAAGGAGACAAGAGACGTTTCGGTTGCCGGCCCAATGCCACGCTTGGGGACATTGAGAATCCGGCGCAGGGCCAGGGAATCTGCGGGGTTAGCGATGGCCACCAGATAGGCCATCACATCCTTGATTTCAGCGCGCTCATAGAACTTGGTGCCACCAATGATTCGATACGGAATTCCCGAGCGAATGAGGATGTCTTCCAGGGCACGGGTTTGAGCGTTGGTCCGATAGAACACCGCCATGTCCGAATAGGGCGTTCCCTCGCCACTGAGGGCCACAATCTGATCGGCCACGAACTGGGCTTCATCGTGGGCCGAATAACCGGTGAAGCCGATGATCTCGTCGCCCTGGCCGATTTCCGTGAAGAGGTTCTTCGCTTTCCGGTCGAAGTTGTTTCCAATTACCGCGTTGGCTACGTCCAAAATGTTTTGGGTGGAGCGGTAGTTCTGCTCGAGCAGAATCGCTTCCGCCCCCTGAAAATCACGCTCGAACTCGGTGATGTTCCGAATGTCGGCACCGCGAAAGGCATAAATCGACTGGTCCGAGTCGCCTACCACGGTGAGTGAAGCACCAGGGACCGAGCCATCGGAGGCAGTGGGGACCTTCGAATCGCTCGGGACCAGAGCCGCTGGCACATCCCGGGTGAGCTCTCTAATCAGCGCGTATTGGGCGTGGTTTGTGTCCTGATACTCATCAACCAGCACATGGCGGAACCGGGTCTGATATCTCGCCGCCACCTCGGGAAAGGCCCGCAGGAGATAGACGGTCTGGCCAATCAAGTCGTCAAAGTCAAAGGCTTGGGATTTAGCGAGCTCTCGTTGATACCTGTCCCACACCTCAATAAAGAGCGCATCTGCTGGATCATTCGACCCAGAAACGCGCCGATAGCTATCGACATCGGCCAGTTCGTTCTTGAGCCTGGACATCTTGCCAATCACAGCACCGTGAGTGAGCCCTAGCCCATCTGCATCGACATCCTTGAGGATTCGCTTGATCAATGCCCTTTGATCAGCAGAGTCGTAAATGGTGAAAGAGGACGAATAGCCAAAACGCTCGGCCTCTTTGCGCAGGATGCGAACACAGGCCGAGTGGAACGTGGAAATCCACATGCTCCCTGCGGCCTCGCCAACGAGGGACTCGACACGCTCTCGCATCTCGCCAGCGGCCTTGTTGGTGAAGGTTATGGCCAAAATCTGGCTCGGCCATGCCTCACGCGTGGCGAGAAGACCGGCGATGCGACGGGTCAGAACACTCGTTTTGCCAGAACCCGCTCCAGCAACGATGAGCAGGGCATTGCCCCGAAACTCGACCGCTTGGCGCTGCTGAGGGTTGAGACCATCAAGAAGAACCTCTGGCAACTGGGACATATCGGCCCAAGTCTAGAGCCCTCCACCGATACGTTCGCTAGCCTTAGAGCGTGAGCATACCCGGCAATGATTCCGAGTCCCCGAGGGATGCTCCTTTGGTGCAGCCGGTCACCGCGTCTGTGCCGAGTGACCCTCGGGAAGGCCTCGATACGGCTCGGATTCTGAACGAGACCGTGGCGATTCCGGTCGTGGCCAGCGACCAAGAACCAGGCCTGAGGCAACCCGCCGAATCAGTTGGTGAGCCGGAAGTTGCTCCTTCTGGCTGGAATGTCCTCTCGATTGTTTCCCTGGTGCTAGCTCTGGCAGTAAGCCCTCTGGCCGTGGTGTTTGGCCATCTGGCCGTGGGCCAGATCAGGCGCAGCGCGCAACGCGGCGAAGCCCTTGCCTGGGTCGCTGTGGCACTCGGGTGGGTGTGGACCGTGTCGTATGTAGTGGCCGGTGCTGTTCTGGCGCTCACCTGGATTCAGGTCGCCTAAAGAATTTCCCCAGCAATCCCCCAGGGTCCCCGGTAGAATAAGGCGACCGCAAGGTCCCCTGTACCGTCACAGAAAAGGCACACATGTCTAACTCAAACCCAGCGTTCTCCCGCTCCGCGGTCTTTACTGAGGACCGCTACGCCGCTCCGAGCGCCCAGGAACTCGACGAAATCTACGGTCGCCCCGCTGCAACTGCCGCTGAGACCGGTCGGATGTCCTATGAGGACACCATCATGAAGACCCTGATCACCTTTGGTGTTCTGCTCGCCGGTGCTCTTGTGGGATGGGCGTTCCCCGTGCTGGCAATCCCCGGGTTCATTGTGGGCCTCGTGTTGGCACTGGTGAACATTTTCAAGAAGCAGCCCTCTCGCGGCTTGATTCTTGCGTACGCAGGATTCCAGGGTCTGTTTGTGGGTGGCCTCTCCGCCATCTTCAACACGATGTGGGATGGCATTGTCACCCAGGCCGTCTTTGGAACGCTCGCCGTTGTTGGCGTCACCCTGTTCCTCTTCCTCAATGGCAAGGTTCGCACCTCACCCCGCATGACCCGCATTGTGATGGTCGCTATGGTGGGTTACCTCGTCTTCTCGCTGGTCAACTTTGGTCTCCAGGTGTTTGGCGTGACCGAGAGCCAGTTCGGACTCCGGGACTACGAAGTATTTGGAATCCCGCTTGGCCTCATCATCGGTGTCTTGGTTGTTTTTCTCGCCGCTTACTCGCTGGTCATGGACTTCGAGAGCATCAAGGCTGGCGTTGAGAACGGCGCTCCCCGCAACTTCGCCTGGCAGGCAGCCTTTGGCATTGTCGTCACCGTCGTGTGGCTGTATGTCGAAATTCTGCGAATCCTCGCGATCCTGCGCGGTGAGTAACCACCACGAGAACTACAGAAGGGGTCTGGCTAAGCCAGGCCCCTTCTGCATTACTCCCACTCGATGGTGCCAGGCGGCTTCGAGGTGATATCGAGAACGACGCGGTTCACTTCGGGAACTTCATTCGTGATGCGGTTCGACACCTTCGCCAAAACGTCATAGGGCAATCTGCTCCAGTCGGCCGTCATGGCGTCCTCGCTGGAGACCGGGCGCAACACAATAGGGTGGCCATAGGTTCGCCCGTCGCCTTGAACACCGACTGATCGAACATCGGCCAGCAAGACCACGGGGCACTGCCAAATCTCTGCGTCAAGGCCTGCCAGGGTGAGCTCTTCGCGCACAATCTTGTCGGCAGTGCGCAAAGTGTCGAGGCGGTCCTGGGTGACCTCGCCAACGATGCGAATACCAAGACCTGGGCCTGGGAACGGGTGGCGCCCCACAATCGCTTCTGGCAAACCGAGTTCACGGCCAATCGCGCGAACCTCATCTTTGAACAGGGCGCGAAGTGGCTCGACCAAGTCAAACTCGAGGTCATCGGGAAGGCCACCAACGTTGTGGTGGCTCTTAATGACCGCGGTTCCAGAACCCCCACCACTCTCGACAATGTCGGGATAGAGGGTTCCCTGAACCAGGAACTTCACCTGCGCTCCGCCGTCCTTGGCTTCAGCAACAATCTCCGCAGCAGCACTCTCAAACGTTCTAATGAACTCCCGGCCAATAATCTTGCGCTTGGTCTCCGGGTCGCTCACACCGGCAAGCGCGGTGAGGAACTGCTCCCTGGCATCGACTGTGACAAGTCGAACACCGGTTGCGGCAACAAAGTCCTTTTCCACCTGCTCGCGCTCTCCCAAACGCAAAAGGCCATGGTCGACGAACACACAGACCAGCTGATCTCCCACTGCCTTATGAACCAGGGCTGCAGCGACGGCAGAGTCGACACCACCAGAAAGTCCACAGATCACGAGGTCACCACCGACCTGGTTGGCAACAGCGTCGATCTGGTCGGCAATGACGTTGCCGCTGTTCCAACTGCGATCGAGTCCCACAACCTTGTGGAGGAAGTTTTCCAGCACTCCTTGCCCATGCTCGGAGTGCTTCACCTCGGGGTGCCACTGCACCCCGAACATCTTCGTGGCCTCTGAGCCAAACGCTGCCACGACGGTGGCATCGGTGGAGGCGAGTACCTCAAAGCCAGGTGGGGCACTCTGCACCTGGTCGCCATGGCTCATCCAGGTGGTTTGCTTCTCGGGCTGGCCGGAAAAGAGGGGGGTGAGACCGGGATTGACGGTTGTCGCGGTGGCACCGTATTCACGAAGTCCTGTTTTGCCCACATCGCCACCAAGCGCCTGGGCCATCACCTGGAATCCGTAGCAAATGCCAAGCACTGGAACACCAAGCTCGAGAATGCCCTCCTGCAGGGAGGGTGAGCCCTCTTCATAGACGCTGGAAGGGCCACCGCTCAGCACAATGGCCAGTGGGTTCTTCTCTGCGATCTCCGCTGCGCTGGCATGGTGGGAAATGATTTCTGAATAGACGCCGGCTTCACGAACCCGCCTAGCAATCAGCTGGGCGTACTGGGCACCAAAGTCCACGACCAAAACGGGCCGATGCTCACTCACGAGTCGCTCCCTGCCGTGGCGATAATCTCTTCAACGACCCGGTGAGCCCAACGCTCCAAGAAGAACGAGAACACCGGAAACAAACCACCGGAGGCAAGCCAGAGGAAACGCCAGAACGGCCAGCGCAACAGGCTCCACACTCGAAAGCACGTGAACAGGTAGACGACATAGAACCAACCGTGGGCGATCAGAATCGCTGACGAGAGATTGATGGCCTGCACAGTGTCGTTCGGAACAAAGGCGAGGAAGCCCTGTGAGCCCAACATTTCCAGTTCGCTGCCAAAGCCGTATTTGGCGATGATCTCGATTGCCAGCAGAAGAAGCAGTACTCCCGTGACGTTGGCTGAGCGGGTGAACCACTTCAGAGCGGTAGAGACTCGCTCAGCCTGGGCGCCAGTAAGTGCCACGGGGGAGCCTTGAGCCATGACTCAAGTTTAGGGGGATTGCCTGGATGCTTCTTCGAGTTCTCGCTCCCACTCGTCTTTCACCAGTCGGTACCAGAGATAGATCGCAAAGACTCCAAAGATTGCCCACTCAGCCGCGTAGAAGAGATTAAGCCAGTTGAGCTGCCGCTGTGTCGCTGGGGCTTCTGTTCCAATCGCGAGCAGACCCTCGGGCGCCTCGGCCAGCACGAGGTAACCGCCATAGACAGGTCCCGGATTCGCCCACAGGTTCAGTAACTCTGGAACGGCAAGCGCGGAGCGCTCCCCCGCCCGAAAGTCGGATTGCTGGGGGGACTCAGTGGGAACATAACGCCCCACTAAAGGGCTTGCGGGTTCAGGAATCTCCCCGGAGGCAATGGACTCTGGCGACCACCCCACGGCAACGGCCAATGATGCCCCCTCCGGGGTTTGGCAGTGTCGAACCAACCACGACCCCGTTCCCCCTCTGGTGGGTCGATCGGTGATGACGACATCGTCGCCCTCCACAAACGAGCACTCCACGCTGACCATTCGGCCACTGGCATTGGTGGTGATCACTGACTGCGGGTAGCCCACGCTATCTAAGGGAACCGTGTTCTCTGTGTCGCGCTCGATGACGGTGGCCTCAGCGATGCTGCGCTCTAGTTGCCATTGGCCAAGTGCTGCAAAGACTCCGGCGACCACCAAGGCAAGAACGAGAGCGGCAATCCACTTCGGCCTTCTGGCTACCCGCCACACAGCAGTCTCCTCATATCAGCAACGCTTAGAAGCGTAGAGGGCGGGGCTTACAAAACACCGGGTACGACTAGCGCGAGACCACAATCTCTACGCGCTGGAATTCCTTGAGGTCTGAATATCCACACGTTGCCATGGAGTGGCGCAGAGCCCCCATCAGGTTGGTGCGGCCATCAGCCGAGTGGGCTGGGCCATAGAGCACTTCTTCCAGAGGACCATCGTGACCGACCCATGCCCGATATCCACGGGGGAGGGTTGCGTGGTGGGCCTCAGGGCCCCAGTGCCAGCCTTGGCCCGGAGCCTCGGCGGCCCGAGCAAGCGTCGAGCCCAACATGACGGCATCGGCGCCGGTGGCAATAGCCGCGACAATGTCGCCACTTTGGCCAAGGCCACCATCAGCAATGACGTGAACATAGCGACCACCGGACTCGTCTAAGTACTCGCGCCTCGCGCTAGCGACATCAGAAATTGCTGTTGCCATCGGGGCGTGGATGCCAAGCGATGCCCTCGTCGAGGATGCGGCACCGCCACCAAAGCCGACCAGCACACCGGCTGCGCCAGTGCGCATCAAGTGCAGAGCAGCGGTGTAGGTGGCTGCACCTCCCACAATCACGGGAACATCGAGCTGATAAATGAACTCTTTCAAGTTCAGTGGCTCGCGGTTCTTACTCACGTGCTCGGCGCTCACCGTGGTGCCGCGGATAACAAACAGGTCTACCCCAGCACCCAAGACCGCCTCGGAAAACTCGTGGGTGCGCTGAGGGCTCAAAGCGCCAGCGACGGGGACACCCGCATCCCTGATTTCTGCGAGGCGCAACTTGATCAGCTCAGGCTTAATGGGCTCCGCGTAGATTCGTTGCAGACCACGGGTTGCCTCATCCTCCGAGAGAGAAGCGATTTCTTTATAGGCCTTGGTGGGGTCTTCATATCTGGTCCAGAGACCCTCGAGGTTCAAAACACCGAGGCCGCCGGCCTTCCCCATCGCAATGGCGCTGGCAGGCGACATGACCGAGTCCATAGGAGCGGCAATGACCGGGGAGCGGAAGGTGAACGCGTCAATCTTCCATTCAATGGAGACATCTTCAGGGTCCCGGGTGCGACGACTGGGGATGACCGCAACGTCGTCAAAGGAATACGCCCGAACGGCACGCTTCGTGAGTCCTACCTCAACTTCATTCACGCGCACAAGCCTATCGGCGAAGCACCCAGTGTGCTCTAGCGGCGGTAGTTGGGGGCCTCCACGACCATCTGAATGTCGTGGGGGTGTGACTCTTTCAAACCGGCAGGCGTGATGCGGACAAACTTGCCCTTGGCCTTCAGCTCATCGATTGTCGCGGCACCGGTATAGAACATGGATTGACGAAGGCCACCGAGCAATTGGTAAACCACCGAGCCCAAGGGGCCGCGGTAGGGAACCTGCCCCTCGATGCCCTCGGCGATAAGTTGCTCATCGCTTGGCACATCGGCCTGGAAGTAGCGGTCCCGCGAATAGGAGGTTTTGGTGCCTCTAGTCTGAAGAGCACCCAAAGATCCCATGCCGCGGTAGTTCTTGAACTGCTTGCCGTTCACGAAGATGAGGTCGCCAGGGCTTTCGTCTGTGCCAGCCAGCAGCGAACCGAGCATGACGGAATTAGCACCGGCCACGAGGGCTTTCGCGATGTCACCGGAGTACTGCAAGCCGCCATCAGCGATGAGGGGAACACCGGCGCGCTTAGCAGCGAGCGATGCTTCGTAGACAGCGGTGATCTGAGGAACGCCAACACCGGCAACGACCCTGGTGGTGCAGATTGAGCCTGGGCCAACCCCCACCTTCACAGCGTCCGCACCAGCGTCGATCAATGCTTGGGCACCTGCCTTCGTGGCGATGTTGCCACCAATCACGTCAATAGCCGCAAAGGCCTTGTCCTTCTTGAGCTTCGCGATGATGTCAAGCACACCCTTGGAATCGCCGTTAGCGGTGTCCACAACAAGGACGTCGATGCCCGCATCCCGCAGTGCGCCAGCCCGATCCCACGCATCTCCAAAGAACCCAATCGCAGCACCCACGCGAAGGCGACCCTCAGAATCCTTTGTGGCGTGGGGATACTTCTCGCTCTTGTCAAAGTCTTTGACCGTAATGAGGCCCTTCAGTCGACCCTGCTTGTCGACCAAGGGGAGCTTTTCAATCTTGTGAGTGGCGAAGATCGCAAGCGCCTCGCTCTGCGAGATACCCTCCGGTGCTGTGATGAGGTTGGTCTTCGTCATCACATCCTTAACCAGCGTCCGGTGGGCCTCGGCGCGAGGGACGAAACGCATATCGCGGTTGGTGATGATGCCAACCAGGAGACCCTCGCCCTCCACAACCGGAACACCGGACACCCGGAAGCGAGCGCACACGTCATCAACGTCAGCGACCGTCGCATCGGGGGTGATGGTGACGGGGTTCGTAATCATTCCGGACTCACTGCGCTTGACCTTGTCAGCGGCGCTCGCCTGATCCTCAATGGAGAGATTGCGGTGCAAAACACCCAGCCCGCCCTGGCGGGCCATGGCAATCGCCATGCGTTCTTCGGTGACAGTGTCCATGGCAGCGGAGACCAAAGGTGCGTGGACCTTGATGCGCTTAGTCAGTTGAGTGGTCGTATCAGCGTCGCTCGGGATGACATCGGTGTGAGCGGGCAGCAACATCACATCGTCGTAGGTGAGCCCCAC
This sequence comes from Pontimonas sp., assembly GCA_044338275.1. Lineage (GTDB taxonomy): Bacteria > Actinomycetota > Actinomycetes > Actinomycetales > Microbacteriaceae > Pontimonas. The sequence continues at coordinate 16,604 of JBIILX010000012.1, forward strand.
AAATCCGAAAGGATCATTTTCTGCCATGAAACCCCCCGAAACTCAGCCTGTAAAGGGCGCCGTTGTTCACCAAAGTCGTTATCTATATCGTAACGGGTTAGACCTGGAGGCGTAACCTCGGCATAATGGGAACCTGTTCACACAGAGAACTTGACCAGCACCCCCCGCGTCAGTGGAGATGCGAGAGAAATGGCGTGACCGACATGTTTGCAGGACCCATCGGAGACACCGTGACATCTGTCACCCAGAGCAGATTCGATAGCCGCCGAGGCGGCGCCCTCAAAATGATGTTGATTTTCATCCTGGGGCTCATGGGAGCTTTCGCGGCAGCGCCTGCCATCGCTGACACCACCGGTGAGGAATACGACTTCCGTATCGCGGGAAATGTGAAGAACGAAGGTGAGCCGATTGCGGATGTCCGCATCGAGGTCTCCAACGACAGCTATAGCGCTGAGGTCGTCACCGACGGCGAAGGCAAATGGGTAATCGGTGTTCCCGAGGGTGGAATCTACAACGTCACCCTCGATGAGAGCACTTTGCCCGAGGGAATCGCCGTTCTTGAGGGTGGCGCCACTCAGACTGTGGAAATTGGGCCCAGTGGAAGTGTGGTCAAGAACTTCTTCATCGGCGAGGGCGAACGACAGGTTGTCACCCTCGGCGACCAAATCGTCCAGCGCTTGATATATGGCATCAACTTCGGTCTCATGCTCGGACTGGCCTCGATTGGGTTGTCCCTGGTTTATGGCACTACCGGCCTCTCCAACTTCTCTCACGCTGAACTGGTGACCTTTGGAGCACTAATGGCGCTGGCCTTCGGTGTCGTCCTTGCTCTGCCACTCTGGATTGCCTTCCCGCTCGCTCTCCTCGCAAGTGCCGGACTGGGTTGGGCCCAGGACGCCGGGCTCTGGCGACCGCTTCGAAAACGAGGCCTTGGCCTCGTTCAGCTGATGATTGTCAGCATCGGACTGTCCTTAGCAGTGCGCTATGTCTTCCAGTTCTTCGTTGGCGGTGGCACGACCCAACTGCCGGGCTCCGGTGGGGACAAGATTCCACTCTTTGGTGCCGTCGCGTTGAGTGTTGTTGACCTCTCAAGCATGGCAATCAGTCTTGTGGTGATCGTGCTCTTCGCCCTGTGGTTGCTCTACTCCAAGACCGGAAAAGCCACCCGCGCTATCTCTGATAACTCTGCGCTGGCAGCCGCCTCCGGTATTGACGTTGACCGAGTGGTCCGCATCGTCTGGATTTTGGCCTCGGTGCTCGCCGGTCTCGCCGGTATCCTCTGGGCTTACTTCCGACCGGGAATCAAGTGGGACATGGGAGAGAAGATCTTGCTCCTGATGTTTGCCGCCGTGGTTCTCGGTGGTTTGGGAACAGCCTTTGGCGCTCTCCTAGGAGCCCTCATCGTGGGAATCCTGGTCGAGACGTCCGCTCTAGTCATCCCCTCCGACCTCAAGTACGTCGGAGCGCTCGTGTTGCTCATCGCAATTCTGCTCGTGAGGCCCCAGGGCATCTTGGGTCGAAAAGAACGAATAGGTTAGGGGCGCGAACATGGACTGGGGATCAATCCTTTCAAACACGGCGCAGTCGCTACTGAGCCCAGCAACGATGGCTTTTGCCCTCGCAGCTCTCGGCCTCGCCGTTCACTTCGGTTTTGCGGGTCTGCTGAACTTCGGTATCGCGGGCTTCATGGCCGTTGGTGCCTACGGATATGCAATTTCTATCCTCACGTTTGGTCTGCCGTGGTGGCTCTCTGCGCTGGTCGGCATTACGGCAGCGGTGGGATTCGCCATTCTGATGGGTGTGCCGACGCTGCGGCTTCGAGGGGATTATCTGGCGATTGTGACCATCGCCACCGCCGAAATTCTGCGTCTTCTCTTCCTCACCACTGCGTTTGAGGAGTACACAGGATCCGCAGATGGCCTCTTTGGCTACCACGCGAGTTTCCGGGCATCAAACCCCTTCCCTGAGGGCACCTACGGGTTTGGCCCCTGGGTCTATAACGAGGTCGAGCTGTGGGTGTTGGTGATTGGACTCATCCTTGTCGGCCTTGCCGCCCTGTTCGTGTGGCGCCTGATGAACAGCCCGTGGGGTCGTGTCATCAAGGGCATTCGCGAAGATGAGGATGCCGTTCGTGCTCTGGGCAAGAACGTCTTCTCCTACAAGATGCAGGCGCTCATCATCGGTGGTGTCATCGCAGCAATCGGTGGCATCGTTTATGCCCTTCCCAGTGCCGTGAACCCGAATGTGTATGTCACCTCGCTGACCTTCTTCGTGTGGACGGCTCTCCTCCTCGGTGGAGCAGCAACTGTCTTCGGTCCGCTTCTTGGAGCGGTAGTGTTCTGGGTCCTCCAGGCCTTCCTCTCCAACGTGCTGCCAGCCCTCGTGTCTTCTGGCATCCTGCCGATGGTCACGTCTCAGCAAGCTGCGACGCTCCGCTTCGTTCTGGTTGGCCTGGGACTAGTCCTGCTGGTCATATTCCGCCCCCAAGGAGTCCTTGGCGACAAGAGGGAGTTGACCTTTGTCAAGTAGAAGCAACGCCGAGAAGATTGTGAAGACCACCGGTCTTCACATCGGAACGATTGAGCCCGGGGTGAAGAAGGTGGATCCCATCATCACGATGGACCACGTTCACCGCCAGTTTGGTGGTCTTACCGCGGTTGATGTCGAGCACTTGGAGATCCCCCGCGGTGCGATCACTGCTCTTATTGGTCCCAACGGTGCCGGCAAGACCACACTGTTCAATCTGTTGACTGGCTTCGACAAGCCAGACACCGGTGAGTGGACGTTTGATGGCCGCAACATCGCCGGTGTTCCTGCGTTTAGGTTGGCGCAGATGGGCCAGGTTCGAACCTTCCAGCTAACTAAGGCCCTCGGCCTGCTGACCGTGCTCGAGAACATGAAGCTGGGTTCCAAGAACCAGAAGGGAGAGCACTTCCTCGCCTCCTTGTTCCCGTTCCTGTGGAAGAAGCAAGACGATGAGATTGCCGAAAAGGCGATGCGTCTGCTGAAGAAGTTCAAGCTCGATGCCAAGAAGGACGACTTCGCGGCAAGCCTCTCGGGTGGACAGCGCAAGCTTTTGGAAATGGCCCGCGCTCTGATGAGCGAACCAGAGCTCGTGATGCTGGATGAGCCCATGGCCGGCGTGAACCCAGCTCTCACGGAGTCACTCCTGGAACACATCCTGGACCTCAAGACCGAGGGAATGACAGTGCTCTTCGTGGAGCACGACATGCACATGGTGAGTCACATCGCCGACTGGGTTGTCGTGCTGGCCGAAGGAAAGGTTGTCGCCGAGGGTCCCCCTGACGTGGTCATGAAGAACCCCGCGGTTATCGACGCTTACCTGGGATCCCACCAGGACACCGACCTCGGAACCGTCACTGGCCGTATCCCGAAAATTTCCGAGTAAGTCGGATTAAGAAGAGCGAGAAGCACAATGCCTGAGACTCAATCCCCCGTCATTAGCGTCAACAATCTTGTCGCCGGATACCTCCCCGGAGTCAACATCCTGAACGGGTGCAACCTGGAAGCTCGGCAAGGTGAACTCATCGGCATCATCGGCCCTAATGGAGCAGGTAAGTCCACTCTTCTGAAGGCGATTTTTGGTCAGGTGAAGGTTCGGGATGGCCACATCGCCCTCAACGGCGAAGACATCACTGGTCTGAAGGCAAACAAGTTGGTTGAGCGCGGTGTGGGAATGGTCCCGCAGAACAACAACGTCTTCCCCAGCCTCACCATCGAGGAGAACCTCCAAATGGGCATCTACCAGGAGCCCAAGCACTATGCAGAGCGCCTGGAATTCGTTGTTGGTCTATTTGACGAACTGAAGAAGCGTCTGAAGCAGCGTGCAGGGTCTCTCTCCGGCGGTGAGCGCCAGATGGTGGCCATGGGACGCGCTCTGATGATGAATCCCAAGGTTTTGCTCCTCGATGAGCCCTCAGCCGGTCTCTCGCCCGTGAGACAGGATGAGGCATTCATTCGCGTCTCCGACATCAACAAGGCCGGTGTGACCACAATCATGGTGGAACAAAACGCCAGGCGCTGCCTCCAGATCTGTGACCGCGCCTACGTCCTAGACCAGGGCGTCGACGCCTATACGGGCACAGGACGTGAGCTCCTAAACGACCCCAAGGTCATTAGCCTCTACCTCGGCACCCTCGGCACGTAGACGGAACATTCTCCGACGCCCGAGTGCGGAGAATGGGGGATTCGAACACTGTGCTATTTCCGGAATCCATTGCTTACGAAGGCCAGGATCTTTGCTGCTAAGACGAGGGCCAGCAATCCACCCAAAACACTAGATGAGACCAGTATCCAAATAGCCAATGGGTAGACGCTCAGGTGGGCAAAGACATAGGTTGCCCTGAGAAAAAAAGAGCGACTCGACCAAAAAGACCTTGTCGAGTGACTGAGGTTGCTGACGAAACCCGCTGCTAGGTCGAAGGCCAGTGCGAAGAGAATTACTTTCGCCCACCAA
>JBIILX010000007.1:0-26663 GCA_044338275.1 Pontimonas sp.
GGGTGCTGGCATGGAGTAGACCGCTTGATAGCCAGGCGCAAGATCAGCCACCCAGAAGAATCGGTTGGGCGCCATGGCGTCTTCATCGAGAGCCAAAAGGTCGATTGTCCATGCGAGCTGATTGTGCTCTGCTCGTGTCGCGATCGTCGCAAAGAAGCTTTGTTCGGGTCGTGGCGAGAGCAGACCGCTTGTTGTCCAGGTTGAGCGTCCACCGGGAGCGAGGGAGGACTCTTCGAGAGCCCCAAAGAAAGGCTCCCTGCGGGCGGGGTTGAAAGGGGATGTCCATTCCATGCCCATCTGGCCCACAGAGCTCAAGGGGGCGGCGCCCCAACCGGCTAAGCCACTCACGTAGTCGCTTGATGCGCCGCCACTGATCACGCCGTTGTTCACCTGGGCAACAGGCCAACTGATGCTGGATGTCGTGATTGCCACGGAGTTGGCCAGTGCCGGGGGGACAACCGAGGAGGTCAAAGCTGAGCCCAGGATGACCACTCCAATCCAGGTGGTCAGGGGAGAAAATACGCCAGGTGTGCTGCGTTGTCGTTGAATCATTCCCCGAGGCTAAAGAGAGTCTTGTGAGGGCCGCTGAAGTTATCCCCATGCCACAAGCCAGGCCCGGACTAGACTTGGTGCGTGCCGGAAACTTCGCCCTATGCCCGCAGTGGTGTTGACACGGGTGCCGGCGACCGAGCTGTCGATCTGATGAAAAAGGCTGTCCAGGCCAGCCATTCTTCGAGGGTGATGGGTGGCATTGGAGGCTTTGCTGGCCTGTATGACGCCTCGTTTATGACCTCGTTTCAGAAGCCCATTCTTGCCACATCGACCGATGGCGTGGGAACAAAAGTGGCGATCGCCCAGGCCCTTGATAAGCACGACACGATTGGATACGACCTCGTAGGAATGGTGGTTGACGACATCGTGGTCGTCGGTGCAACGCCACTCTTTATGACCGACTACATCGCCTGTGGGCGAGTGGTGCCGGAGCGAATTGCTTCCATTGTCGAGGGCATCGCGAAGGCCTGCGCTGACTCAGGAGTGTCCCTCGTGGGTGGTGAGACCGCTGAGCACCCTGGCCTGCTCGGCCCCGATGACTATGACGTCGCTGGCGCAGCAACGGGTGTGGTGGAAGCAGCAGATCTCTTGGGTTCTCATCTGGTGGCGCCAGGCGACGTCGTGCTGGCTCTCGCCTCAAGTGGTCTCCACAGCAATGGATTTTCTCTCGTGCGAAAGATTGTGTCGGAGGCCGGATGGTCCTACACCGACCACCGCGACGATTTTGGTCGGGAGCTCGGGCTCGAGCTACTGGAGCCGACGATGCTCTACACCTCGGCGCTTGTGGCGACATTGGCTGCTCATCCGGGAGCTATTCACAGCATGAGCCACGTGACGGGCGGCGGGATCGCCCAGAACCTCTCGCGGGTTTTGCCCCAGGGAGTCTCCCTTGATGTGGACCGGGCAACGTGGGCTCCAGCTCCGGTGTTTGGGGTGCTGGCCGAAGCCGGGGGCTTCGCCACCACCGATGTCGAGGACACCTGGAACATGGGAATCGGAATGGCCCTCGTGGTTGATCCCGGCCAAGCAGATGCGCTGGCAGCAACGCTCCAACGCCACGGTCACCGAGCGTGGCGGGTAGGCGAGATTGCGGCAACCAAGGGAGCGAACCCCGAGGGGGCAATCACTGAGGCGAAGGGCGTTTCCGGCGGAGCCGTCAGGCTGGTCGGGACTTACTTGTCCTCAGATTCCTCGTCTAGATCAGCCCACTTGTCGTAGTCAGGCGACTCGTGGTCGGTGGAGCCGGCCAACTCTTTTTGCAGTTGGCTGAGGTCAGTGTCGGGGCTGAAATACTTGAGCTCCCGAGCAACTTTCGTGTGCTTTGCTTTCTGACGGCCGCGACCCATTCGGTCACTCCTTTATCGACATCAACTAGGTGAAGAAACTCGCTGATAAGAAGAGATATAAATCGTCGCGAGTGTATCACGCAGCCCTTCGCGCACTCTGGCTAATTCACCAGCCACAGCGCGACAACGCTGTGGGTCACAAGCGCTGCGCCGACGCTGCCGACCACGTGCCAGAGGCCCAGCCACAGGCGCGAGCGAAGCGGGGGCGCGCTCGGGACCGGAAGAAGATGCACGACCATGGTCGAGAGAGTCGTCAGACCGCCACAGAACCCGGCAAGGATTGCCGCTGTGGTGAAGGAATCGGGCAGTGCGAAAAGCGCGCCGGCGAGGCCAGAGCCCACAATGTTCGCCGCCAGAATGCCGATTCGTCCCTTGTCAGTCCTAGCGCTCCAGGCCTGGATTCCATAGCGCACTAGGGCGCCTAGTGATCCGAGCGCGACGCTGAGAAGGAGCAGTTCAGCGCTCATGAGAGCCGCCGTCCGACCAGGTAGCCCATCCAGGCAGCTGCGATTCCCAGCGCGAAGGTGCCGAGCACATAGACCGCGCCAAGAGCGGGCAGGGCAACCGCAATGATGGCGATACCCGACATCGTTGTGTAGGAACCGAGCACACCGACCGTGAGTCCATCGCGAAGAGCACTCGAGAGACGGGGCAGACCGTGGCCGATGACTAGTCCCAGGCCCAAGGACCCCAGAAGGTTTACGCCAAGCGTTGCCCACTCGTGCCCACCAGGCAGCCCCGCCATGGCGAGGTCAGCGCCAATGCGCCCGAGCGTGCCCAGCGCACCGCCGAGGGCAACCGCGAGAACTGGCCATAGCTTCACAGTCTGAGGGTAGTGCGCAAGTAGCCCTCCTAGACTGAGGCGGTGGCTGCGAACAAACGACCGATACTGCGCCGTGTCCTCTGGGCCTTAGCCGGAATTCTCCTCGTGACCGGTGGTTTCGTGGCCTGGTTGGTCGCCCCCAGTGTGATGGCCCATCCTCAGGGCCTCTCCGGTCAAGAGCTGATTGTTGAGGGGTATCCCACATCGGTTGAGGCAACCGGTGACGACGGGCGCACCAGGGTTCTTAGCGCAACGCTCGAGAACGCTGAGGACCGCGGCCTGGACCGCTTGATCGCCGGCGACCGAATCATCGTGACCGGATCTGGGTACAACCCAGACTCAGGTATCTATGTCGCCATCTGCGCTGTTCCAGGTGCCTTGAACGAGAAGCCAGGGCCCTGCCTGGGCGGGGTTCCTTCCACAACACCGGGCGAGACGAGTGAAGCGGGAGCCATCGAATACGCCCCCTCTAACTGGATTAATGACCAGTGGGCGTGGCGCCTGTTTGGTGCCAGAAGCTTTGATGACCACACACAAGGCACATTCACCGCCTACATCGAGGTGCCAGGTTTTGCCGATGAGAACGTTGACTGCCGGGAGCGTCTCTGTGGTCTGTACACGAGGAACGATCACACCGCGCTCGATGATCGCGTGCAGGACGTCTATGTGCCGATTGATTTTGTGGGGTAGTCAGGAACCCTAAACACTGTGATGGAGCGCTGGGCAAGCGTTCCGATGCTGAGCGCAAAAATTACGGTTCCCACACCAAAACTGCCACCGAGAGCCCATCCGATAGTCAGCACGGTGACCTCCACCACCGTGCGCACAATCCACATGGGCCAGCCAAACCTGGCATTGAATCCCACCATGAGGCCATCGCGCGGTCCTGGCCCAAAGCGGGCGCCGATATAGAGGCCGCTCGCGATTCCCATCATGAGCAACCCGGTGGCAAAGAGGAATCCCCTCTGCACAAGGGACGCGGGGGTCTCAATGAGCACCAATCCAATTTCCATAGCTGGGCCAATGAGAAGGACGTTGAGGATCGTTCCCAGGCCCGGCCTTTGGCGAAGGGGTATCCAAATCAGCAGGACAAGGGCGCCGGTGACCACGATGACCCAGCCGATGCTAAAGCCCCAGGTGACGTGGATGCCTTCGGCAAAGACGGTCCAGGGGTCAACACCGAACCCGGAGCGCAACATCATGGCGGCAGCGAAACCGAAGAGGAAGAGGCCTGCGAAGAGTTGCCCCCAGCGTCTGATGTAGTGAAGGGCGCGGGGCACACCCCTACCCTAAACCTCCATCACCTGGTACCGTTAGTCCTGGAACAAGAGTTGGTGCCGCTGTAGGCAGTCCTCGAGGGCCATCGCCTCACAATCGTGAGAGCGGCCGTAATGTGTAGACGAAACAGCCCCGGTCTGGCTAGTGGTGATCTGGGTTGGGCGTGAATGTAACGCCTCTTCTCCTCAAATAATCATCACGAAAGCTAAACCCATGCCTCAGAAAAAGCAGGCGTCTTCGTGGCGCCCCCCAACCAAGCGCACCTCCTTCCAGGATGCTAAAAAAGCGCGTCCGCGTCCCGAGGGCTCACGCCCCGAGCGCGGCGAACGCTCCGCCTCGTCCGAGCGACCAGCGCGCGACGATCGTCCTTCGCGTCCCGCAACGGGTGGGCGACCCGCCCATGGCGATCGTTCAGCCCGTCCAGCACGCACCTACGGCGAGCGCCCCGCCACCGGTGAGCGTGCCTCGCGCCCGCAGTATGACCGTCCCGCATCGGGGGATCGCTCCGCTCGCGGTGAGCGCGGTGAGCGCGAACGTCCCGCTTATGGAGACCGTCCGGCACGGGGTGAAAGATTTGACCGCGAGCGCCCATCGCGCCCCAGTCGTTCTGACTCAGACCGTCCTCGCTCAGACCGCTTCGGTTCTGACCGGACCAGCACTGATCGCCCATCCTCGGACCGCGCAGGTCGTTACGAGCGTTCCTCTGGTGAGCGCCCCGGTCGTCCGGCGCGTTCGTTCGATGATCGCCCCCGCCAATCAGAGCGTTCTTCGCGCCCCAGTTTCCCCTCCGTTGTTCACGATGCGCTTGCCGCAATTCAGGTCACTGCTGATTCAGCAGAGGGCATGGAGTTTGGCGACCTGGGTCTTGGCTCACGCATTGTTGATGCCATCAGGGAACTCGGAGCCGCAACGCCGTTTGCCCTGCAGGCCGCAACTATCCCCGTGGCATTGACCGGACGCGATGTTCTGGGACGTGGCCGCACGGGATCGGGCAAGACCATTGCCTTTGCCGCTCCGTTGGTGGAGCGCTTGTTGCAGATGTCCAAGAACGGCGTGAAGCGCGCTATTGGCCGCGCACCACGCGCCTTGATTCTTGCCCCCACCAGGGAGCTGGCTCTTCAGATTGACCGGACGGTGCAGCCCATTGCCCGCAGTGTTGGCCTGTTCACGACTCAGGTTTATGGTGGTGTTCCGCTCGGCCGTCAGATCGGCGCTCTTGAGCGCGGTGTTGACATCGTCATCGGAACTCCCGGGCGCATCGAAGACTTGATCGCCAGGCGCAAGCTTGATGTGTCGCAGGTCATGATCTCGGTTGTCGATGAGGCTGACCACATGAGCGAGCTTGGCTTCATTGAGCCACTGCAGCGCATCCTCAGCGCCACTGCGCCCGAGGGGCAGCGGCTGTTGTTCTCCGCCACCCTGGATGCCGGAGTGTCCAACATCGTGCGTGAATTCCTGCGCGACCCTGCTGTGTTTGAAGTTGCTGGTGAGAACCAGGAGTCTTCGACGATTGACCACCAGGTCTGGGTTGTTGACCAGCGTGACAAGCGCGACATGGTGATCGAGCTGGCCCGCAAGGGTGGCAAAACGCTGATGTTTGCGCGCACCCGCGCGTTTGCCGAGGAACTTGCCGACATGGTCGATGACGAAGGTATTCCCGCTGTCAGCCTGCACGGTGATCTGAACCAGGCTCGTCGTCAGCGCAACCTGGACAAGCTCACCTCCGGTCGAGTCAGCGTCCTGGTGGCTACCGATGTTGCCGCCCGCGGTATTCACGTCGATGACATCGACACTGTTGTTCAGGTCGATCCCCCCGATGACCACAAGTCCTATGTTCACCGCTCCGGTCGCACCGGTCGTGCGGGCAAGAAGGGCACCGTCATCACCTTGACCACGCGCGCGCGAGCTCGCAGGTTGATGGACTTGATGAGGACGGCGGGTATTTCTGTTGAGCCCAGGGACATGCGTCCCTCGGACGTGAAGGCCTTCGAAGCCGTCTAGAGAGCCAGTAGTGCGCTTGCGGCGAGCGCAAGCCCCAATCCGAGCCACTGGACGAGGGCTATGCGCTCCCGCAGCACCACTGAGGCGAGCAGGATTGTTCCTGCCGGATAGAGCGCAATGAGGACCGAGACGACGCTCAAATCGCCAAGCCGAAGGCCATAGATAACGGCGATGTTGGCCACAACATCAAAGATGCCGGCGGCAATAACGATCGGCCATAGCTTGCTGATCTCTGCGAGGCCCGGCAGTTTTGGGGTTCGTGAGCGCGCCATGCGCGCAATTACCACAGCGCCAACTGCCACGAGCAACAGCGTTGATGATGCGATGCGATTGGCAACCAGTGGAATCACCCCGGAGTCAGCGGGCGAGAGATCAATCAGAACGACGGTGAGTCCAATAAACGTCCCCGAGCCCGCAGCCATGATGAGCCCGAGAGGCCTGGGCCTCACGGCTCCTTTTTCTGGAACAAAACCGACTAACACGACCGCAACGAGAGCCAGCGCCATAGCAATGAAAAAGCTCGGACCGCCGCCTTCACCGGCAGCCACACCGACACTGACGGGAACGATGGCAGAAATGAATGCTGTTGCTGGGGACAAAATACTCATGGGCCCAATGGCGAGACTGCCATAGAGCAAGCCGATGCCAATCGCTCCAGCAACTCCCGAGGCAACGCCATACGACCATGCATCCGCGCTGTTCACGGCGGGAATGAAGAGGGCAGCGCCTGCGATGCCAATGAGGCCGACGACGGCAACCCCTGCAGTGACCAGGATGGTCGAGGATCGGCGCGCAGCCAGACCGCCAAGGAAGTCAGCAGCCCCGTAGGTGAGAGCCCCAATAAGCCCGAGGGCAACGGTTAGCACGGGTGAACTTTCATCGTCGTAACAGTATTACCTCTCAGGAGGCGCCCCTGGCCACAAACCAATACTCTTAGTCGCGTTGGCCCTGCGATAAAAGGAGCATCGTGTCTTTGGTTTATGGAAACATCACGGAAGCGTTTGGGAACACCCCGCTCGTGCGTTTGAATCGAGTGACCGAGGGCGCAGGCGCGACCGTGTTGGCCAAGCTCGAGTTCTATAACCCGTCGTCGTCGGTCAAGGACCGGCTCGCCATCTCTGTGGTTGATGCAGCCGAAGCTTCCGGGGAACTTAAGCCAGGCGGAACGATCGTCGAGGCCACCAGTGGCAACACGGGTATTGCACTAGCGATGGTCGCAGCCGCTCGCGGTTACAAGGCCATCCTCGTGATGCCAGACACCATGAGCATGGAGCGCCGGATGCTCTTGCGCGCCTACGGAGCAGAGTTGGTCCTGAACCCCGGCGCGGAGGGAATGACGGGGTGCATCGCTAAGTCGCTGGAAATCGCCGAGGCTATCCCAGGCGCAGTCTTGGCCCGTCAGTTTGAGAACGAAGCGAACCCCGAGATTCACCGTCGGACAACAGCTGAAGAAATCTGGCGGGACACTGATGGCGCCGTTGATGTGTTCATCTCCGGTGTTGGCACCGGTGGCACCTTGACTGGAACCGGCCAGGCGCTCAAGGCCAAGAAGCCAGGCCTGAAGGTCATCGGAGTCGAGCCGGCTGAATCGCCTCTGCTCAATGGCGGCGAGGCTGGCCCCCACAAGATTCAAGGAATCGGGCCGAACTTCATTTCGCCCATCTTGGACCAAACCATTTACGACGAGGTCATCGATGTGACTAGCGCTGACGCGGTGTCGATGGCACGACGACTGGGCGCTGAAGAGGGCATCCTCGGAGGCATTTCCTCGGGGGCTACTGCTCAGGCAGCGGTCGAGTTGGCCCACCGTCCTGAATTTGCTGGCGCCACCATCGTGGTTATTCTGGCAAGCTTTGGTGAGCGTTATTTGTCCACTGTTTTATACGAGGGTCTCGAAAGCTAACATGCCTCCCATCACCCGCATCGGCGAAGATATCGAAGCGATGCGACAGCGGGATCCTGCCGCCCGCAACAATCTGGAGGTCTTCCTCACATCACCGGGTGTTCACGCTCTGTGGTGGCATCGTGGCGCCAACAGGCTCTGGACGTGGGGTTGGTATTTGCCAGCCCGCCTCATCTCGCACCTCTCACGATTCATCACCGGCATTGAGGTTCACCCGGGAGCCACCATCGGGCGCCGGGTGGTGATCGATCACGGCATGGGTGTGGTGATTGGGGAAACTGCGACTGTCGGCGACGATTGCCTGATTTATCACGGCGTGACCCTGGGCGGGAAAACCCCCACGAGCCGTGACCACGCGGTGGGGCGACGCCACCCGCAGCTGGGCGACCGGGTGTCTGTCGGCGCGGGAGCGGCAATACTTGGGTCGGTCACCATTGGCGATGATGCGATCATCGGCGCTCTGTCGGTTGTGTTGGAGGATGTGCCCGCTGGCGCGCTTGCCGTCGGGATTCCCGCTAAGGTGAAAAAACGCTCCACCCGCCGTTAGGTCTTTATGCTCAAGCTAGTTAGCCGGATGACCCTGGGCCCTATTGCTAGGGCTTTGTTTCGGGCAACCATCATTGGCCGAAAGAATGTGCCTCGTTCTGGTCCGGTGATTCTGGCGAGTAACCACCTGTCTTTTATCGACAGCGTTGTGATTACTTTGTTTGCGCCCAGGCCAGTGTCCTTCTTGGCGAAAGATACGTATTTCACCGGGACTGGACTCAAGGGGTTTATCTCTCGGACGTTCTTCCGAGGCATTGGCGCGATTCCTGTCTCCCGGGGCGCAGGGCAGGCCGCGCAGCAGGCTTTGGACGCTGGATTAGGGCTCCTCAACGACGGCGAAGCTTTTGCGATTTACCCGGAGGGCACACGCTCGCGCGATGGCAGGCTGTATCGCGGGAAGACCGGCGTTGCTTGGCTAGCGCTCACCGCGGGCGTGGTGGTGGTGCCAGTCGCACTTCATGGCACCGATAAGGTCCAGCCGATTGGCTCCACAGGGATTAAACCGGCAAAGGTCACTATCCAGTTTGGTAAACCCCTGAATCTCTCCAAACACGGCAAAGCCGACTCAGGCCGGGCTCGCCGTCACGCGACCGATGAGGTCATGGACGCGATTGCCGCAATGTCGGGGCAAGAGCGAGCTGATGGATACAACGAGCCACCGGCCAAAAACTTCGTCGAGAAGGTTCGTCGAACCTTCCGCTCGCGCGCCGAGCTCTAGGCGTCGGCGGTTTCCTCGGCTTGCGCATTCTCCAGCTCGGTGCGGACCTCGTTCATGTCCAAGGCCTTTACGGCGGTGATTACTTCTTCTAGAGCCGGTGCGGGCAGAGCGCCTGGCTGGGCAAAGACGAGGATTCCATCCCGGAAGGCCATGAGGGTGGGGATCGAGCGAATGTTTGCAGCTTGGGCCAATGCCTGCTCGGCTTCGGTGTCCACTTTGCCGAAGGTGACATCCAGGTGCTTGAGGCTGGCCTCGTCGTAAACCGGGGCGAATGCGCGACAGGGGCCACACCAGTCAGCCCAGAAATCAACCAGGGTGATTCCCTCGGACGTGACGGTCTTTTCAAAGTCGTCGTGAGTGAGGTCAATGGTGGGCATATGCGGATCCTTTCGTCGAGTACACAATATACCCCATGGGGTATGTGGGCAAGGCGACGTTCGTGACATGTCGGCTGAGCGCCATCCCGGTTAAGGCAGTTGCACGAAGTCGACTGGCCGACATAATTCCAAAATTCAATCAATCTTCTAGCTATTTTCTCCGGGTAGGCTTCGCGCATAATCAAGTTCACTCTCGGGGGTCGGTATGGCGAGACGAAAGCTCTCTGACACAACCCATCCCGACGCAACGCTTGTCGATTCACACTGGTTGCGTTTCGGTTCAGACCCGCAGCCCCCGATGCGGCTGAAGATTCTCTACATCACTTTTGACGAGGTCGCTAAAGCCGGCCCTACGTCTTTTAATGTCTCGAGCGTGTGTGATCGACTCGGCATCACCTACCCGATGGTCAACCACTATTTCGGGGGTCGGGACGCACTCATCGCCGAGGCGGCTCACATGATGTATTTGCGATACGTCGATAATCTCTGGGCGGCAGTGCAGCGGGCTCCCCGCAACCCCAAAGACCGACTAGCGGCCTGGATTTTGGCGGAAATCAAGGAAACGGACGAGATGGGGGGCTGGGGTGCTGTGCTTAACTACCCGCTGGCAGCGAAGGACGTCTCCTATATTGTCCGTCAGTCATTTGGCGAGATTATGAATAAAGGCTTTGAATTGAATCTCGCCCGGGTGGGCTCACTCATCAAAGACATTCGCAACGGTGAGGTATCGGACCCTCCCTGGGGTCTTGGCACTGTGCCCCGGCTGGAGCTGTTCATGGACCCAGAGCTCCGGGCGCTGGTTCCTACCGTGTCATGGTCGACGCTCGGGGTTTCGATCTGGGTTGCAGGCCAACACCTTCCCTCCCGCTCTATTCCGGAAATCGCTCCGATTGCCAATCAACTCATCGATAACCACATCGCGATGATGATCGATTTAATTGAGTCGTATAAATAACTAAATTCAGTTAGGTATTTGATACGCTTCACTCGTGGATGAACAACCTGGTGTTGTGGGGGAGCCCTCGGTGCTCGCGTGGAGCGATATTGCTCTCATGGGTGCCGCGAGTCTCGGGATGTTGTCTATTGTCTTGGCTGCGGCAGCCGCGTACTTGGTCATTCGGCACCACGGGTATTTCTACACAGCTAAAGTCCGCAGCACCCACGTTGATGACCAGGGATTGGAGCCTGGCCACCACTGAGAGTCTGACCCTTTCTGCTACGGTTGAAGCTACTCGCCCTGGGGTTGGTTCGCCGGGGGATATCACTAACCAGTCAAGGGTGAATCAATGATTGTCGGAGTTCTCAAAGAGCCTATTTCCGGTGAAAACCGGGTTGCGGCCACACCAGAGTCGGTCAAGCAGTTAGTCGGCAAGGGCCTGAAGGTCACGGTCCAGAAAGGCGCTGGCGTCTTGGCCGGCTACGCCGATGAGGACTATAAGACTGCCGGTGCCACTATCGCCCCGACAGTGGACCCCGGCCAGGTCGATGTTCTTGCCCACGTGAGGCCTCTAGCCCCGGCGACAATCAAGAAGCTCAAGAAGGGCACCCTGACGGTGGGCCTTATGTCCCCCGCTTCAGAGACGGACGCAGTCACGGCGCTACGTGACAACAAGATCACCTCTTTTGCCCTCGAGCTTGTCCCCAGAATTTCCCGTGCCCAGTCGATGGACGCTCTGACCTCACAGGCTTTGGTCGCTGGATATCGCTGCGTCCTAGAAGGCGCGATGCGCCTCCCTCGCTTTTTTCCGCTGTACATGACGGCTGCTGGGACCGTTCCTCCGGCAACGGTGTTGGTCCTCGGTGCTGGTGTTGCTGGCCTCCAGGCGATCGCCACGGCTAAGCGCCTTGGCTCCAAGGTCATGGCTTATGACGTCCGTTCCGCTTCCGCGGACGAGGTTCGCTCGATGGGCGGAACGTTCATCGAGCTTGAGCTCGATGCTGCAGCCGATGGCGCTGGCGGTTATGCCAAGGAATTGGCAGCGGATCGCGTCAAGCGTCAGCAGGAGCTTCTCACCCCCTACGTGAGCGCAGCCGATGTCATCATTACGACAGCGGCAATCCCTGGACGTCCGGCTCCGCGCCTCATCACCTCAGCGATGATGAAGGGGATGAAGCCAGGCTCGGTCATCATTGACCTTGCCGCCGAAACCGGTGGAAACGTCGAAGGATCCGAGCCCGGAAAAGACGTGTCCATTGCGGTCGGCAAGACCGGTGGAGCCATCACCCTGGTCGGTATGAAAGATGTGCCCTCGAGCATGGCGTATGACGCATCGCGTCTGTTCGCGAAGAACATTGCCAACCTGCTCGAGTTGATGACCAAGGACAAGAAAGTCCAGCCAGATTTTGAGGATGAGGTTGTTGCGGGGGCATGTTTGACCCACGATGGCCAGATTCGTCATGAGCCCACTGCCGAGGCTATTGCCGCCGGTGCAGCGAAGAAAGGCAAGAAGTAATGGAATCCATCATCGTGTTGACCTACTTCGTGCTGGCGGTGTTCGTCGGCTTCGAAGTTGTCTCGAAGGTGTCGAGCACCCTGCACACCCCCTTGATGTCTGGCGCTAACGCGATCCACGGCATCATCCTGGTCGGTGCCATCATCGTCGCCGGTCACGCCAAGACCACCGGCATCCTGATTCTTGCTCTGCTCGCCGTGCTGATGGCCACAGTGAACCTAGTCGGTGGCTTCGTGGTCACCGACCGCATGTTGGAAATGTTCTCCGGTAAGAGGAAGCCTTCGGAAGGCAGCGCATCATGAGCATGATTACTCCCGAGGTAGAAGCACTTCTTTATCTTTTTGCGGCTGTTGCTTTCATCCTCGCGCTGAAGGGCCTGTCCTCGCCTAAGTCGGCCAGACGAGGCAACCTAATCGGTGCGTTTGGTGCGCTGGTGGGTGTCGTCACGGTGTTCCTGGCCGAAGAACTGAGCAACATCGGCTGGATTCTCCTGGTGATTGGTCTGGGAACAATCCTGTCTGTTCCCGCCTCCCGCATGGTCAAGATGACCCAGATGCCGCAACTCGTTGCGCTCTTCAACGGTGTTGGTGGTGGCGCCGCCGCTGTTGTAGCACTGCTTGAGCTGCAGGCTGCGAACACGCTGGGATTCTTGATCGCTGTGGCTTTCACAATCTTCATCGGAAGCATCTCCTTTTCTGGTTCGGTGATTACCTTTGCCAAACTCCAAGAGATGATGACTACTAGGCCTGTGATTTTCAAGGGCCAGCAGTATGTGATGATCGCGCTCACGATTCTGTCTCTGGTGGGGGCAGTCCTGGTAGTGATGCAAGGCGACTTTGTGATGGCAGTCGGCCTCATGGTGGCCGGCTTGATTATGGGTCTCTTGGTTGTCTTGCCCGTCGGTGGGGCTGACGTGCCAATCGTTATTTCTCTGCTGAACGCTATGACCGGTCTCGCTGTTGCGGCGTCTGGTCTTGTGCTCAACAACACCTTGCTGTTGGTCGGTGGAACTCTCGTGGGTGCCAGCGGCACAATCCTGACCCGCGCCATGGCAATGGCCATGGGCCGAAGTGTCGCCAACATCATTTTCGGTGCATTCAAGGGCGGGTCCACTGCTGGCTCAACTGAGGTCTCGGACCGGCCGGTTAAGTCGGGCTCACCCGAGGATGTTGCCATTCTTCTGGGTTACGCGCAGCGCGTGATTGTTGTTCCCGGTTATGGTCTCGCTGTCGCCCAGGCACAGCACACCATGTATGAACTGGCTAAGGCGCTCGAGGCCAAGGGCATCGAGGTCGTCTTTGGAATTCACCCGGTCGCCGGCCGCATGCCAGGACACATGAACGTGCTCCTTGCAGAAGCCAACGTCCCCTACGAGGTTCTGCAAGAAATGGACGAGGTCAACCCTCAGTTCAAGAACGCTGATGTGTGTTTGGTGGTCGGTGCAAACGACGTGGTCAACCCGGCCGCGAAGACGACACCGGGCTCGCCGATTTATGGCATGCCCATCCTCAACGCTGGGGACGCCAAGCAGGTTGTGTTCCTGAAGCGTTCGATGCGCCCTGGATTCGCCGGCATTGAGAACGAATTGCTCTATGAACCCAACACCACCCTGCTGTTCGGGGACGCGAAGGATTCATTGACCAAGGTCCTCACCTCCGTCAAGGCGCTCTGAGGAACGCGATGACGATTTATGCAGTGACTTACCACTACGTCTCGGATTCCGAAGCGATGTCAACGCATCGCCCCGCACACCGGGCATATTTGACGGCTCTGCTCGGCGGGGGAGGTTTGTTGACCGCTGGGCCCACGGCTGGACGCTCTACTCCTTCAGCCCTGTTGATTTTTGAGGCGGACTCAGTGGAGGAGGTCGAGAAACTTCTGGACGCTGACCCGTTCTCACGTGAGGGCATCGTGACTAGTCGTGAGATTTATGAATGGAACGTCGTCCTGGGATCTGTCGGTGGGGGTAGTGGGCAGTAGCGCTGCTCCGAGACGCGCCCTGGTAACTGGGGCGAGTTCGGGCATTGGCGAGGCAACCGTCCGACTGTTGTGCTCGAGAGGCTGGTCGGTCATTGGTGTTGCCAGGCGAGCCGAACGCCTAGAGCAGCTTGCGGCCGAGACCGGTTGCGACATCATGGTGGGCGATGTCACCAAGGCAGAGGATGTCGAGCGCATTGCTGACTACGTGGCTTCGACGGGCGACATCGCAGCGCTTATCAACAACGCCGGACTGGCGGTGGGCAACGATCCAGTGGGCGTTGCGCACGCGGAGGATTGGCAGACGATGTTTGAGGTTAATGTGCTCGGCACCCAGCGCATGATTAAGGCGCTGTTGCCCAGCCTTCGACGGCAGTGCCTGGTCGGCGGCCATGCAGATATTGTGGCCATTTCCTCGACTGCTGCGTTCGTCAGTTATGAAGGCGGCGGAGGGTATAACGCTGCGAAGCAGGGGCTGCACGGCGCGCTAGGTGCGCTGCGCTTGGAGCTGGTGGGCGAACCGATTCGTGTGGTGGAGGTAGCTCCGGGCATGGTCAAGACAACCGAGTTCACTCTGAAACGATTCGCAGGCGACGAGGCTCGCACCGAAGCTCTGTATCAGGACGTCGACGGACCTCTCACGGCAGAAGATGTCGCTGATGTTGTTGCGTACGCACTCTCGCTCCCGGGCCACGTGAATTTAGATTTGATCCAGATCAAGCCGGTCGCGCAGGCGATGCAGTACAAGCTCCACCGCGGTCCGCTCCGCCCCAAATTGCCCTGAGCTAGTCCGCAGCGCCCACCGCTAGGCTGGGTGACGTGATTAGGCGGCTCATCGAGATTTCTCGCCCTGTGTTGTGGGTGAACACTATTGGAACGACCGTCATTGGAATGTGGCTCTCCGGCTATCTCTGGACGTGGGAGATTCTTCCGATTCTCATCTGGGTGACGTTCCCCTTCAACCTTTTGATCTATGGCATCAACGACATCTATGACCAGGACACCGACGCCGATAACGACCGCAAGGGTGGTTATGGTGGCGCGAAGATCAAGCCTTCCGAGACTCGAATGATCGGGTGGGGCGTCATCCTCACGAACGTCCCTTTCCTGCTCTACTTCGCTGTGACACTGCCCTGGGAAGCAGTCGCCTGGATGGCGCTCTACGCGTTCTCGTTCTGGCAGTACTCGGCAACGCCCCTGCGTTTCAAGGGCCGGCCGATTCTGGACTCGGTGTCTAACGCTGATTACGCCTTCCCGCTGGTCTTTGTCCCCTATGCCCTGGGCGAGACACCGTTGTGGGCGGCGGCAATCGGTCTGATGGCCTGGTCGATGGCCAAGCACGTTTATGACGCTATTCAGGACATCGAAGAGGACGGGTCGGTGGGCATCATCACCACCGCGGTCAAGTTTGGGGTGAAGGGCTCACTCGTCTGGGCTGGCTTCTGGTGGACGGTATCGACTGTTCTTTTCTGGACTGTGAACATTCCTGTGGCCATTGTGAACGCGATATTGGCGCTCTGGCTGATCGTGGCTCAGTGGCGAAAGCCGACGACGGCCCAGGCTAAGAGCCTCTATCGATACTCCGTCGCTTTCCCCTACTTGGCTGGCGCTGTGGCAGGGGTGCAGTTGGTGGCAGGCCTGACTTTTGGTTCCTACCCAGCCCCATGACCAAGCGCATAGTCGTCATCGGCGCAGGGCTTGGTGGGTTAGCAGCCGCAGCGCTGCTGGCACGGGCAGGCCACCAGGTCACCGTGATTGAGCGCCAGGATTGGGTCGGGGGGAAGAGTCGGCGCATCGAGCTTGCCGGTCAACGCATTGACACCGGGCCCTCGATGGTCACATTTCCCGATGTGTGGGGGCAGGTCATGGCGGCCTATGACGCACTCGGGCCCACTGGCGAGAGTGCTGTCGATATTGCCGGGGTAACCCTTGAGCGTTTGCCAGAAGTGGGTCGCTACTACTACCGGGGCTCCCAGGCGAACCTTCCCGTCGAAGCCGGCCACGCTTGGCACGATGCGTGGGCACGATTTGAGGCTGAACACGGGACTTTGGGGCCAGCCATTACCGACTTGTTGGTCTCGGATCCGTGGGACCCGAAGCTACTGCCGGCGCTGGGGCGCCTCTTGTCCCGCTACGGAACCAGGCTCACCACCGAGGCGTTCTTGAAGGGCCTGCCCTGGATGCCCCAGGAGCTCAAAGACGTGGTCGCCATTCACACACTGAACGCCGGTGTTGCCCCCAGCCAGACGCTGGCGCTCTATGCGAGCATGGCGGCAGTGATGGCCACCGATGGTGTGTGGGTTCCGAGCGGCGGTGTCTACGAGATCGCGCTGGGCCTCGAGAAACTTTCCCGCCATGCGGGAGTCGACATTCATCTCTCTGAGCCTGTTGTTTCCGTATCGAAGGGCACCGTGGTGAGCGAGCGCGCCACCTATGACGCTGACTACGTTGTCAGTGCTCTCGATGGCGGAATACTTGAGGGCCTGATGGGCGCGCCCGCCAAGAAGGCCCCCAAGCGGCTGTCGTGTTCAGGAGTTGCCATCTTTGGAGTCTTGGACGAAGACTTGCCAGAACACGTGGTCACCCACTCGGTGATGATGCCAGAGCGCCCGGCAGACCTGTTTGATGCGCTCGGAAAACGGGTTGTTCCAAAGCAGACGATGGCGTTTCTCAACTACTACCGGCCAGGCCAGATTTATCCGAATACCCGCTCGGTAGCCGCGTTCTTGTTGACTGCTCCACCGAACGGGCAGCCTTTTGGCTTTGACGACGATTTTGTTCAGAGTGAATCCCGACGCTTTTCTGATCTGCTGGGACTGAAGCGGCCGATCACCGAGATGATGACCGATCACATGATTCTTGACCCCGAGTATTTTGAAGGCTTTGGTGCAATCGGCGGAGCCCTCTATGGGGAACCAGCGCCCTGGTGGCGCAGTGGCCCCTTCCACAAGCCCGGCTATAACTCGCCGCGAAACCCCTGGTTGTGGCGGGTGGGCTCCTCAGTTCACCCCGGAGGAGGAATCCCCGCGGTCCTGGGTGGGGTGTTGATTTCCACGAGACGAATGCTGGCAAGTCTGCCCGCATGATGTTGTGGCTCCGACCGGCATCGATCCGGTGACCTTTCGATTTTCAGTCGAACGCTCTACCAACTGAGCTACAGAGCCAGGTGGAGAAAGAGCCTCTCCAACGAGAGGCTCTCCCACTACCGCGACCCTGACGGGACTTGAACCCGCGACCTCCGCCGTGACAGGGCGGCACGCTAACCAACTGCGCTACAGGGCCTTGCGTATTAAATTATATGGTGACCCCAACGGGATTCGAACCCGTGCTACCGCCGTGAAAGGGCGGCGTCCTAGGCCTCTAAACGATGGGGCCGAAGCTATTCGCCGAAGCATAACAACAAGGTTTGAGTCTAGAGAGCGCGGGGTACTAATGCAAACCCCAGGCGATTAGCGCCACACCCCGCCTAAATACTGGCCGCTGGGGGAGATGTGGCTATCGTTATATTTCGTGACCCCCGCACGCCCCCGTTTTGTTGTGTCCACGCTTGCAGCCATTGGCGCTCTCGTGATGGTTCTGAGCGTTGGCGTGCCCTTTAACTCCCCAGCCTTTGCGGATGACTACCCCACCTGGGAAGAGGTCCAGGACGCCAGACGGGACGTTGCGAAGGCTGAAGCCAAGGTCAAGCAGATTATGGCTTTGCTTGAAAAGCTTGAAAAAGAAGCCGCCGAAGCAGAGATGGAAGCCGCCCGATTGGGTGAGGTCTACTACGAAGCTCTCGCGGAGCTGGATGAGGCAACCTTCCGCCAACAGCAGTTGCAGGGGGAAGCCGATTCAGCCCAGGTACTCGCTGAAGAATCGCGGTTGAAAGCAGGGCAATTCGTCGCCGAACTTGCCCGGGTGGGTGGCGCAGATTTGTCGGCGACGCTCTTCATAAGTGGCGACGATGCCACCGAGCTCCTGAGTCGTATTGGTTACGCCGCAAAGATTGCTGAACAGACCGACGGCATCTACGCCCGCGCCTTAGCCGATCAGAACGCAGCTCAATCTTTGAGTGATCAGGCTGAAGTTGCTCGTCAAATCAGGGAAGAACTCCAGGTTGCTGCGGAGCAGGCCTATGAGGCTGCCAACGCCGCGGCCCTGCGCGCTTATGCCGCCGTTGAGGCCCAGCAGGCAAACAGTGCCCGACTGGAAGCCCAACTGGAAGTGCTGATTGAGAAGCGTGAGGCCACCGAGGCTGACTACCAGAAAGGTCTGATTGCTACACCCCCGGGCCAACAACCCCCTGTTGCGGGGATGATTGATCCTGGTCAGATTAGTGGCGCCGGCTGGGCCAGACCCTCCGGTGGGTATGTCTCAAGCCACTTTGGCATGCGGGTGCATCCGATCTATGGGGTTGCACGCTTGCACGCAGGTATTGACCTAGCAACGGCTTGTGGCAAACCCGTCTATGCGGCCAGATCGGGCCGAGTGAGCTACTCGGGGTGGCTCGGAACGTCAGGAAACTTTATCCGAGTGACCCACCAAGACGGTTTGACTACTGGTTATGCCCATCTTCAGAGTGGGTCGCTGTATGTCAAGTTCGGCCAGACGGTTGCGACCGGTCAGCTGATTGGTCGCATCGGTAACACTGGTGGATCGACGGGATGCCACCTGCACTTAGAGACCAGACAGAACATGGTCGCTCAGGACCCCTACCCGTTCTTCCTCAATAGAGGAATCCGACTGGGCTAAGTTCTAGTGGCCAGGAAACGCCGCAATACCGGCTTGAATCACTGCTTCTGCATCTGCGGCTGAGCCCCAGCCTTCGGTTTTGACCCACTTGTTGGGCTCGAGGTCCTTGTAGTGCTCGAAGAAGTGCTCGATCTCCTTGCGCGTGTATTCGGGAATGTCGCCGAGGTCCTGAATGTGTTCCCAGCGAGGGTCACCTGCGGGAACAGCAACAACCTTCGCGTCACTGCCGCCGTCATCGGTCATGTTGAAGACACCCACAGGGCGAACTTTCACACCAACGCCTGGAAAGAGTGGGTATTCGGTCAGAAGGAGGAGATCTACCGGGTCGCCATCCAGGCCCAGCGTGTTCTCGAAATAGCCGTAGTCGGCGGGATACACGAAGGACGTGTAGAGAACACGGTCGAGATACACCCGACCGGTCTCGTGGTCGACTTCAAACTTGTTCCGGCTGCCACGAGGGATTTCGATAACGGCGGGGTAGTGGGCCATGACTGCGGTCTCCTTGTTAAGAAAGTTTCGTGAAGTAACCTTACCGGGTGGACAAGCACGGCACTTCAGGCAGGCGTCCGCGGTTATCTCCCGCCATGGCTGATACGAGGAGAGCTGTGAGGGAGTGGGCACAATCACTCGATAATCCCCCAGAAGGTCTCTATCTCGTCGCCCTGAGCGGAGGTGGGGATTCCCTCGCTCTCGCGTGGGCTGCCGGTCATGAGCTCCCGAAACTCGGCCTTCAGGTTGGCGCCGTGATTGTTGATCACCAACTCCAGGAGGATTCCGCCGACGTTGCGGCCAGAGCGGCTCGCAGTGCTGAAGCGTGGGGGCTCTCCCCTGTGTTCACCAAGGTTGTCCAGGTCGCAGACGGCGAAGGCCCTGAGGATGCAGCGCGACAAGCCCGCTATGGAGCATTTAGCGAAGCTCTCAAGGAAACCGGTGCGCTGGGGCTGCTCCTTGCTCACACCGAGGACGATCAAGCGGAGACTGTGCTGCTCGGCCTTGCCCGGGGCAGTGGCCCCGGGAGCATCAAAGGAATGGCCAAAGCCGATGGCCTCTATCACCGCCCACTCTTGGGCGTGCGAAGAGAGGTGCTGCGGAGCGCGCTCAGTGATGCTGGTGAGGAATGGTGGGAAGACCCCCACAACTCTGATCCGCGCTTCGCGCGGGTGAGAGTTCGCACAGACATTTTGCCGTTGATGGAGAAAACCCTCGGCCCCGGTATCACCGAGGCACTGGCGAGGACCGCCGAGCTCTTTCGCAACGACTCCGTGGTTCTTGATGACCTCGCACACACACTCTTTGTGAGTTGCTCAATCGAACACGCTCCTGGCCATTGGAGTGCTGCGGTGGCAGCACTTGCAGACCAGCCCGAGGCATTGCGGTCTCGGGCCATTCGACTTCTGATCATGAGCGTCGGCGCACCAAGCCCCAGCTACCAGCAGATTCACGACGTTGCTGCTCTGATTACCAGCTGGAAGGGTCAATCTGAGGTTTCCGTTGCGCGAGCCCGTGTTGGTCGCGAAGGCACGGCCATTCACGCGAGAATTGTGCCCTAGACCAAGGGGAGAAACGGGCCATGGAATTTAGTGACGTCGCGGATGATATTGAATCGGTCGTTCTCACGCCCGAACAGATTGCCGAGGGCGTTGCTCGCATCGCCCGGGGTATTGAGAAAGACTTCCCCCACTCCACACCGCTGCTTATTGGTGTGCTGAAGGGGGCGGTGATGGTGATGGCAGATCTCGCCAGGGAGCTCCATATCCCCATTGAGATCGATTGGATGGCGGTCTCCAGCTATGGGCAGTCCACCCAATCCAGTGGCGTCGTGAGGATTGTGAAGGACCTCGACATCTCGCTGGAGGGCCGCGATGTGATCATCGTCGAGGACATTGTGGATTCGGGCCTCACGCTGTCGTGGCTCTTGGAGAACTTTTCCAGTCGTCAAGCAGCAACGATTAAGGTCGCAGCACTGTTAAGGAAACCCGCTGCGATGAAGGTTGATGTGAAAGTTGACTATCTGGGTTTTGATATCCCTAATGATTTCGTGGTGGGTTTTGGACTGGACTATGCCGAGTCCTACCGAAACCTTCGCGGAGTGGGCGTATTGAAGCCTTCTGTGTATGGCGAGTAGGGGTCTGTGCCCGAGGCGAACACTTGCTCGGGCGTCAGCCCGGCACGCTAGCCTGGTGGATAGTCGTTAGAGACAACTTTGATGGGGAAAGGCACCGCAGGCAGGTATGGCTCGAACAAAACCGACGTTTAAGTCGCTCATCAAAGGCCCTCTGCCCTACGTTCTAGTGGGTGGCCTCGTCGTCGTGCTCGGAGTGTCTTTACTGACTGCAGGCGGCTTCCGCCAGGTGTCGACCCAGGAGGGGCTTGAGCTTCTTCGCGACAATCAGGTTCGTAGCGCCACCATCATTGATGGCGAGCAGCGGGTTGACTTGGAACTGACCAGTAATTCCGAGGGACTCGGCAAACAGGTCCAGTTCTTTTATGTTGCCCCCCGTGGCGACGAAATTGTGGACGCGGTCACCAACTCGGATGTTGCCGAGTTCACTGACGAGGTGCCTAAGACAAACTGGTTTGTGAGTCTTCTCGGCTTGCTCCTTCCGTTCGTCCTGATTGGTGTGATTTTCTGGTTCCTGTTGAGCTCCATGCAGGGTGGCGGTTCGCGCATCATGCAATTTGGAAAGTCGCGCGCGAAACTGGTCTCCAAAGAGACCTCGTCGGTCACGTTTGAGGATGTTGCTGGTGCAGATGAAGCTATTGAGGAGCTCCACGAAATCAAGGAGTTCCTGAAGGACTCGGAGAAGTTTCTGAAGGTGGGAGCGAAGATTCCCAAGGGCGTCTTGCTCTATGGCCCTCCCGGAACGGGAAAGACACTGCTGGCTAGGGCTGTTGCTGGCGAGGCCAACGTGCCGTTTTATTCCATCTCTGGCTCTGACTTTGTCGAAATGTTTGTCGGCGTGGGAGCCTCTCGTGTTCGTGACTTGTTCAAAGAGGCCAAAGAGAACGCGCCGGCCATCATTTTTGTCGACGAGATTGATGCCGTTGGTCGACACCGTGGCGCTGGCATGGGCGGCGGCCACGATGAGCGCGAACAGACACTGAACCAGTTGCTGGTGGAGATGGATGGTTTTGACCCCAAAACCAACGTGATTCTTATTGCTGCAACCAACCGCCCAGATATTTTGGACCCTGCCCTTCTGCGTCCAGGACGGTTTGACCGCCAGATTCAGGTCGATGCCCCTGACATGAAGGGTCGCCAGAAAATCCTTGAGGTTCACGCCAAGGGCAAGCCGATGGCGAAGGGAGTGGACCTCGCCGTTTTGGCACGAAAGACCCCGGGTTTCACGGGAGCAGATTTGGCCAACGTGTTGAATGAAGCGGCCTTGTTGACTGCTCGGGTCAACAAGAAGACGATCACGAACGAGACCCTTGACGAGGCTGTTGATCGCGTGATGGCAGGGCCGCAGCGCCGAAGCCGAATGATGGGCGACAAAGAGAAGCTGATTACGGCGTATCACGAGGGTGGACACGCTCTGGCAGCTGCCGCTATGCGCAACACTGACCCGGTCACGAAGGTCACCATCCTGCCCCGCGGGCGAGCACTCGGGTACACGATGGTGTTGCCACTGGATGACAAGTATTCGGTGACCCGCAACGAGCTACTCGACCAGCTCACTTACGCCATGGGCGGTCGTGTTGCGGAGGAACTTGTGTTCCACGATCCGACCACCGGTGCGTCGAATGACATTGAGAAGGCAACCTCTATCGCCAGGCGCATGGTCACTGAATACGGCATGAGTGCTGGTCTTGGCGCAGTGAAGCTAGGACAGGCCAGCGGTGAGGTTTTCCTTGGCCGGGACATGGGTCATCAGAGGGATTACTCCGATGCGGTTGCTCAGAGCGTCGACGAGGAAGTTCGCCGTCTCATTGACCAGGCTCACACGGAAGCCTGGAAAGTCTTGAATTCCAACCGAGCCATTCTCGATCGCCTCGCGACGGAACTTCTTGAGAAGGAAACACTCGATCACATCCAGCTGGCGGAAATTTTCCGGGGCGTCAAGAAGTTGCCCGAGCGGCCACAATGGCTCTCGAGCACCAAGCGTCCTGTATCGACCAAGGGGCCAGTCTCTGTTCCGGCCAAGAAATCCTCGGCTGCCCGTGCTGCTGGCAAGAAGCCAGTGAGTCGCACCGACCAGGCGAAGCCGAGGGCCATGCGGCGTGAGGCCACCGACGGTGACCGTGGATAGCGAGGCGCTCAAGCGCGCAGTTGGCGACATCCTGGTCGCGGTGGGCGAAGACCCTCAGCGCGAAGGACTTGTGAACACCCCCGAGCGGGTTGCCGAGCTCTTTGCCGAGCTGTATTCAGGCGTCGGTGTTGACCCCATCGACGTTCTCGTGAACGCCCGTTCCGTTGCTGCAGGAGACAACGAACGAGGCGAGCTCGTTGCGATGAGGGACATCAGTTTTCACTCGCTCTGCGAGCACCATTTGCTTCCCTTCGAGGGTGTCGTCAGTGTTGTCTATGCACCGGGAGACCGCATTCTGGGTCTGGGAACACTGGTGTCACTCGTCGAGGTCGCCTCACGCAGGCCCCAGCTTCAGGAGCGGGTTGGCGAAATGATTGTGCACGCGTTGGTGTCTTCCGGTGTTGCATCGGGGGCGCTGGCACTGATTTCAGCAGTCCACGGTTGTGTCGCCTACCGAGGACCCAAGCAGAAACTCACCACGGTCACCGTCGCGGCACAGGGCACGCTTGCCGAGGGTTCCCCCCGGCACGAGGCACTGATGCTTGCTGGAGGAGAAGACTGGGCGTGAACACGTCCCGGCCAGTCCTGTGGGGGGTTCTTAACGTCACCCCCGATTCGTTTAGCGATGGTGGTGAGTTTTCCTCTCCCGACCTAGCGATAGCTCACGCAGCGTTGCTCATCGAGCAGGGAGCGGCGGTCATTGATGTGGGTGGCGAGTCGACGAGGCCTGGAGCACAGCGCGTAGCCCCAGAGCGTGAACAAGAGCGCGTCATCCCTGTTATTGAAGCCCTCACGAAGCGCGGTTATGTCGTCAGCATCGACACAATGAATGCTTCGACCGCGAGAGCGGCCATTGAGGCCGGCGCCACCATTGTGAATGATGTGTCGGGCGGTCTTGCAGACCCCGACATGTTCCCCCTTGTGGCGGAATCGGGAGTCGACTACGTCATCATGCACTGGCGCGGTCACAGCGATCTGATGGACGAGCTGGCCCGCTACGACAACGTGGCCAGAGAGGTGAGGAAGGAACTCCAGGAGCGAGTCGCCCTCGCGATTAAGGCGGGCGTTAGTGCCAATCGCATCATTCTCGACCCGGGTGTGGGTTTTGCGAAGACGCCAGCTCACAACTGGGCGCTGTTGTCTGGCATAGACGAAGTGATCTCACTGGGACATCGCGTGCTCGTGGGGGCGTCACGTAAAAGGTTCTTAGGCGAATTGCTGCCTGAGGGGCACGAGATGACCCAGCGCGATGAACCTTCTGCCGTCGTGGGGGCCCTTCTTGCCGGGCAGGGCGTCTGGGGGCTCCGGGTGCACGACCCACTGATTCATACTCGCGCCTTGGATGTCTGGCAGGCTTTAGCAAAAGGGGGCACGCAGTGAATGACACCATTCACCTCAGTGGCATTGAGGTCTTTGCCCACCACGGGGTCTTCGACCACGAGCGGGCGGATGGCCAGCTCTTTGTTGTCGATATCGATGTTGAAGTTGACGCGAGCGCAGCGGCCCAGTCCGACGCGCTGGCAGACACCCTGGATTACGGCGCTCTAGCCTCTGCTGTGAAAGACGCCGTGGCGGGAGACCCTCTGAATCTTTTGGAAGCAGTCGCGATGCGGGTGCTTCGGGCCATTTTTGTTTTTGACCACGCCCGTGCGGCCCGCGTCACGATTCATAAGCCCTCGGCGCCCATGCCGGTCACCCTTTCTGGGGTTTCCGTCACGCTGTATCGCGAACGATCTGAGGTGGTCTCATGACCGAGGGTTGGACACCGTGTGTGGTGGCGCTGGGATCAAATCTCGGCGACCGGGAGGACTTAGCGCACAGCGCGCTTGCCGATATTCGCGCCACCGAAGGCTTTATGGTTCGTGCCGCTTCGAGCCTGGTCGAAACTGTCGCACTCGGCGCAGATGGCGCGGACTCGGATGCCCCCCGCTACCTCAACCAGGTGATTCTCGTGGATTCAGCCTGGTCAGCCGAGCGGACACTGGGACTACTCCTCGGTATCGAGCAAGCCCACGGCCGAGTGCGCGGTGACCAGCGCTATGCCAATCGCACTCTCGATCTCGACCTCATCACCTACGGCGATCTGGTGAGTGAGAGTGAAAGCCTGAGTCTTCCGCACCCTCGCGCGCATGAGAGACGCTTTGTTTTGGAGCCCTGGAACGAGGTGGACCCCGAGGCTGTCTTGCCAGGGCGTGGCCCGGTGGCCACGCTCCTTGGTGGCTTAGCCCCGGACGCCCCGTGACTCACACCAGGCCGATGACGATGGTGATCCTCTCGATCATCGGGGGCGTTGTGGCCTGGGCCCTGGAGGGGGTGCTCAGTGCGCTCGGCCAACCGGTGATTGTGCCACCGGGGTCGTGGGGTGTTGGTCTCGCGCTTCTGGGAGCTCTCGTTCTCTCGATTGCCTGGCCGATTCGGCAGAGACTGCATTCAGCCTCCGGGCGGGAGCTGCTCGACCCTTTCTATGCAACGAGGGTCGTGCTTCTCGCCAAATCCACCTCCGTCGCCGGCTCACTGTTCTTGGGAGCCGCACTTGGTGTTGGAGTGTTCTTTCTCACGAGGCCGGTGGTGACCGAGGAGACACTGTGGGCAAGTGCTGGGGCACTGCTCGGGGCCATACTGTTGATGGGTAGTGGATTAACAGCCGAGCGGTGGTGCACACTGCCACCTGACTCCACGCAGGGATCGGCGCTGGAAGCGCCCGAAGGAGAAATCGCATGAGGACACCTGCCACAATCGACTGGAAGCCCGTGAGTGGACGCTTTGTCCTCGTGGCTTTTGTCGAGACTCTGGGTCTCCTTGCTGGCCCGCTGTTCGTTGCCACTCTGCCCCTCTGGGTGGACGACCCCGACGTGGAGAGGTTCTCGTGGTATCCCCTGGCACTTATCGGCGCGGTTGCACTGGTAACACTTGCGGTGGTGCCGCGGAGGGTGAAAGCAATTGGCTATGGCCTGCGCGACGACGACGTCGTTGTTCGTCGAGGAATTCTTTTTCGCCGGCAAGTGGCCGCGCCCTATGGGCGCCTCCAGCTTGTTGACATATCGCGAGGCCCTCTCACCAGGCTTCTTGGCCTATCGGAACTGAGGGTGGTAACAGCAGCAGCATCGAGTGGCGTCACTATTCCAGGGTTGCCGATTGCTGAGGCCGAGGAACTTCGTGATCACCTGATTGCTGTTGCCGAGTCCAGGCGGGCAGGTCTCTAGTAGTGGTCACACCCACTTTGCGCCATGCGGCTTGGTTGCGTGATGGACGTTGGTATCGCCTGCACCCGCTCACCCCTGTGCTGCAGGGCGGCTTAGCCATTGCCGGCATCGTGGGGTTTTTCGTTGCAGCGACCTGGGAGGCATTGTTTCTTGGTCTTCTGCTCGACATCGCCAAAGTTGACCCGGAAGAGATTGCCGAGGCCGATTCCTTTGCTCGCTTGCTCGAGTGGGCAGTGTCGTTCTGGGGCGTGGTGGCAACACTGGCAATTCTGGGAATCGGCGTGATCTGGTTGCAGTGGCGACTCCACGTGGTGCGCATGAGCGAAGATGCCATCGAGGTCAAGAAAGGCGTCCTCTTTCGTTCATCCAGGCGCTTGAGGCTAGATCGCATTAATGCCGTTGGCGTTCGCCGACCACTTATTCCACGACTGCTCGGTCTTGCCAAACTCGATATTCAAGCAGCAGGCAACGACGCAAGCCTCGTCCTTGCCTATCTCCCGAA